>JAJFGD010000100.1 GCA_021776315.1 Hyphococcus sp. | reverse complement strand
CCTTCCCGGCGAAAGCCATTAAGGGCGCGGCGCAATCCATCAGCCTCAGTTGCTGTAAAACCAGCAGCCACAATCGCAATTTGCATCGCTTGTTCTTGAAAAAGCGGCACCCCATAGGTTCGTTCAAGAACCTCTTTCAATTCCTCGGATGGAAACTCAATCGGCTCTTGGCCGCGGCGACGCCTGAGATAAGGGGGGACCATATTTCCTTGAATAGGCCCCGGTCGGATGATCGCCACTTCAGCAATGAGATCTTGGAATGTGCGTGGACGCATTTTCGGTAGGAAATTCATTTGTGCGCGCGATTCAACCTGAAACACGCCAATAGTGTCCGCCTCACAAAGCATGTCATAGACGATGGGGTCTTCTGCAGGCAGCGTTGCCAGCGTATAACGTTCACCCTTCCAGGTTTTTAAAAGATCAAAGCTCTTTCGAATACAGGTGAGCATACCCAACCCAAGAATATCGACTTTTAATATGCCGAGCGTATCGATATCATCTTTATCCCACTCAATGACCGTACGATCTTCCATTGCAGCATTTTCAATGGGACAAAGCGCGTCGAGCCTGCCTTTTGTGATGACGAAGCCACCTACATGTTGTGATAGATGGCGAGGAAAACCGATTATCTCTTTCGTAAGAGAAAGTGTCTGGCGCAATCGGTTATCTTTCGCATCCAGTCCAGCAGCTTTCGCGCGTTCATCACCAACGCCATTGTTTGAAATGCCCCAAACTTGGCTCGAAAGCGCAGCAACAGCATCCACAGAAAGGCCCATGGCTTTGCCAACTTCACGGATGGCGCGGCGTGATCGAAAATGGGTGACGGTTGAACAAATACCTGCGCGCTCACGCCCATATTTTTGATAAATATGTTGGATCACTTCTTCGCGCCGTTCATGTTCAAAATCGACGTCGATGTCCGGTGGCTCATTACGCGCCTCGGAGATAAACCGTTCGAAGACCATTGTGATGGTTTCAGGCGATATCTCGGTAATTCCCAGCGCATAACAAACGACAGAGTTTGCCGCTGACCCACGGCCTTGGCAAAGAATATTCTTTGACCGTGCAAATTTGACAATGTCATATACGGTCAAGAAATAGGGCGCGTAGTGGAGCTCTGCGATCAGGCGCAGCTCTTTTTCAATCATCGCACGTGTTTTGAGTGGCACACTGTCGGGGTAGCGTGTGCTTAAGCCATGCTCTGTCAGTTGCCGCAGCCGCTCATTCGGGTCGAGGCCATCAGTGACTTCGTCCGGATATTCATATTGAAGCTCATCAAGAGAGAATTTGCATTGTGCAGTAATGAGCGCTGTATTGGTGATCGCCGTCGGGTAGTTTTTAAATAGGCGGCGCATTTCAAATTCGGATTTAAGGCGGCGTTCTGCATTAGGTTGTGCATGACGGCCAAGCTTGTCGATGGTGGTTTTCTCGCGGATGCAAGAAAGAATATCAGCGAGGCGCCGACGTCGCCCCACATGCATAATCACATTACCAAGGGCGACAATCGGTGCGCCGACTTTTGTCGCTTTTTGAGCGCGTTGAAAAAATCGTGCTTCATCTTCACCATCATATTGGGGTATGAGCCCCACAAAGACATTGTCTGTGAAATTTTTCAGGAGTGCTCTGACCGTACGTATATAGCTTGGTCCAGAAACTGGGACCAATATACTGCCTTCTCCCCATTCCAGAATGTCAGATAATTCTAGCGCACATTGACCTTTTGTTGTGCGTCTCTTGCCAATTGTCAAAAGACGCGTGAGACGTCCAAATGCAGCACGATCTTTCGGATAGGCTAAGATTTCTGTTCCATCAGTAAGAACGAGGCGGGTACCAACAATATAGCTGACGCCATACCTTTTGGCGGCACCATGCCCGCGTACAATACCACTAAATGTATTTTTATCGGTAATGGTGATCGCCCCCAAACCGAGCTTAGCCGCGCGCTCGACCAATTCCTCTGCGTGAGAGGCCCCCGTCAGGAACGTAAAATTACTAATGACAAAAAGTTCGGCGTAACTCACGGAAATATTCCTGCGACGAACCAGTGAGGCGGCGTTTCTCCTGGATAGGTGAGAAGCCACAGTCTTGGGCCGTTTGAGGTTTGGACCTTCCAGTAATCGCGCGTGCGCTTATCACCGTCATAATGCCATTCTGACGTTAGTCGTTCGGGACCTTGTACTGATTGCGTTGCATATTTTTTGCGCCGCCACTCAAAGGCGACTGGCGGCCGTCCCGGCTTTAGGGCACGCAAATATTCTGGCGTGGGATAAAGGCGAATGGGGCGCTTTCGTGGGCAGGCTTTCCAAATCGGTTCATATTTTTCATCTAGAATTTCAAGCGTTTTAAATTCTTGTTCGGGGAGATGTGCATTTTGGGCCGCAAATTTTCGGACATGATCAAACCCTAAACGATTACCAAGGGTTGATATGAGATGGGCTGTACTGTCTTTTTCATCCGCCACTTTCCCTAAGGCTAACTGGCGTGGTTGCATGGGCTCGATATGCTCGGCGACAAGACGAAACCAATCTGCTCCAAATTCAATTTTCAATTCATCGAGTGGGCGGGAGAATTGTTGTAATATCAGTTGTGGCTCGGCGCAGGGACGCGCAAACCCAACAGAGAGTAAATGATCTCCGGTATCGACACATCGAACAGTGAGCGTGAACCGCCTTGCGCCCTTTTGATCTTTTACAAAACGATTGCAGATAGAATCTGAAAGACGTTTCAAGACGCCTTCAATGTCTGACTTGTAACCAATCGGTTCTGGCAATGTCATTCGTGCTGCATAAATAGGATCGGCAGCGGCAGGCGTTACTGGATCGGGCTCATGTCCGAGAGAGCCAGACAGCGATTTTGTGAGCGTAAGACCAAAGCGACGCGCAAGCTCACCAGATTTAATAGCGTAAAGCTGTCCAATTGTTTTCAACCCGCTTTGTGCCAACCCTCTGACAATGGTGTCATGGACATCAAGTGCGTTGATGGGGAGCGTTTTAAGTTTTTGACTGGTCTCGCCGGGTGCCGCAATGGCGACGGGGGTATCCGAAAAGCGCGCAAGCGCACGGGCACCGCCCTTTGTATCTGCGATGCCAATGCGGGACTGGATTTGCATATCCGCAAGTTGCTCACGGGTATGCGTGCCCATTTCCTTTTCACCACCAAAAAGGTGAGCGCAGCCGGCGATATCCAAAAGCAACCCATCAGGTGGATCAAAGGCAACCCGTGGCGACAAACAATCTGCCCAACGCCAAAGCGCACGCAAAAGGCTGCCTTCGCGCATTGGATCTGCCGGTGCCGTTAGAAGATCGGGGCAGATCGCACGGGCATCGGGGAGCGATAGCCCTTCTGAGACGCCAGCCTGTCGGGCGGCGGGCGTGAGATGCGCTATTCGCCATGCATTTTTATTTTCGACAATGATTGCAAAAGGCCCATTCGTACAAGGATCACCAAGGCGAATGCGCCGATCAAGCGGCAGCTGTGGCAGCCATAAAGATAAGATTCGGCCCATCTTTGTTCTCCCCATTATATGCCCGCCAACCAACTTTCCAGGTCCCCACCTGGCCACCTTTATCTTTCGTGAGGCGCCAAACCCATGCTATCTCTTGATCAGGCAATGCATCACATACCCAACGCGTTTGCGCTGCTGACGTTTGGGCGCGCTTGGCAATCAAGATAATCCCCAGCGCATTCCCTTCTTCCGCCGCGATTTGAAGACGACGGCTTTCCGTTAGGTTAGGGCCGTCATCAAGTGCGGTAACAACGCAGCCATTTTTCAACATTCTGAGTGATTGCTCCGCAGCCCAAAGAACCTCCTGTCGGGATATGCAGGAGGTGGTGATGATGCGAGCTGGACTTAAAAAATCCTGGAGCCCGGTAGGGGCGAGCGACCTCACATGATTGTGGCATCCGATCCATAGGACAGGGCCAACCATATGCATTGCCGTTGCAATGGCGAACATGTCAGCGGCATCCCCCATAACCTCGTGCGTGCGGCCGCAGGCGAGCTGGATCACCCCCCCAAGGGACACAACCCTATGGTTTTTAAGTGTAATTTTTCCAAGGCCGGCTTGTTGCACGGCCATTGAGTTGACAAGCGATGACATAATGTTCTTATTTTGTTCTCTTTGATGCAAAAGAGTCAAGGGGGACTGATCAAATCAAACTTGTACTGCCTGTTTCGTGGGGCAGCAGTCCTTCAAAAGCTAATGTAAAAATTATGGAGAGTACGAATAATCGCACCGTATGGAGCAATGTATTTGTTAATGCGCGTGGGGATGGGCAAACCCTGCTTCTTTTTCAAGCATGTATATTTCCCAAAATTCATGACGATTAAAGTTTAGATGCGGGCGAAGGGCGAGCATGCCTGTCTTGCCGATCTCACCTTCCACTTCATGTAACAAAACGAGTTTTTCTTTTACTGACCCTTCGACGGTCTGGTTCTTACCTTCCGAATGGGCAAGTAATATTTCCTCTGCTGCGATGACGAGTTCTGTATGTAGCTCAATATAAAAAATCATCTTGTCGACAGTGTAGGCATCAAACCGCTCATGCATCTTTGTTAAAAACCGTCCCGCGGGAAGTTTTTCGTATTCGCCAGAGCGGATTTGCTCAAGCAGTTTTTTGTGGTCATCAAAGTCAACAACTAACCAATCTTGAATTGTCTTTTTGTCACGGTTCAAAAGTAGCGCTGTAATTGCCGGTAGACAGATAATCATGCCAACCGTGGAAGCAACTGGGAAATCGAGAAAGACATAGTTAAATGCTGTGTGAAATCCGACCGCAAAGCCAAGGCCGGGAAGGTAGTGATAAAATTTGGCCTGACCCGCGCGCTGAGCAAGCAAATGTCCAGAAAGCGCAAAAACACTCGTTGTTGCGCCGTGCATGATTGCAGATCCAAAACCACGAATGACCCATACAGCCAGATCTCTATCCTGCGGCGCGTATAAATAGTAGAAATTTTCAATCAGCGCAAAGCCCGTGCCCGCGGCAAAACCTAAAATGACGGCATCAAAAGAAAAGCCGATACGGTTTGTTTGAACAAGGATGATGATAACGATCGCCGTTAAAAGCTCCTCAACCACCGGTGCACCAAAGTGCATCAGATCATGAAGTTCAATTCCCATGCTATCAAGCATGAAGATCTCAAGCAGATAGGCGATTCCAGCACTGGCCGCACCAGCAACGGTGACCATGAGGACAGTTTTCGGGCGAACGAGTTTAAACGAGTCGAAGTGAACCAGGGTGGCCAGAAAGGTAATTACCGGAAGGCAGCCAAAGACCGCTTTCAACATAAATTCATTCGACATAAGAATTAATCGCTCAGGTCATGACAAGTTTTCTCTAACTTACATAATTTTGAGCGAAATAAGAACCTCATCCGAGCGATTTGAACCTGATTCAAATCCCGTAGCATATCCCACGGACAATGCCATGGGCAGGCGGTGAGCAAGAGTGAAGTTGAAATCGACCTGGCCGCCGACACTATAGACTGTCCGTTCCATCATCCCACCAGGTTCCGTTACGAGCGCACCGCCAAAAAACGCCGTCCGCGCGTTTGCAAGAAATAGTCCGGGCGTCCCAATGCTCTCAAATCGAAGCGGGGGCAAATTCCATTCGGCGACTGATTTTACAAATTGCCGCGCAGCGATCTCGTCAATCTCGAAACCAGGAAAAGTATCATATTCCCGATAACGTTTTATTTCGCGGTCATCCACATAGTTATTTTTGAAGCCACCAAAATAATAGCTCGCTAATGGATTGAGGCGATTACCCTCGGCAAAACCGCCAGAATTGTAAAACCAAATTGAGGAGTTCGGTATGGGCAATGCAAATCCAAAATCTAACCCACCATGGAAGCGCCCAACGGTGTCACCACCAGCGCGATCAACATTTGTGGCAATATTCCATCGCCAGCCCTTTTCATGGTCAACGCTTCCAAGCGAGTCTTGAGTGTTGGTATAAGAAAGTGAGACTTCTCCGCCGAGAATGTTTTCAAAGCCGGTGGCGACATTCTGGTTTTGCGGCAATGTATCAAGGCCTGTGTAATATCCAAGTTCTGCCGCAATACGAAGTTCACGCGGATCATCATAAATCAAGGCACGTTCATATCCGACAATAAAAGCATCCCCTTTGCGCGCGCGTTTGGTTGGGCCAAACAAATCATAAAAATCGGCGTCATTGTGCCAATAGCGTCCGCGCCAATGAAGTCCCTTGTAAGCAACGTCAGCATGGAACCGTTCGCCCTTACCGAGATTGCCACCCGGTGAATAAGAAAGGGTAATATCAAGTTGATTGAAATAGGCCGGATCCTCAATATTGACGTGAAGGCCAAGCGCTGCGGTATCTTTAAACCCTTCAACAATTGGATAGATGGACCCGACGCGCAAACGACGTCGGGGACGATAGTCACTTTCAACTGGGGCGACTTCTTTCAAGTCGACTTTTCTTGGAGATCCAACAGACCATTTTCGGCGCAAATCATGTTTCTTTGCGACTCGGTTGCCTAAAAAAGAAATCGTCGCGATTTCAGTCAATGGCTCTGGCTGTATCCGAACTGGCGTGAAGCCCTCTCCGGTAAATTCGAAGACAATTAATGTGCCATCTTTTAAGGGGATCGGTCGAACAAACCCTGTTTCGGCATTACTGACCGCTTGCCAATCGCCACTATCGATCTCGTAACGAAAAATGTTTGATACACCGGTTAAGTATGAACTGAAATAGATGTACTTCCCGTCGGGCGAAAATGCGGCTCCTTCGGGTTGGGCAGGGCCAGTTTGGTGGCTAGCAATTTCCGTCGTGTTGTTTGCCAACAAATCTTCAATGCGGAAAACCTTTAATGTCTGTCTGCCACTCGTTGATCCCATGGTCATGGCCATCAATTGGCCATCTGGTGAAATATCCAAATCAAAAAAGTCTTGCGCAAACTCCGAAGCCCAGACCAGGTTCCATTTGTCATACGGCGCCGGCATGCGCACCAGTGATGATTTGCCATTCAGGTGGCGCACACCCCACAAAGATTTGTCTGCTGGATTGAAAACAAGGTCACCGATACGGGCGTCGCGTAAAATGACGTTCTTTTTACCAGTGCGTGTGTCGATCTGAACGATGTCACGATAGGCATAATTGTCGGTAGTAAACCAAGCTGTGCCTGTTTCTGGATCATAGGCGACGGACGAAACGCGGTGGGGCATTGATCCCTTAATATCCGCGAGGCGCTTTGTCTCGCCCGATTCAATATCAAGACTACCGATATATTCGACCACTCCTGGGTAACGGAATGCGGCAATCAAACTGTCGTTTTGCTCGTCATAGAACGCGCGTGAGACAGACCCCAAAGGGCGAGGGGACAGTGATTGTGGTTGCGTCGTTGGAAACGTACGGACCTGCGCTAAATTGAGTTTTTGAAAGATTCGTTCCCATTCTATCCATTCATTCCATACGGTCGTTAGCTTCCTGCCGAATACATGTTCGAATTGTTTGGAGTAATAGGCTTTGCTGCCTTCATCGCGTGAGAGCCATTCCACAACCTGTTCTGGTGAATAGTTCAGCGTTAAATAACTAAAGAACCGGGTTCCATAAAGATAGGCGTTTGCCATGCCGCGGAAGTCTGTTTGCGTTCCTTTGGAAACCAACCCAAGCGGTCCGTAAAAATGAGCGTTGTCGCGCACCATGGAACGAAACACCATTTCGTCATAGGCACCTTCAGCTCGGCCTTGCCCAGCGGCCATCCATGTTTCGAAAAAAACGGCACTGCCTTCATGATACCAGCGCGGCGCATTTACGCGCGGTGTGGCCAGGAAATTATACAAAATTGTTTCAGGATGTTTTCCGTCGGGCATTGGTTTCCCGAAAAACAACTTGCGCCAAAATGCGTCACGTTTATTCCAGACATCCAATGCGGCGACATGCACAAGCTCATGATTGACGAGGGAATAAAGTCTCTCGCTGGCGACAAACGCTTCAAAAGTCCTGCTGACTGGCGCAATTTCAAGGTGGATGCCGTTGGACGGTGAGGAGAATGCGGCACCATTCCCATAGTCTGAAATATCGAGCATCAGGACGGTGGATTTATCCCAAGGCTCCCAATTAAATGTCTCTTTTTGAAAATCGATCGCGTTGTAAAAGACCTGCGTCACATACGGGGTCATATACTCATATAGGGGGTCAACATATAACATGCGCAAATCATCAGATTCTTGCACACGCATTTTAAAGCTTTCAGCAGCAGCTCCGCTGAACTGTAAACATAGTACGACTGCCCATATTACTACCGCCCTCATCATCGCCCCCACAATGTTTTAAATGCAGCTATGCGATTTGGCGCATAGCTGCATTATTTTTTTGGCCGGCTTTATCGTCGTGATGCGGCGCTTAGTGCGTTCGCTTCACTTGCCAAAGCTTGTAGCGCTTGCGGATTGGCCGCTAACGCTTTGAATGCGTCGAGCCCTGCAAGGCTTTGTAAGGCCTCTGCATTAGACGCAACGGCACTCAGTGCTGAAGCATCAGCGGCAAGCGCCTGTAACGCACCAGCATTCGCCGACAGCGCTTGTAAGGCTTCCGCATTGGCCGATAGTGCGCTTAGCGCATTCGCGTCAGCTGCAAGTGCCTTCAACGCTCCTGCATTTGCAGAAAGCGCCTGCAATGCTTCAGCGTTGGATGATAGTGCACTTAGAGCATTTGCATCTGCTGCTAGGGACTGAAGGGCTTCTGCATTCGCTGACATAGCTTGTAGCGCCTGTGCGTCTGCGGATAGCGCGTTGAGGGCACTTAGCGCATTCGCATCAGCTGCTAGAGCTTGTAGAGCCTCTGCATTCGCCGCGACAGCATTGAGCGCTTGTGCATCACTCGCCAACCCTTGAAGCGCCTCAGCATTGGAAGCCAGCGAAGCAAGTGCTTGTGGGTTCGCAGCAAGTGCTTTGAAGGCCTCTGCATTTGCGGATAATGCATTCAGCGCCTCTGCATTTGCAGACATGGCGTTTAATGCTTCGGCATTTGCAGCGAGCGCCTCAAACGCTTCTGCATTAGCAGCTAAAGCTTGCAAGGCTTGAGCGTCTGACGCTAAGGCCTGCATGGCTTGTGCATCGGCAGCGAGCGCTTGGAACGCCGCGGCATCTGCTGCCATTGCCTCAACAGCAGAAGCGTCAGCTGCTGCTGCTTGGAAGGCTTCTGCATTGCTTGCGACCGCAGCGATACCACTTGCATTGGCAGCCATTGATGCCAGTGCTTGCGGGTGTGCGGCGAGTGCCGCAAATGCTCGCGGGTGAGCGGCGAGTGCTGCGAAGGCCTGCGGGTGCCCTGCAAGTGCTTTAAAGGCTTCCGCATTTGATGCGAGCGCTGAAATCGCTTGCGCATCAGCAGAATGCGCTGCAAGCGCCTCGGCATTTGCTGCCAACGCATTCAATGCATTGGCGTCGGCCGCCAAAGAAGCAAGAGCTTCTGGTGCGCTTGCAAAAGCGGCTAATGCTTGCGGGTTGCTCGCGAGTGCAGCCATCGCCTCGGGTGCGCCTGCCAATGCCGCCATCGCTTGTGGATGACCAGCGAGTGCTGCCATGGCTTCAGGTGCACTGGCCAATGCGGCCATTGCTTGTGGGTGGCCAGCAAGTGCTGCCATTGCCTCTGGTGCCGCAGCAATTGCCGCCATGGCCTGAGGGTGTTGTGCAAGTGCTGAAAACCCTGGATCAGCAGCCAAAGCTCGAAACGATTCATCGCTTACGAGCAGCTCAAATGTATCTGTTTGGATAAAATCCGATACGGTTTCATCACCAAGCACAACGTCATCGTCGCTTAATGTTTCACCGCCAAATCTTTCAGCAGCAGCAATCGTTCCGGCGGCATCCCGACCGTCAATCGCAGCGTCTTTCGTAAAGAAGTAAACACCCCCTGCCAAAATTAAGACACCACCCGCAATGATCGGAATCTTGTAGTTCGTAATAAATGAATTCGTCATGCCCGTCTTCTCCCAATCCGAGCCAACCGATAGCGTTGGCCGTATGTGCAATCTACGCTACTGCCGACAGTATACCGAATATTAGGAGGACTTACAGAATTCTTCCGATATCACAAATAAATCAATAAAAACAATTGTGTATGCGGTGATCTGTTGCTCGAGTACACCCGATATCGAGTTAAATCCGATTCGGACCCAAACACGCGTTGCAATAAACTCGCTGTCTTGCCCCCATATAACTGAGCCACAAATTTCGTGATATTCTACGAACATGTGGAGGTTATAGGATGGCGAGGAAGCGTTTTTCCGACGAAGACATATTGAATTTGCTGCGGCAGATAGAGTTGAGCTTAGCGTCAGG
>JAJFGD010000099.1 GCA_021776315.1 Hyphococcus sp. | reverse complement strand
CCGTATACCATTGTTATTCCACCGCCCAATGTCACCGGGTCTCTTCACATGGGCCACGCGCTGAACAACACCTTGCAAGATATTTTGTGCCGGTTTGAGCGGATGCGCGGCAAGTCTGTCCTCTGGCAACCAGGGATGGACCATGCGGGCATCGCGACGCAGATGGTGGTTGAGCGCCAGATGATGGAGCGCCAGGAAAAACGAACCGACTACACCCGCGATGAATTCGTCAACAAAGTTTGGCAATGGAAAGAGGAATCCGGCGGCACGATCCTTAATCAGCTGAAGCGTCTTGGCACGTCATGCGATTGGAGCCGCGAACGCTTCACTATGGATGAAGGCTTGTCGGAAGCCGTGCTGAAAGTCTTTGTACAGCTTCACAATGAAGGTTTGATCTATCGTGACAAACGATTGGTCAATTGGGATCCGAAATTTGAAACGGCGATTTCTGATCTTGAAGTTGAGAACACAGAGGTTGATGGTCATTTCTGGCACTTCAAATACCCTCTCGAAAATGGTGAGACCTACGAATATATCGAGAAGGATGAGGACGGAAATGTAACTTTGCGCGAGACCCGCGATTACATTTCGATTGCCACAACGCGACCTGAAACCATGTTGGGTGATGGCGCGGTGGCCGTGCACCCAGATGATGAACGCTATGCACCGATTGTCGGCAAGCGCTGCCTGTTGCCTCTCGCTGAGCGATACATTCCGATCATCGCGGATGAATATCCCGATCCGGATTTTGGCTCAGGTGCCGTGAAGATCACGGGTGCCCATGATTTCAATGACTATCAAGTCGCCAAACGCAACGATATTCCCATGTATGTCTTGTTCGATAGCAAGGCCCGCATGGTGGATGATGATTTTGTCCCGGAAAAATACCGCGGGCTTGATCGCTTCGAGGCGCGCAAAGCGGTGGTCGCAGATCTTGATGCAGAAGCGCGCTTAATCGCCGTTGAAGACAAGAAAGTGATGCAGCCCTTTGGTGATCGCTCAGGCGTTGTCATTGAACCCATGTTGACAGATCAATGGTATGTGAACGCTGAAGAGCTGGCGAAACCGGCAATTAAAGCGGTTGAAGATAGCGAGACAAAATTCGTCCCTGACAATTGGTCAAAAACCTATTTTCAATGGATGCACAATATTGAGCCATGGTGTATCTCCCGCCAGCTTTGGTGGGGACACCGCATTCCGGCGTGGTACGGGCCGGGTGGCAAAATATATGTTGCCGAAAGCGAAGCGGAAGCATTAAAGCTTGCTGAGGCAAATGGGCCTGGTGCCTGGCGTATTGCCGAGCGAGAAGAAGCAATCAGCTGTGATTTCGTAGACGATGATGATTGCGCACTTCTCTACCGGGACGAAGACGTACTCGACACATGGTTCTCCTCAGCGCTCTGGCCGTTCTCGACATTGGGATGGCCTGACGAAACGCTAGAGCTTGAAACGCACTATCCGAACTCCGTTTTGGTGACCGCTTTCGACATCATCTTCTTCTGGGTTGCTCGGATGATGATGATGGGCATCTATGTCCAAAAAGAAATTCCATTTCCGGAAGTTTTGATCCACGGCCTGGTCGTTGATGAGCATGGCCAGAAGATGTCAAAGTCTAAAGGCAATGGTGTAGACCCTCTCGACCTGATCGAAAAATTTGGTGCAGATGCGTTGCGCTTTTCATTGGCGGCACAAGCCGCCCAAGGGCGCAATGTTCGGATCTCCGAATCGCGGGTTGAAGGATACCGTAACTTCTCCACGAAGCTTTGGAATGCGGCGCGGTTCTGCGAGATGAATGATTGCAAACCGGATCCTGCGTTCGATCCGGCAAAAGCGACATTGCCCCTTAGCCAATGGATCATCCATGAAGCCAATAAATGTGCTGGTGATGTGACGCGGGATATTGCGGCCTATCGCTTCAACGATGCCGCGACCGCGGTCTATCGCTTCGCGTGGAATATTTTCTGCGACTGGCATGTAGAACTCGCAAAACCGATATTCTTCGGAGAGGATGAGGCGGCAAAAACGGAAATCCGCGCCGCAACCGCATGGGCGTTTGATCAGCTGTTGAAGCTCCTCCATCCCTTTATGCCATTCGTCACGGAAGAATTATGGGGCGCGATCACTAAGCGCGATGCTAATCTAATGGTCACGGAGTGGCCGTCACGAGAAGCTGGACTGGAAAATCAATCGGCAGCTGATGAGCTGAATTGGACGATTGAGTTGATCACCGCCATTCGTTCGGTTCGGGCAGAAATGAATGTACCGGCGGGTGCACAGATTGAAATGATGCAAGTTGGCGATGATGCTAGCGTGTCATCGCGGCTTTCATCCCACGGGGCGCTTCTAAAACGTCTCGCGCGCCTGTCGTCTATTGGTCAGGCAAGTGACGCCCCGAAAGGCGCTATGCAAGTCATCCATGATGGGGCGACTTTCGCTTTGCCGCTGGGTGATGTCATCGATATTACCGCAGAAACCGCCCGCCTGACCAAAGATATCGACAAGGCAACGAAAGAAATCGCGGGCATCGATAAGAAATTGGCGAATAAAAACTTCGTCGACAAAGCCCCGGCAAAAGTCGTTGAGGAACAACACACGCGTCGCGCCGATTTTGTCACGCAAGTCGAAAAACTAAATGCCGCATTGGCACGTTTGGAAGCGCTCTAAGCGTTTCCGTCGCGGGCGTTTACAAAAGCGGTAACGGATCGGGTGACATCGTCAACCGTGGTTGCCCAAGAACATACTGAAATGCGGATGGCGCGACGCCCTTTCCAGTTGGCATTGGCAACCCAACACTCTCCGGAGGCTTGTACATTTGCACATACCCGTTCTGTTTCTTCATCAGTATCACAGGCAAACAACAATTGATTGAAGGTTGGTTCGATCAGCATCTCGAACCCTGCGTCATTCAACTCTTGTTGGAATTGCATTGTGCGGGCGCATAGGTCTGAGACAAGTTCGTCAACACCCTTGCGGCCCAGAAATTTCAGCGCTGCCCAAACTTCAATTGCACGGGCACGGCGTGAAAGCTCGGGAGTGAACAACATACCGTCCCGCTCTTCGCCTTGAACCAAATAAGATCCAGCAGCATGGAGTGCAGAATTTAACGCATCTTTGTCGGAACATAAAATAACGCCGCAATCATATGGCGTATTCAAGGTTTTGTGAGCGTCACATGACCAAGATGATGCGTTTTCCATCCCGGCGATGAGGTGTTTGTAGTCACGAGCTGCGGCCGCCCATAGGCCAAATGCACCATCAACATGCGTCCAAGCACCAGCCGCGCGGGCGCTTGCGCAAATAGATTGAAAGTCGTCAAACCCGCCGCCATTTACATTGCCAGCTTGCAACAGAAGAATGGTTTTGTCATCGAGCATCGGTATAAGGTCAGTACGAATGCATCCCTTGTCGTCGACATCGACCCATTCAATGTTGTCCGTACCAAGACCCAAGAGGGAAACCGCTTTGATCGCGGTTGCGTGTGCATCGCGACCGGCGACGACGCGCAGTGTAGGTGCACCCATCAATCCTTGTTTGTTGATGTCCCAGCCTTGGTTTTTTAAGAGGCGGTAACGCCCCGCGGACAGTCCTGAAAATATCGCCAGGGATGAACCGCTGACAAAACCAGCGACAGTTTCTTCTGGCAGGTTGAACAGATCGCGCATCCATATTTCGACGATCTCTTCGAAAATCGTGCTGACGGGCGACGTTATAAAAAGCGGCGCGTTCTGGTCCCACGCATCGGTGAGCCAACGGGCGGCGAGGGCAACTGGCAAGACCCCGCCAGTGACAAAGCCGAAATAGCGACCACCCACGGCTTTAACGGCGGCACCAGCAGCGCGTTCATGCATAAGGTCGATAACGTCAATGGCGGCCATCCCATCTTTCGGCATCGGTTCAAACAAAGAACGCGCGCTGGCGATCTCATCTTTGGTGGGAAAGAGGTTGCTGGTCGGCACATCGTCTAAGAATTGAAAAGCACGCGTTTTTGCGAGTTCCAAAACCTGTTTATCTTTCAGATCGGCAAACATTTTGTCTTGAAGCGACGTCATGACCGGTGGCACTCCGATGATTAAGGGTGGGTACGGGATTATTCTTCACACAATTTTATACGGCTCTTGGCGCAAGTTTCTTGTGAAGTTGCGTAAATGAATGTTATCTAAACAACTAATGAGTGAAATAGATCAGATAGACGCAAATATATTGCGTACTCTTCAGGGTGATGGGCGGCTTTCAAACGCCGATTTGGCCAAGCGCGTCGGGCTTTCCGCATCGGCGTGTTTGCGACGCGTGCAAGCGTTGGAGCGCGCTGGTGTCATCAAAGGCTATCGTGCCGTGATTGATCCTGATGCAACCGGTATTGGTATTGTTGCTTATGTTGGCGTTGGATTGACCGAGCACACGAAAAAAGCGCAAAAGGATTTTGAGCGCGTGATGACCGCAACGCCAGAAGTGCGCGAGTGCCACAATGTTTCTGGAACGATTGAGTATTTGTTACGCGTCGAAGCAAAAGATCTGGCCGCGTACAAAAACTTTCACTTGGAAGTCTTAGGCAATGCCCCAAAGATGAATTCCATCACCACCTATATTGTAATGGAAACGTCAAAGGACGAACGTGCCTAATGAATTTTAGTTTGCGGTTTGCTTAACTCGTTTCCGCTAAGAACGACAATTGCGTGATCGACGCATTTCTTTCCGCTGCATCACGGTCGACCAAACGGGTTGGATAGTCGCCGGTAAAGCAATGATCGGTAAACGCCGGTGCGCTCTCGTCTCGGCGTCCTTTGCGGAAGGCTTTGTAAAGTCCATCCAAAGAAAGGAAGGCGAGACTATCAGCGCCGATTAATTCGCGCATCTCTTCCACTGAACGCCCATGGGCCAAAAGCTCTTCATGGGATGGTGTATTGATGCCGTAAAAATCTGGGTGTTGGATGGGCGGGCACGCCACACGCAAATGGACTTCTTTAGCGCCTGCAGCGCGTAACATATTCACAATTTTGCGAGACGTTGTGCCCCGGACAACGGAATCATCAATCAACAAAATGCGCTTGCCATCGATCAGCTTGCGGTTCGGCGAATGTTTTCTCGCGACGCCCGCTTCACGAATTTTTTGTTCCGGCTCAATAAATGTGCGCCCAATAAAGTGCGAACGAATAAGCGCCATCTCATAAGGCAACTTGGCTTTTTGTGCATAACCAATCGCGGCGGGAACGCCAGAGTCCGGAATCGGCGAGACCAGGTCAACTTCGCAAGGCGATTCTTTCGCTAATCGTTCGCCGAGACGCTTGCGCAATTCATAAACACTCTCGCCATCGACGATAGAATTTGGTTTGGCAAAATAGATCAATTCAAAAATACATGGGCGTCCATGCGACGGCTCCGGTGTAAATTGGCGACTCTCAACCGTACCGTCTTCCTTGCACAACACGACTTCGCCGGGATTAATATCCCGCACGAAATTTGCGCCGATAATATCAAGTGCGCATGTTTCCGATGCGAGGATCGGGGCACCGTCAAGTTCACCCAAGACCAGTGGGCGGATCCCAACGGGATCACGCGCGCCAATTAACCCTTCTGGGGTCAATACGGTGAGAGCGTATGCACCTTCAACCTGCTTCAACGCTTCGATAAGTTTGTCGGTCATTGAGAGCTGGTGTGACCGCGCTGTCAGTTGCAAGAACACCTCCGAATCGGAAGTGGACTGAAAAATACAGCCATGGCGCACCAGTTCAGCTTTTAACGAGCGCGCATTAGTGAGGTTACCATTATGAGCGATGGAAATGCCGCCACGATGCAGATCAGCATAAAGCGGCTGCACATTGCGCAATATCGTGTCGCCTTGGGTTGAGTAACGCGTGTGCCCAATCGCACTAATACCCTTTAGGCCGTCGAGTGTTTCAGCATCTGAAAAATGATCGGAGACCAATCCCATTTGTCGTTCAGTATGGAATTTCTTCCCGTCAAAGCTGGCTATGCCTGCCGCTTCCTGACCGCGATGTTGAAGCGCGTGTAACCCCAACGCTGTTAGCGCTGCTGAATCTTGTGTGCCGATAATGCCGAAGACACCGCACTCTTCGATGAGCTTGGGTCCACCAATCAGGGCGTCTAGCTCAGCAATCTCCCGGCGGGTGATCGGATTTTCTTGTTTTAGATAGTTTGCGACGCGTTCAATTGTCGTCGATGAAGGATCAGCTTTGGTGAGCGGCAAGATCACTGAGGGTTTTCCTCTTCCAAAATATCGGCAATTGGATCTTCATTTTCGGAGACCAGATCAACGGTCGTATCGGTCGTCGTTACTTCGTCAGATGTTGTCACTGTTGTGACGATCTCTGATAGGCTGTTGCGATCAAGTCGGTCATAACCACTTTCAGCGGGATCGGGTTCTGTCGTCTCGCTATCTTCAATGGGCGTGCTTTCGATATAGGCATCTTCTGGGGTAAAGCTTTGAAACCAATCCGCCATACCCGCTGCAACTGGGCGCGTGATCGCGCTGCGCACTGACTCTGGCTGGCGCGCTTCATCAAGATAGTAACCGTAACCGAGGAATCCAAGACCGACTAAAACTAGACCGCGAGCAAAACCAAAAACGCCACCACCAATTCTATCAGCGAGTTTTGCACGGCCTTCCAGCGGCATACGCTGCAAGCCGAAATGAAGCCCAACATGGGTGACAATAAAGAACACCGCGATCAACACGGCAGCGATAAGGATCGTCCCAAAAAAGCTGCCAGTTTGCCCTGTTACGCCGAGCAGGGGCTCGGCCAAAATCAAGGTCAGGCCGCCGGCTACAGCCAGGGCGATGAGCGTCGATAATTCGCGTAATCCGCCACGCAGAGCCGCAAATGCGGTCGATAATCCAAGTACCAAAATAACCAGTAAATCAAACATACACAGCCCGTCCGCATTACGCTGTATTCAACGGCGAGTCGCGAACTCGCCTTCCATGAAATCCTTAGCCGTGATGGGGGCGTTTCTCAACCACCATCAACGCCGTTATTGGCGCGCCCAAGCCGCTAAATCCGCCAATGTTGCCGCCTGTGTCACATCCAGCACACTGCTTTTTGCCGGTGCCGGGGCGAGCGCCCCTGTAAAACCCAACTTTTGGGCCTCTTTAAGGCGCGCTTCGGTCTGGTTTACGGGGCGAATTGTGCCGGAAAGGGCCACTTCACCAAAGACGACCTGACGCATGGGCAAGGGGTTATCAAATAAGGACGAACACAGTGCCGCCGCCGCCGCCAAATCTGCGGCCGGTTCCGCGATGCGTAAGCCACCGGCAACATTCAAGAAAACATCATTGCGACCAAAATCGAGGCCGGCACGCGCATCAAGGACGGCCAGCAACATTGAAAGCCGAGCCGAATCCCATCCGACGACCGCACGCCTTGGAGAGGCAAGGGAAGAAGGGGAAACAAGTGCTTGA
>JAJFGD010000098.1 GCA_021776315.1 Hyphococcus sp. | reverse complement strand
GAATATATTTTTGGCGCGTTGCAAACAGCCCGACATAAGGACCACCATAATTGAGCGCGTTACCAACCGACTGGCCTTCACCGACCACGATATCGGCACCCATCTCGCCTGGACTTTTCAAGGCACCGAGGGAGATTACTTCCGTCACCACTGCGATCAGCAAAGCGCCTTTGGCATGCGCCGCTTCCGCAATCGGCGTTAGATCACGTACATTACCAAACACATCCGGTGACTGAACGATCACACATGACGTTTCATCATCGATCATATCGGCGATATCTTCGCTCGCCCCAGGGTCTGCCGGTGCTTGGCTAACCGCATCGCTATGAAGAAGCTCTAACTGGGTGCGTGCAACGGATGCATAGTGAGGGTGCAACCCGCCGGACATTACCACACGATTGCGTTTAGTTACACGGCAAGCCATCAATGCCGCTTCGGCACAACCTGTCGATCCGTCATACATAGAGGCGTTGGCGACATCCATACCGGTCAGCGCCGCCACTTGCGTTTGAAATTCGAAGAGATATTGCAACGTGCCTTGCGCGATTTCCGGCTGATAGGGTGTATATGCCGTCAAAAACTCAGAGCGCTGAATAATATGATCTGCGGTTGCCGGTACGTGGTGTTTATAAGCGCCACAGCCAACAAAGAATGGCCCAGCGCCTGCGGCCCGGTTCTTACCAGCCATCTCAGCACAAGCACGTTCGACTGCCAATTCACCTTGGTGATTGGGTAGATCAAATGACGGGTTCAACGCATCAGACGGTACGTCTGAAAACATATCGTCAATCGCATTTGCACCAATAATTGTGATCATCTGGCGACGCTCTGCGTCATTCAGCGGCAAATATCTCATAGTCGTTTTTCCACTTACAATGGCTCCGCGCGTTTTGCTGGCGCAACGCGAAGGCTGACCTTTGGTGATCGCGCGGGCACAAAATTGACCACTGCGCTGATCACGCTTTCATCGCTCTTATGAATTTTCTGCAAACTCTTTATAGGCCGCTTCATCCATCAGACCGTCTAGCTCGCTTGCATTGCTTGGCCTAATCTTGACGAACCATGCTGCATTCGCTGGGTCTTCATTGACCTTTGCTGGCTCATCAACGATTGCCTGATTAACTTCAACAATTTCACCAGAGATTGGCGCATAAACATCGGAGGCAGCTTTCACCGATTCGACGACAGCCATATCATCACCTTGTGAAAAACTTTTGCCTTTGTCTGGTAGTTCAACAAAGACAACATCGCCTAGCTGTTCCGCCGCATGAGCACTAATACCGATGACAAACGCATCACCATCAGCACGTACCCATTCATGATCTTTTGTATATTTAACTGACATAATTCTTCTCCCTAACCTCGAAAATAACGATGCGGCGCAAAAGGCATATCTGCGACCCGCGCTTCAATTGGTTTACCCCGTACCATCAACTGCAATGGTGTCCCTGTTTTGGCAAATGCCGTCGCCACATACCCCATGGCAACTGGCCGGCCTGCCGTAGGGCCAAACCCGCCAGAGGTTACGATGCCAATTTTTTCTCCGTCGGCGGAAAGGATTTCAGCGCCTTCGCGTGCTGGTGCCCGACCTGCTGGTTGGATGCCAACGCGTAAACGAGTTGGACCTTCCGCTAGTTCTTTGAGGATGCGGTCCGCTCCTGGAAATCCACCTTCTTCTCGGCGGCGCTTGCCAATGGTGAACGCAATGTTCCCTTCGACGGGAGAGATTTCTTCATTCAGGTCATGACCATAAAGGCACATACCCGCTTCTAATCGCAACGAATCCCGGGCGCCAAGGCCGATCGATTCCACATCATCATCAGCCAATAAAAGTTTGGCTAATTTTTCGGTATCTTCACCCCAAGTGGAAATCTCAAACCCATCTTCGCCGGTGTAACCACCACGAGTGACCACCACTGTTATGTCGCCAATCTGCATTTCGGCAAAACTCATAAATCGCAACGAGGCAGCATCTGGGGCATGCTTCGCCAAAACTTCTGCCGCTTTTGGACCCTGCAATGCCAAAAGTCCTCGTGTATCAAAACGTTCTAGTTTGACATTCCCCGGCAGTTGCTCATTGAGGTATGCAAAGTCTTTTTCCTTACAAGCACCGTTGACCACTATGTTCAATCGTCCGTCCGTAACGGGACGCGCAACCATCAAGTCATCTAGAATACCGCCTGCATCATTGAGCAATACTGTCAAACGTTGACGCCCAATACCAAGTTTTTGAACTTCGCCCGGCACTACTGATTCAAGAGCCTTTGCTGCAGTAATATGATCAGGACCGACAACAACCGCTTGCCCCATATGCGAAACGTCAAATAGGCCTGCTTTTTCGCGCGTATGTAAATGTTCTTTCATGACACCAAGTGGAAATTGCACAGGCATGTCATATCCAGCAAATTCCACCATCTTCGCGCCAAGCGAACGGTGTAGCGCATTTAGCGGTGTTGTTTTCAAGTTATCTGTCATTCATCCGTCCCATGATTAAGTCGCAATACGAACAGTGCGCGAATCGTATGCGCCACTGGTAGAAACGACCCCGGCTGTCACGGGAACCTGAGAGATTTCACGAAAGGGTAGGGTTTTACCTAGCCTGAGCGCTTACTCCGTCGGTGGAGCAACGTTAATGAACGCTGCTCGCTTTCCAGCCTTTCTTGCCTCATGCGGTCCTTTTGCCTGAGAGTTTCCGGGGTGGTTGCTCCTTCGGCGTCGACACTCTTTTTGTAGAAGAGAAACGATCTCTCCCGCATGCGGTTGAACGCGCTTAAAGCGCTACACAACGGTGCGACAATAGTCTGGCTTTAAGTGAAGTCAATCACTCAAACATTTAGATGAGATTGAGCTATTGCTATGCTGCAGCGCAAGTAATGCAATTGCCTTTGATCTCTAGACGCGCTGTGTGCATGTCAAAAGACGCGGCATTTACCGCAGGGGCAATATCGGCTTCAACGGCAACAACATCCAACTCTTGTACGGTCGAACATTTATCGCATACCAAAAAGGTTTGAACGACATGAGGGCCTTCGTGATTGCAGAGAACAAAGGCGTTTAGACCATCCATCTTGTGGATGTGACCTTTCTCTTCCAAACCGTCCAGTGCACGATAAACAGTCATCGGCGCACGCACGCCTAATTCTTTCAGTTTATCTAGGATTTCATAGGCTTTTAGCGGCTCAGTGGCAGCCACCAACACATCCCAAACCAGCTTTTCGTTCTTCGCCAGGCCAGCAGGCCGTTTTCTTTCTTTGTGATGGCAGTCACTTCCGTGGTTATCCGTCATATGCATTCTCCTCGCACCCGATGGAGAATGTTATATCTTTGTTATATCACCGCGAAAACCCTAAAAGTTGTATTTTTTTTCCCGAAACCACCGGGAAATGAGCCATTTGAAACCATTACCCACAGGAAGCCCCGCATGCTGCGCTGCGTCATCGGTAGATCCATCAGCCAGAACATTCTTAAACACCAACAAATCTCCAGGGTCACCTTTGAAGCGAATGTCCGGTGTCAAAAAATGCGTTTCGCCGCCATCATATTCGTTATTGAGGTAGACCAACGCTGTACCAATGCGCTGTCCACTACGTTCCAGTTCCGCTCCATTGGGCAACCAGTCAAAATGTGGTTTGTATTCTTGACCAGGGACATAACAAAGTACGCCTAAGAACTCACCATTTTCGTGGGGGTATCCAGCAATGTCAGCGATGCGACGATTGAAAGTGGCTATCGCCAAATCCAGATCAACAGGGCTGTAAACAGCCGTTAGTGAATTTCTGTAATTGTCTCTGCGCGCTTTACCGGTCGTTGGGTCAACAATTAATGATGGTCCTAAGTGCCGAATAGAGTTTGCAATGATATATTCGCATTCTTCAGGTGTTAAAGCGTTGCGATAAACCCGTGCCGACGGTTTTTCGCAGACCGTTTCAGAATCGAGCGCTGCCGAACCCGGCCAATCTGAAAGTTTTTCGATCACCCCATCCCAATCAACATCACCCGCCTTAAAAACAGATTGTTCAGATTGGGCAGACAAGGCCGTATCTAATGAGGTCGAGTTTCGATAACGATCATGAGACAATCGTCGCAATGTGTGGCCCGCATGGGTCACGTCCGAATGTTTCCGCCCCATTGCCGCTCTGCGCACCAAAACGGCTGCCGCGCAAGGATTGTCTTCTGATGCTTTTGTGATCAATGAAGCACCATCTTCATCGTCTGGGTCTTTTGCAAAAAGCAGCATCGCAATTTCTGCCATGGCCCCCGCATCCCCGTCACGGGCAGCCCCGACAACGGCCGCTACAGCTTGTTGCCAATCAGCGGCAATACCATATCCTTCAGCACAAACAACGCCAAGCAAACGCTTTGCGGCCATCGAACCGCCTTCGCTACCGCGCTTCAATAGATCGTAAGCGCTCGAAAGATTGGTACTCGATTTAAACTCGCGCGTTGCCAGAGTATAAAGCGCTTCGCCATACCCTAAATCTGCTGATATTTTCAGCCAATGATCCGCCTCAACCCGATTGCCAGCATTGGTGAGCGTAGCAGCGAGCATGTATTGTGCAGCAGCATCTCCATTTTTTGCCGCCTCACGAAGGGCGTTTATGTCGATGTTATTTGGTGCTGTCATTGCTCTTTCCAATTCTTCTTCCGGGCCTTAGGGCCAGCCGGCACGATCGAATATCTCTACAGCGGTACGCTGGTGCTCGCCAAGTGCCGATACCGGTAAATCATCGGCGACAAAATCGCCAAGTGCTGCCACAGGGCCTGATGGAGCGACAGAATTCACCACGGGATACTCATTATTGCCACTGGCGAATGCCGATTGCGATTCATCAAGGAGGAGGTATTCAATCAGTAGCTCAGCATTTCCCGCATTTGGTGCATATGCCGTCACGCCTGCCCCTGAAATATTCACATGAGCACCATGACCTTCTTGATCGGGAAACAAGACTGCAACCTTGTCGCCAATGGCCGCACGTTCGGCATCGTCAGATCCCACATAGCGCGCTACATAATAGCTATTGACGATTCCCAGCCTGCAAAGCCCCGCTGCCACTGCTTCAATCTGTGACGTGTCATTGCCTTGAGGTGCGCGGGCAAAATTTGCGACAACACCGCGTGCCCAAGCCTCTGCTGCCACTTCACCGTGATGCGCAACACGCGACGCTAGAAGTGATTGGTTGTAAATATTTGAGGAAGATCGCACGCAGATCATCCCTTCATAGGCCGGATCTGCGAGATCGGCGTAAGTCGTCAATCCATCAGGTAATCCTTGGTCTGTGTTGTAAATGACAATGCGTGCGCGTTGTGAAAGGCCAAACCATTTGCCTTCCGGGTGTCGGGAGTGTTGAGGTACCCGTGCTTCCAGTTGATCATTATCAATTGAACGAAATACATTCCGCTGCTCAGCACGCCACAATATTCCCGCATCAGCAGTAATAAAAATATCAGCGGGACTGGCTTCAGCTTCACGAGCGATGCGCTCGATTAATGAATCGCCACCCGCTTCGATTATATTCACGCGAATTCCCGTTTCTTCCGTAAACGCATCATAAATAGCAATGTCTGAATCATAATGCCGACCAGAATAGACATTGACCTCACCCGAAGATGTGGATGCGGTCACTTCGGCGCTCTGCTGTTCCGTATCCGGTGCACAGGCTGCAATGAACATGCAGATAAATACTGTCGGCCTAAAAGTTTTCCAGAATTTGAATCCATTGGTCATGGTCTACCGAAACCCCTATTGATGCGAATGCTTCTTAGTAACAGAATTTTAGAGATGTACAACATCACGCAAACTATTGTTTTTCAAAGCAAAAGACACGGCCTTGATTGCAGCTGATTGAAACCCGAACCCCATCAGACAATGCCGAAGCTACACTTACCCGCAATCGCTGGCGCTGCGATGGGATGTCCACATATGCGATCCAGTCGGGCCCTACAAATCGATACTCAGCAACTACATGATCACCCTGGTCATCAGCGTGGACCGAAAGGGCACCAGCGCGCACAACGGCAACGCCCGGCCCATCGCACAAACCGGTCGCATCAAACACACCGATCGGAGTGTTCAATTCACCATTTTTGATAATCCCCTGAACGGTCTGGCTACCAGGAAAAATTTGCGCACTATCGAGTGTTTGTGGTTCGTGGAATAGTGCTTCTGGCGAGCGCGTTTCAACAATGCGACCAGCGCGCATTAACGCAATAGTGTCTCCCAAGGCCAGCGCCTCTTCCGGATCATGAGTGACTAGAGCAACAGCCACATTTCTTTCGATCAGCACACGCCGCAACTCTTCTCGCAACTGACGTCGTAGAACCGAGTCAATGCTCGCAAAAGGCTCGTCAAGTAAAAGTGCACCTGGTTCACGCGCCAAAGCACGAGCAAGCGCAACGCGCTGTTGTTGCCCGCCGGATAATTCATGAGGATAGCGCCGCGCCAATTTTCCGAGATCAAATGCTTCTATCTGAGCTTGAGTTGCGGCTTTAGCATTTTTCATGCCCTTAACACCAAAAGCGATATTTTTTTCAACCGTCATATGCGGAAAAAGTACATAGTCCTGAAACACCATCCCAATCGGGCGGTGCTCTGGTGCAACTTCATTTTCGGGGGACGCAAGTGTTTTCCCATCCAATATTATGGTTCCCGCTTGGATCGGTTCAAGCCCGGCGGCAATGCGCAACAATGTTGTCTTCCCGCAGCCTGAAGGCCCAAACAGGCATGTTATCTCACCACGTGCGATCTCAAGATCGACGCCATCAGCTGCAACCACGTCACCAAAACGATGGGAAATGCCTCGAAAAACTAAACTCATTGGCTGAACATTCGTCTTTTTGCCTCTCGCAGCTTTGGAAATGCCGCACTTTCGCTTAGATGTCACGTTCCAATGAGAAGAGGCAAAAGACAACCATTATGGTCCGCGTAATTTCACCCTGGAAAATCAGCGCCGTTGGCGTGGTTGCACTGGCTGCCGCTGCACCGATTGTTGCGACGCTGATTGCGGCGTTTTCAGCAGGTGGGCCCGATATAGCAATGTGGTCGCGGGTTGGCTTCGATTATCTTACTGGCACAATTGTATTATGTATATTGGTCGGGTTGGGCGCTTTGATAATCGGTGCCGGGACAGCGATGGTTGTCACCATGACGGAATTTCCGGGGCGCCGGTTTTTCCAGATAATGTTAGCGCTCCCATTTGCCATTCCCGCTTATGTGGCTGCCTATACCTATGCTGACTTAATGGCACCTTTTGGACTTGTTGCATCGATAATCGGTCCTGCAAACCTTCCCGAGATCCGATCGTTGCCAGGTGCTGCATTCGTCCTCACCTTGATGACCTATCCTTATGTCTATCTTGCTGTGACGGCATCTCTTGCAGAGCGATCTGGCGCATTGCTGGAAGCAGCCCGAAGTCTCGGCGCAAGCCCGGCACAAGCAGCGCGCCGTATTCTGTTGGGTGCAGGGCGCCCCGCCCTAGTCGGAGGTTTGGCCCTCGCGCTTATGGAGACCGCTGCCGATTATGGCGTTGCCGATTTCTTTGGCGCAAGGACCCTCAGCGTTGGGATTTTCAGAACTTGGTACGGTCTTGGAGATCTTGGTGCAGCAACGCAACTTGCAGGAGGGCTTTTTCTCGTTGCGCTAATATTAGTGCTCCTCGAAGAATCTAGCCGAAAAGGCGAAGGCGTCGAAAATGTTCGTGCGCACCGCGCTCGTGCGCGATTACACCTTCCCAAATCTAAAGCCTGCCTTGCCATCTTTGTTTGTTCAATGCCAGTTTTGCTAGGGTTTATTCTTCCAGCAGTCGTTTTAATTGCAAAGCTTGATCTAAGTTTTACGGCCAGCGCTTTGCGTGGTTTAAGCCAATCCGTCGTCAATACAGCTTTTGTTGCCGGTGTTGGCGCTGTGATTGCCACAATTTTAGCGCTAGGCCTTGCCTATGCGGCGAGACAAACCAATTCAAAAACCAGCGCATTATTGTTGCGTATTGCGACGATGGGTTACGCCATTCCCGGTGCAGTGATTGCGATTGGAATATTGGCGCTTACAGCTGGTCTGGCCCAACTGACCGGAGTCGGTGCGGCTGGCGGCGTGGCCATTTTACTTTATGCCTATGTCGCACGGTTTTTGACCGCAGGGTACAATGCTGCTGCCGGAGGGTTGCAGCAAGTCAGCCCGCAAATGGACTTCGCTGCACAAAATTTAGGGGCTGGTTCTGAGCGGATTTTGTCGCAAATTCATTGGCCGCAGACACAAGGGGCCATTATTGCTGGTGCCGCGATCATCGCCATTGATATCGCCAAAGAATTACCGGCAACCCTACTCCTGCGGCCGTTTAACTTTGAAACATTATCGACGCGTATTTATCGCTTAGCGTCGGACGAGCGTCTCGCTGACGCCGCACCCGCCGCTTTGTTGCTGATCGCACTCGGCCTAATACCGACACAGGCGATCAGCTATTTTAGCCGCGACAAAGAACGCCGCTATTCCCCACCGCGATAAGCGTGGGGTAACTCGCCGCGAGAGAGATCGCGGTACCGATCACCAAGCATTTGCTGGCGATTGCCAAGGTCTTGTTGTTGTCCATTGATGAAGACTGCCTCTGGCTGAGTATTCAGTTCCAGCGGGTCCCCTTCCCATACGACAACATCAGCAATCTTACCTGCCTCTATCGTACCGAGTTGATCATCCAAACCGAACATCTCAGCAGGGTTGACCGTTATCGCTTCGATCGCCGCCTCATAAGATAACCCATGAGCAACCGCATTCCCTGCTTGCTGTGTGATCAGGCGAAGATTGTGGGCACCAAATCCCGGATGATTGAAAAAGGATATCTTGACTCCAGCCGCTTCGAGGCGAGCCGCATTTTCAAGCGTCGCACCAAGATCTTCAAACTGCGCTGGCAGATTGAAAAGTGGGTCGATGATAACAGGAATATCCGCTGCTGCGAGCGCTCGCGCTTCCCTCCATGCTTCCGACCCACCAGCAATGATGACGCTTAGTCCGTATCTATTCTTGAGGCGGATTAAGTTGCGAATATCTTTTGCCCCGTTTATGGAAACAACTAGCGGCTGCTCACCCGCAAGCACAGGTCCGAGTGCCCGCAAATCGCTGACAGCGAAACGGGCATCACGTGGACGACGCACATAGTCGTTTGGATTGTTGGCATATGAGCGTGCTTCATCAAGATATTCACGCAACAAGGCCCAGGCACCCATCCGCGTATCGCCCGCTCGACTAGCCCCGGAATAACCCATCACTAATATTTGAGCCGCGTTCCGTTTGGTAACGGAATTGACCCGCCCAGACATATCAATCACAGCGGCCCGACCGCCAAACATAGAATCGCCTGCTTGCGGCGCGGAGGTGGCCCGCGTGACACCGCCTGCACGATTGATTGGGATCAATATGGATGAAGGGTTGTAGGCATCAACCGCATCAAGTGCCGCCCCTAAGGCAAAACCCTCACCACGTTGGGGGCCTGCATCATTGGCTTCGTCATCGAGGCTGATTTCCACCAATCCGATGGCGGACAATGGCGCGAAAAGGCCGGGGGTTACGACCTTACCCTCCGCATCGATTACTGTGGCACCTGCAGGTGCGGACAAGTTAGCACCGACTTGTGTGATCCGCCCATTGGTGATGATGACATCGCCATTTTCGATGACAGGTCCAGCGGCGGTGTGCACTTCACCATTCATGATTGCCGTAGTTTGAGCTGACACGGATGAGACACCAACAATGGCAAACGCAACCGACGTAAAAAGAGATTTAATCATTGTCTGTCTCATTGTCCTGCTCCCCCAGTAAAGTCATCATTGCCTAATTGACCCAATTCAAAATCCATTCGAGGAGAACGGGTCGGGTCATCACGGTCATACATTAATGCACCGTCGATATAGACTTGTTCGGCTTTGGCGTAGACAGAAAATGGATTACCGTTCCACACCACAAGGTCGGCCATCTTGCCCGGCTCCAAAGTTCCGGTTTGATCGAGAATTCCCATCGCTTTGGCAGGGTTTGAAGTAATCCAAGAAATTGCGACTTCTGGTGAAATATCAATGCCAGCGCGTCGTCCCGCATCGACCGCTTTTGCGGTCTCTTGATTGAGGCGTTGTATGCCAAGGTCATGATCGGAATGGGTAATCGTACACCCACCGTCTTGAGCATGCACCAATGCTGCGTTTTGTGGCACAGTGTCATAGGCTTCTAACTTGAACCCCCACCAATCTGCCCAGATCGCTGCACAAACACCTTTTTCAGCGAGCAAATCGGCTACTTTGTAGGCTTCGATGGCATGGTGGAAAGTTGTTACCTGATAATCAAACTCTTCGGCCATATCGAGAACGAAAGCCATTTCATCCGCACGGTAACAATGCATATTCACGCGAATTTCACCGTTTAAAACACCGGCCAGGGTTTCCAACTTTAGATCCTGTGTTGGTGCGTCAGGCGCATCCTCTTCTTGGTCACCATCAACCCATGCATCATAGTCGGCCCAATAATCGTCCCATTTTTTCTTATAGCCTTGCGCCGCGATCCAATTTTCACGATAACCTGCAAAATTACCCATACGTGTGCCCGGACCACCACGGTCGCCATAGACACGTTTTGGATTTTCACCGCACGCCATTTTCATTCCATATGGTGCACCAGGGAACTTCATCCCTTGCGTCGTGCGCGATGGTACATTTTTCAAAACTACTGAACGACCACCAAACAGATTGGCGGATCCTGGCAAAATCTGCAGCGCCGTAACCCCGCCAGCCAAGGCGCGGGTAAAGCCAGCATCTTGTGGCCAAACCGAATGTTCCGTCCAAACTTGCGCCGTTGATGGTGCCGTTGCTTCGTTCCCATCGGAAGTGGAATTCGTAGACGGTGACGGATAATTACCGAGATGAGAATGGATATCGATAATGCCTGGCGTAACCCATCTGCCATTTGCGTCAACAACACTTGCCCCGTCTGGGACTTCAATATCAGCGCCAACTGCCGCGATTTTTCCATCGCGCATCAACACAGACCCACCATCGATACGCTCACCGGCACCGGTCAGTACTGTTGCATTGGTGACCAACACTGCACCTGATGGATAGGCCTCGTAGGTTGAGGGAAAAGGGTCCTGTGATGGGCGAACCGGCCCGTCACTTGTTTCATTTGTCGTTCCATTTGCGACCGATTCGCTGGAATCAGCGTCGGTTGCCCCTCCGCTTTGAGCAGCGTCATCCTGCGCACAAGCGCTAAGGAGAAACGCGGCAAGAGCCATCCATCCAATTTTTTGCATAAATTCCTCAATTTGCTGCAAGCACCTTTCGACAGTGCCTATCATTGTGTCGTAAAACTAGCGCAAAATACGGCTGCGGCCATCCTGCGCCGCAGCAATGTGCTGACGAGGAAGAGGGTAGCCATGACCAACAAGATTACACGACGCTCCGCATTAGCCGCTGCATTGGCAACGGGGGCTACGTCATGTGCCACCTCTCCCAAGATGACGGCTTACATGAGTGTCAGCGAAACTGCCAGTGGTGTATTTGTCCATGGCGTCGCCAGCGGCGATCCCGATGCGACAAGTGTCGTGGTCTGGACCCGGGTCAGTCCACACGAAGATGCGCATAGCGGCGCAACCGTCACCGTGGAATGGGAAGCAGCACTTGATGTAACATTCACTACAATCGAAAGCAGCGGTGTAGCGGTCACTGGAGGTTCACGAGACTGGACGGTGAAGGTCCTACTCGGTGATCTGCAACCTGGCACGACCTATTTTTACCGGTTTCGCACCGGTGTAAAGTTTTCACCCATTGGGCGTACAAAAACGTTGCCGGCAGGAGCAGTAAACAAAGCACGATTTGCTGTCGTCTCGTGCTCAAATTATCCATTTGGGTATTTCAATGTTTATGATTTGATTGCACGCAATGAAGATTTAGATGCCGTCATTCATCTTGGCGACTATCTCTACGAATATAGCCGTGAGGGTTATGGCGGTTCGACAGGGGCACGGTTGGGGCGCAACCATTTACCAGCCCATGAAATTGTTAGTCTTGCCGATTATCGTATGCGCCACGCACAATACAAAGCTGATCCGGCCAGTCAGGCGATGCATGCTAAACACGCTATGATCGCGATCTGGGATGATCACGAAACCGCCAATGATTCATGGAAAGATGGTGCCGAAAATCATTCACCGGAAAATGAAGGCAGTTGGGATGCGCGCAAACGCGCTGCTTTACAAGCTTACTATGAATGGATGCCTGTACGCGAACCCAGCATGGCACCAGAGGCATTCTTTCGTTCATTTTCCTTCGGTAATCTTTTGACAATCGCTGCCGTTGAAACGCGGCTTATGGCCCGTGCCCGTCAGTTTGATTATTCAGAAGTCATTCCAACCCTCAAAACTCCTGAAGATTTAGAGCGTTTCAAATCAGAAATTCTCTGGGATGAAACCCGTGAACTCCTTGGTGGCGCACAACTTGATTTCCTTGATCGCACTTTCCGTGAATCAATTGGCGAAGGTCAAACTTGGCGACTGCTCGCCAATCAAATCATTATGGCCAATGTCATTGCACCAGACCTTACAGGGCGCGTCACCGAAGAAGACATCGTGGCCTTAGAACAGCAATGGGATCAGGCGCGTGCCTTTGTGCAATCATCAGCGCTGGGTCTGCCAACCAATTTTGATGCCTGGGATGGGTATCCAGCGGCGCGCGAGCGTTTTTATGAAATGTCACAAGGCGCTGGCGAAGACGGGTTGATTGTTCTTACCGGCGACACGCACACTTGGTGGGCAAATGATTTGACGAACCGCGACGGCGATCATGTAGGTGTCGAACTAGGCGTTAACTCGGTAACCTCACCATCTCCATATCGTCGGGAATTTCTTGGCGGTAAAGGTGCGGAATATGCGCTCTTGACCAATCGCGACAACAAAGATGTGCGATATCTGTCTGGCGAGTCCCATGGTTATATTGATCTAACGATAACACACGAAGCGGCCCGCGCAGAATTTGTCGGTGTCGATACGATTGAAAACCGTAACTATAACGGCTTTACGAAAGTTGCCTTTGACATCAAGAAGAAAAATGGTGCGGCCAAATTTACTGATGCTGATGGTTTGGGCTTTAAAGAAGACTTTCTGTTTTAAGCGATGTTCAGTATCGAAAAGCATATTTCATCTGCAAGTTGGATACGTCTTGTCATTTGGTTTACCATTTTGTTTGCATTTTCCAATTGGGCTTTCACTATGGATAGCCCATGGACGCGCGCATTAGAGGCCGGGCAAGGTTTATTGCCAGAAATTCAAGCGGGATTGCCCGCGATTGAACCTCAACGGTCCCTCGACCTCTTAAGCGATGCAAAGGGCGACTATCTTTTGTGGCAAGTGCTCGATGTTCCTTATGCCATCATGAACCTTATGCTGGTGGCGACGGCCATGGGACTTGGGTTGAAAGCCACAAAATTACGAACTACACCACTGCGCTTTTTGTTAGCCCTTCCGATGATTTATTTCTTTGCGGAGCTCGTTGAAAATTCTTTGGTTGCCGCTTTTGCAGCCGACGTCATACCGCCCGTGGAACCCATCGTTTTGGTGCAGCAAGTTGCGACAACCATTAAATTTTCCAGCGGTATGCCAAGCATGGCGATCGGTGCGCTCGGCGTCCTCATTGCCGCCATTGTAGCGATCATTTCGCGGTTTCGAAAAACGACATGAATAAATCTGATCTTGTCGCTTATGCGGTGGCATTACCAAAAGCGGATTTGCATTTGCATATCGAAGGCACGCTTGAGCCTGCGATGATGCTGTCGCTCGCACGGCGCAATAAAACTGATACCCCATACGCCACCGTGGACGACATTGACAATGCCTATCAATTCTCTGATCGACAACAGTTTGTTGAAATCTACCAACAAAGCCAACAAGTGCTACGCACGGAAGAGGATTTTTTTGACCTCACCATGGCGTATTTAAACCGTGTTTGCGCCCACAATGTGCGCCACGCGGAAATTACCTTTAGCCCGCAAGATCACATCACACGCGGCGTAACCCTTAACACCATTGTTGGCGGCATTTTAACGGCACTGTCATTGGCAAAAATGCAATTTGGCATGACGACAGCCCTCATCATGAATTTCTCAAGTCATTTCTCGGAAGATACTGCGTTTGAAACACTGCACTTGGCGGAACCATGGCTCGAACAGATTACTGGGGTCAGCCTTAGCGAAGTGGATGATGATCACGCGCCGTCAAAATTCAAAAAATTATTCATTGCTGTTCATGAACGGGGCCTTAAAAGCGCGGCGTTATTTGGTGGCAACACCACACCAGCCCCAATACGTGATGCAATGGATCACTTAAAAGTTGAACGCATTGGCCATAGTAATCACGCTTTGCAAGACGACGCATTGGTTGAACGTCTTTCACGCGAAAAAATGATCATGACGGTCTGCCCATTGTCAGATATGCGTTTGCAGGTTGTGGACACCATGAATTCGTATCCTCTAAAAGACATGCTTAATCACGGCTTGCATGTCACGGTGAATACGGATGCCCCAGCGTTTTTCGGCGGCTATGTATTGGATAATTTCAAAGCGATCATTGACGCATTGGATCTTACCCAACAAGACATAAAAACACTGGCAAAAAACAGCTTTGCTGGGTCGTTCCTACCCGAAGGTCAAAAACGCGCACAGATCTCAGCGGTCGATTTGGTTTAATCTCCGCTGCGAAAAGGTTTTAGATCGCTACCAAATCCAGTTGTCGCGCAGAACGTAGAAAAGGGATCAGCATGAAGAAAGTTATTGTCGGCGCCTTTGCCATTACACTGACCGTACTGACATTTCTGATGTTTTCCGATCGAAGGGCACCATATTCAAAAGGCGTCACAATATTCGTAGCAGAAACAATCGTTACGGTTGACGCCTCACTGCCAATCGCAAAGGCCGTCGCCGTTGAAAATGACCGGGTGGTGGCAGTTGGTTCAGTTGGCGACCTGACGCAGCAATTCCCCAACGCAGAATTAGATATTCGTTTTCGTGAGAACACATTGATTCCGGGCCTGATTGATCCCCACGTTCATATGATTTTGGGATCAATAATGTACGCATTGGATTTTATTCCGCCTTGGGACATGGAAACACCCGACGGCATTGTCAAAGGGTTGCCTACAAAAGAACGCCTATTAGCAGCCATCAGTAAATACGTCGAGATCGGTGAAAAACCACTAATTCTGTATGGATATCATAATCTGGTTCAAGGCGACCTGACGAGGCAAGACTTAGATGCAATTTCACAATCGCGGCCGCTTTTCATTTGGCACTATTCAGGTCATGATTTTTACCTGAATTCTGCAGCTATTGAATTGGCGGGGCTGGACCCATCAATGGCGGATGATTTCCATGGCATTGGGTTAGATGCATTTGGCAAACTCAATGGGCGCATCTATGAAGATGCGCTTCCTACCCTTCTCAAAACTGTCGGGCCAATATTACTTAATCCGCGCCAAGTTGATCGGGGCTGGAATGGCTATGAAGAGATTTTTTCGCGCTCTGGAATCACTACCGTTGCGGAAATGGGATATGGCATTTTTGGTCAACGGCTGGAGGACGCTTATCGGTTTTTGCATTATAGAAATCAAGACAATTATCGCCTCTATCTCGTACCAGAACATCGGGCGTTTGCAGAAAAATATGGCGAAAAGTCTGCGACAATAATCCTAAATCTCGCTGCCAAGAAAAAAAGAAGAGCTCCCGTCCTACCAAAAGTGAAGCTGTTTAGCGACGGCGCTTTCTATTCTCAAACCATGAAAATGTCAGCTCCGGGATATATTGCAGGGCAATCCAGAGGCAGCGATGGTTTGTGGGTCACGGACCCGAACAACTTGCCGGCTCTCATGAAGCGGTATTGGGATGTCGGTTTAGGTATACACATTCATTCCAATGGAGATGCATCTCAAGACAGCACTTTATCTAGCTTCGAAATGCAAAAACAAGGTGTCGATGGTCAACGTTTAATAATTGAACATGCTGGAGTACTAACTCCAGATCAAATCCTCGACGCTTCGCGCCTAGGCATCGGTATTTCCGCAGCGTCCCACTATGTTCGCTATATGGGCGAAGATTACATCGGTAGTATTGCGGAGAAATCTGAATTCATTACGCCGTTGCGGTCAGCGACAGAAATGGGGATTCCCGTTACGATGCATTCTGATGCCCCTCTTGCACCGCCAAACCCGTTAAAGGCTGCGGGCGTTCACATGACGCGAATGACCCGTCAGGGCACAATCAGCAATGCAGATGAAACACTGACAGCAGACCAGGCCTTAAAAGCGATAACCCTTAATGCTGCGTGGGCACTGGGATTGGAAGATGAGTTGGGATCAATTTCCGTTGGCAAAAAAGCAGATTTCACCGTGTTAGGTGCTAATCCGCTCGACACGCCCGGTGAAGATTGGGGGAAAATCCCAATATGGGGCGTCGTATTGAATGGACGCCCCGCACCAATCAATTAATCTTCGTGGATACGACTGATCTTTGTACCCTCTAAGGAGAGGTTATACATCAACCCTTCGGAATCGAAAACGAATGCTACGATCGGTTGATTTAACTGGTTCGTGTCAATGGACCCACCAGCGCCTACGGTAACGACGGTCACTGATGCATCAACACCAACTTCCCAACCATCGCTTGCGCGAAACCGGTCGAGCGCTTTCTGGTCGAGGAACACCAACATTTGGCGACGACGCTGCAAGCCGATTTGAAAGCCCGCCGACGCAGCGGCGTTGGAATAATAGGCAACGCTTTTGCCACCAATACGCAAAGCGCCTTCACCATATTCACCGCCAATACCCAATCCGCCTTTGGTGATGCGTGGAAAAACAAGAACCCCAACGGCTTTTGTTAATACTGCATCCGCACCATTAATTTCAGAACGAAATTCCGCCAAGGCTTCATTCGTACGGCGATCAATTTTTTCTTTGGATGCCGCTTGCGCCGCGCCGGAAAACAATGCCGTCGCAGCAACAATTAAAAGCGTCAGTCTTGAAAAAAATACAGTGCTCATAGTGGACTCCCCCAGCGGGTTTCAACGATTGATTACGAGTAACAAGACACGCTTTCTAGCACATCTTTTGCAACGAGAATGAGGCGTTTTGCGTTAACCGAAGCTTAATTATTGGTCATCGCTTCGGCAAGATTTGCGCGAAACTTGACGCCACGATCCCCATAGAATGCGGTCATCCGCTTTAGTGCCTCTGGCGCTGCTTTGACTGGAGAGCCCGCATCAAATGGCGGTGCCGGGTCATATTCCAATCCCAATTGCAGCTCCTTAGCGAATGCCTCACCAGCAATTTCCGTCACGAGGGTAAAAGCGAAATCGATGCCCGCAGTGACGCCCCCGCCAGTAAAAATGTTTCCATCGCGCACGACACGTTCTCTGACTGGGATTGCCCCAACATCTGTCAACGCATCATGATACGCCCAATGGGTTGTCGCCTTTTTGCCCTTCAGCACGCCGGCCGCACCAAGCACGAAAGCTCCTGTACAAACCGAGGTGACATATTTTGCTCGTGCACTTTCTTTACGCACGAATGCCATGAGAGTTGGGTTTAGAATTGCATCGTCAATCCCAAACCCGCCCGGAATACACAAGACATCCGCTGGCGGGCAATCATCGAAAGTACATGTTGGATTGAGCGTCAATACCGCATCAGTTGGCACCGGTTCCAATGATTGCGCAGCTAAGTGAATGCTTGCCCCTGGCAGGCGCGACAACACTTGCAACGGCCCCGTAAAGTCAAGCTGTGTGACATAGGGGAAGAGGACAAAGGCGATATTAAAATTGGTTTTGGTCATGATCTAAGAACGCCCCCAACCCGCTATGAGTTCCATAACATCATTCGGGTCAAAATCATTTTCAATAATCCATTGTTGCGATGGACCCTGCCAGCGGTGCGCCTTCCAGTCCACAGCCCCATTTTTTCGGAAAGCCACGCCGTCTTTGCGGAGCAAGGTGCGTTGACGTTCAGCCCCCACGCGCTCAGCAACAGATCCGCTGGATTGGATTATCCGTTGCCACGGTGTTTTGACACCCCGTGGCAAATGGGACAGTGCACGCGCAACCTGGCGTGGACCAACACCAGGCAACAAACTGGCGATCATGCCATAGCTCGCGACCTCACCTTTCGGCACTTCGCGAATAAGCGCATAAACGAGCGAATAGTCTATGGTCACGCGACGTCAATTCCCATCATCGAGAAAGCAATACCTTTTAGTTACGACAATACTTTCTATTCATGATGCTGGGCACCTAAGCAACCTCAAACAAACCTGCTGCGCCCATGCCGCCGCCAACGCACATAGTGCAAACCACATATTTTGCACCGCGTCGTTTGCCTTCGATCAATGCGTGCCCGACCATACGCGCACCAGACATGCCATATGGGTGACCGATGGAAATGGCACCGCCATTGACGTTTAATAGTTCATCGGGAATGCCAAGCTTGTCGCGGCAGTAAAGCACTTGCACCGCAAAAGCTTCATTCAGCTCCCACAAGCCAATGTCATCCATTTTAAGGCCATTTTTTTCGAGTAGCTTTGGCACCGCGAAAACCGGTCCAATCCCCATTTCGTCCGGGTTGGTGCCTGCAACAGCCATCCCCCGATAAATACCAAGAGGAGACAGGCCGCGCTTCTCCGCTTCCTTTGCTTCCATCACCACAGAGGCACTGGCACCGTCAGACAATTGTGATGCGTTGCCAGCAGTGATGAATTTCCCTTCTTTGACAACTTGACCGCCCTTGAACACCGTCCGTAAACCGTTGAGCCCTTCCAGCGTTGTCTCCGGGCGATTGCCTTCGTCTTTTTCAAGTTTCGTTTCGACATCAGAGGTTTCGCCGGTTTCTTTGTTGGTGAATTTCATCACCGATGCGAGGGGTACAATCTCATCATCGAATTTTCCCGCTTCTTGCGCGGCATGGGTACGTTGTTGCGATCGAAATCCATATTCGTCTTGAGCTTCGCGAGAGATGTTGTAGCGATCCCCAACAATCTCTGCGGTTTCTATCATCTGCATATAAGTTGAAGGCAAGTTGCTTATCAGCCATGGATCTGGACTGACAAACATATTGCTGGTTTGATTCATGGAAATTGATTCCACACCCGCGCCGATGGCAATTTGCATATTATCGCTGATCACCTGTTTGGCGGCTGTTGCAATCGCCATCATGCCCGACGCACATTGGCGATCAATAGACATGCCAGAAACTGTATGGGGAATCCCCGCTCTCAAAAGCGACAAGCGAGAAACATTTGGATAGGATGTCCCTTGGGGTACAGCGACACCAGTAATGACGTCTTCGACTTCCGCGGGGTCAATATTGGCCCGCTCAACCGCTGACTTCATTGCATGACCAGCAAGGGTCGGTGCGGTCGTGTTATTAAAAGCACCACGATAGGCTTTACCAATCGGTGTCCGTGCCGTTGAAACGATGACTGCTTCTCTCATGGAATGGGTTTCCTTATCTATTTGCCGTCGGCGAAAGCTTTCGCTTTCTGGATAAAATTCATATTGGGGCCGGCACTGTTATCGTAAAAATGCAGATTTTCCTGAGATGAAATCACGTCCCATTGGGCAGCAATCTCCTCCGGTGTTTGCTTGTTTGGCGGTAAATAGACGCCATCAGTTTCCGTCATATAGGCACGCGCATAGCCGCCGCCAACACAGCTCACGATCGCCCGGCTTGGCGCTTCATCGCTGACGAGGAAAAGCATCGCAGCGGTAATCGCTTCCGGTGTCCATTGCTCCAGAATCTCTTCTGGGATTCCTAAATCTTCGGTCATGCGTGTTTTTGCAGATGGCGAGAGAACGTTGGTGCGAATATTGTATTTCGTGCCTTCCAAATGCAGGGCATTCATCAACCCAATCATGCCCGCTTTCGCTGCACCATAATTGGCCTGCCCGAAAATACCATGGAGACCCGATGGCGAGGATGTGAAAATTACGCGGCCGAAATTCTGCTCGCGCATAATCGGCCAAACGGCATGGGTGCATGTGGCCGAGCCAACCAGATGCACATCAAGCACCGCTTTGAAATCAGCCATCTCCATTTTGTGAAATGTCTTGTCGCGCAAAATACCTGCATTATTGACGAGAATATCAACACGGCCCCATTGCTTCATGGTCGCCGCAATCATCTCACCAACTTGTCCTTCATCTGTAACATTGGCACCGTCAGCAATCGCCTCGCCGCCGGCGGCATTGATGTGATTTGCCACTTCTTCAGCCGCGGAAATTGACCCTCCGGTTCCGTCACGCGCCCCGCCAAGATCATTGACAACGACCTTCGCGCCACGCGCGGCCAATGCAATTGCGTGTGATTTTCCAAGGCCATTGCCCGCCCCAGTAACGACGGCGACTTTATCGTTGTAATTTATTGACACGACAATTCTCCCAATCAGGATTGTGAATGAACAACCACATCGGTTTTCACTGAATTCGCAATAAAGCATTCTTGATGCGACAAATGATGCATCTCTTCTAATGTATTTGTATCGACTGTAACGCCATCGGCAAATGTAATTTGTGGCGACAGGTCAATACGTACAATTGCCAATCGGCCATCTGCATTTTTCCCCATATGCCCGATGGCAGAATCTCGATAGGCATCAACCACAAGTCGTTTGCGCGCAGCAATCGCCAAAAATGTCAGCATATGACAACTCGATACAGAGGCAACGAATGCCTCTTCCGGATCAATGCATGCAGGGTCGCCAAGAAATGCTGGAGCAGCAGCGGCCTGAACCTCTACCCCATTATCAAATCGCCAAAGGTGTGTGCGGTCGTAGTCTTTGTAGTCAAAACTTTCCGTCTGACGCGTCCATACAATTTCAGCAATATGTTCCGACATAAAATTCGACCTATACGATCTGCATGGTTACCCATTCTGCGACGAGTGCCGGTTTGGCCTCATCTTCGATCTCCACCTTTACGGCATATTTGAAAGTCCATTGGCCAGGCACTTTTTGTGTCGCCGACATCAAACTAAAATGTCCACGAATGCGCTTGTTGACTTTAACGGGGTTTGAAAACCGGACTTTCTCAAACCCATAATTGACACCCATCTTGATTCCATCAAGAACCAAAACGCATCCAGCTGCCATCTTTGACAGCATCGACAAGGTCAAAAAACCATGAGCAATAGTTGTCCCAAATGGCGTTGCCTTGGCCGCCTCAGGATCCACATGGATAAATTGATTGTCTTCCGTTACATCTGCAAACTGATTGATGCGGTCTTGAGAAATTTCAATCCAATCTGACGTACCAACTTTTTCACCGATATAGTCTTCAATCTGTTCCTGCGAAATAACAGGCATAAATACTCCTCAATAGCCACGCATTTGGGCAAGGCGATCAGTATGAAATGCCGTATCACCAAACATTTCCTGAGCCACGCGGATCCGCTTCATATAAAAACCGATATCATATTCGTCAGTCATGCCGATGCCGCCGTGCATTTGTACAGCCTCTTGGCTGGCAAGCTTCGCCACCTCACCTGCTTTGGCTTTCGCGAGCGAACAAATTGGCCCGGCCATCCCATAATGTGCGTCAAGATCTTGCAGCGATTTCAAGATCGCCGATTTCATCAATTCAATTTCTGAGTAAAGATGCGCGGCGCGATGTTGAAGTGCTTGGAATGACCCAATTTCCGAACCAAACTGCTTGCGTTCTTTTAGGTAATTCATGGTCATTTCGAAACCAGCTTGCGCAGCCCCAGACATCTCTGCGGCGAGGCCTGCCCGCCCAGCATTCAAGACACCCTCCAACGCCATGTAACCGCCATCGACTTCGCCAATAACATCATCACCCGTAGCTTCAACGCCATCGAATTTGATGCGTGCTGCATTGCGGCTGTCGACCATCATCGTACGCTCCACCGAAACGCCTTTTGACTGCGCATCTAGCAAAAATAAGGTCAGCCCGTCTTGCTCACCCGCAGCACCGGCCGATCTTGCTGCGACAATAATCTTGTCAGCAACATGGCCATCCGCCACAAAGGTTTTATCGCCGGATAATTTAAATCCATTGCCGGATTTCTCAGCCATCATCGCTGTTTTCGCAGGACCGTGTTTGCGCGTTTCATCGACCGCTAGAGCAAACAAAACCTCTCCCGCTGCGATCTTTGGTAAAAATTCTTGTCGGTGCGCGTCCGTTGCGATTTGTTTTAGCGCCGTTGCCGCAAGAACAGAGGTCGACAAAAATGGTGAGGCCGTCAACGTACGCCCCATTTCTTCTGCCAGCACGCCGGCACCAACGAAACCAAAATCAGCGCCGCCATGATCCTCGTCAACGAGGATTCCCGCCCAACCCATCTCCGCCATCTCTTTCCAGAGGTCGCGCGAGAAGCCGTCAGGGTTATTTTCATCGCGCAGTTTGCGCAGAGCGTTTACGGGTGCTTTTTCATCAAGAAATCCACGCGCTGACTCCCGCAACATTTCCAGTTCTTCGTTTAGAACTAATGGCATTTTATTTTCCTTATGCGCCCGGTAGGTCGAGAATACGTTTTGCAATGATATTCAGCTGTACTTCTGACGTTCCGCCTTCGATGGAATTCGCTTTTGTGCGCAACCATCCCCGTGCCAGCTTGCCGTCGTCAGTGCGCGCACCTTCCCATTCAAGTTCATCAGAACCGCCAGCATCCATCATCAATTCAAAACGACGCTTGTTGAATTCGGTACCGTAATATTTCAGCATAGATGAATTAGCACCGACGCCTTGCCCAGCTTTGGCTTCGTCTTTCATGCGCTCTAGCGTTAACAAAAATGCCCAACCATCGATTTCCGCTTGTGCTATCTTTGATCGTAACACGGGATCTGCGAGTTTGCCGTCTTTGACGCCGACTTTTTGAGCAGCGACTTCGCCAAGACCGCGACTGCCAAGCAATCCACCGCCCCCTGCAGAAATCATTTCACGTTCATGGGTTAATAGATATTTTGCAACGTCCCAACCACGATTGATGTCACCAACAACTGCACTGATGTCACTTCCATACTCCTTGGGGACCTTCACATCGTCGAAAAAGGTTTCGCAAAATGGTGATTTGCCCGAAATCAACTTGATTGGTTTGGTGGAAACACCAGGCGCGTTCATATCGACGAGAATAAAACTAATGCCATTATGTTTGGTTGCGGATGGATCTGTACGGACCAACACAAAAATCCAATCGGACTTATCCGCATAGGAGGTCCAAACTTTTTGGCCATTGACGAGCCAATGGTCACCTTGATCCTCACATTTGCATTGCAATGATGCGAGGTCTGATCCCGCATTTGGTTCTGAATAGCCCTGACACCATCGAATTTCACCGCGCGCGATCGGCGGCAAAAAATGAGCCTTTTGTTCATGAGTACCATATTTCAAAAGTGCCGGTGCCAGCATCCAGATACCGAAGCTCTCTAATGGCGAACGCGCTTTCATGGCGCGCATTTCGCTTTTCAAGGTTTTTACTTCTTCTTTGGAAAGACCGCCGCCGCCATATTCTTTTGGCCAAGCCGGTACGGTCCACCCTTTAGCCGCCATGCGGTCAAGCCAGGTTTTTTGCGCGTCGGATTGGAACACCCACTCTTTACCGCCCCAACAGATATTTTCTTCACCGCCGGCACCATCGCGCATTTCCTTTGGACAGTTTTCTTCTAGCCAAGCGCGCGTTTCCGTTCGGAATGTCTCAAGGTCACTCATGGGAATTTTCTTTCATTAAACCGATAAAGCTGGCGGATGTTGCATAGCGATCTTTTTAACCGTGATCTTATCAAACTTAGCGGTACCCAATCGCGGCAAAGAGGATGGGGATACCCAAATGCGTTCAGGCACTTTGAATGCGGCTAAGCCTTTCGCGATAAAATCGCGCAGCTCATTCACGTCAACTGTCTCACCCTCCGCTGGAAAAAACACGAGCCCTACCCGTTCGCCTAAAGTTTCGTCAGGGACTGAAAACACACATGCCTCTGCAACGCCATTGTGGTCATAAACCCGGTTTTCAACTTCTAGGCATGAGATATTTTCACCACCACGAATAATCATGTCTTTGATGCGGTCGACGATGAAAACGTAATCTTCCTTATCCATTTTGCCGAGGTCGCCGGTACGAAACCAACCATCAGGCGTCAGTGCTTTCGCGGTTGCCTCGGGTAGATTGTGATATTCACGGAAATTCGCTGGCGACCGAATCCACACTTCACCAACATCACCGCGCGCAACCTCCTCACCATCCTTCATGATTTTGATGTCCGTAAGCGGCGGCACAGGGCGTCCAGTTGAGTCCGGACGCTGTTGGTACTCACCCAGTGAGATGACACACCCAACAGCATTTGTTTCTGATAATCCGTATCCAGATGACGGGTTAGCGTTTTTAAAGCGCTTCTTTAGTTTCCGAACATGGTCCGCCGGGCGTTTGGCACCGCCTGATCCAATATCCAATAGAGACGGCAAGCCTCCTTCGTGTTCTACGCTCATCAACTCATAGGATTGACTCGGCACGCCAACAAAGTTGGTGAGTTTTTCTCGATTGATGATCTCACCAGCTTGCTTCACATCCCAACGATAGATCATCGCCACACGGCGCCCAACCAAATAGGAAAGCAGAAAGATGGAATGAGAGCCGGTGACATGAAATAATGGGATCGCCAGGAGAATACCTGGATCATCGCCAAATATGCTTTCGCCGCCGCGCGCATCTTTCATCACCGTGGCGATGAACGCCCACGACATTAGTGTCGAAATACAACCGCGATGTGTTAAAACGACACCTTTCGGTCGCCCTGTCGATCCCGATGTGTAAATGATGCAAAAGTCATCATCAGGCTTGATTTCCACCGGGGGAGGCGTGTCCTCTTTAGCGCGCGCCAACAGTTCTTCAAACTGGTGATCCGCACCCTCACCGTCTTCGCGTGCGAGAATGAGTGTCAACTCAAGATCTTTTTTCAGGGGTAATAAATATTGAAGGCGTTTTCCGTCAACGATCACGGTTTTCGCACCGCAGTCCTCCAAGGCGTATTGCAACTCGTCCGCTTTCCACCAAGCGTTGAGTGGTGCCACAACCGCACCCGTCGCTATGATGCCCATATAAGCAACACACCATTCCGGGAAATTTCGCATGGCAATGGCAATTTTGTCCCCGGGTTTCACATCAAACTCATCCCGCAAGACATGGGCAAAACGGCAAGCCCGTTTCCAAGTCTCAGCAAAACTGAGCCGTTCATCTTCAAAGATCAGGAAATCTTTGTCGCCATGAGTCGCGGCCCCAAAGGCAAAAAGGCCTGTCAAACTAGGGGGCGCATTTTCGAAAACGCGGTAGCTATTTCCACGTATCTCTGCCTCCCCAACTTTGAACATCGGGTTTTCGGTCAAAAGCTTAAAAGCAGCATCCGCGAGCTTCGCGGGATCCATTGGCGCAACTTCGCCCATATCTGATCTTCGTCCTTCCCTGACAGCGTTGCCCATATTCATAGCTGAGCAATTGGCAACGCGGAACAGCGAGATGCAGTGATTTGCGGTAGGAATTCGTCAACGGTTGAGGCGTGCGCTGACCACCCGCCACACCTGACCCTCAACGCCCTCCGGGCGACCTTCGGCTCGCCAGATGCCAACCAGAACTGAAACATAGATAACGGCACCAATGGCGACATCGCTGCCCAATCTTAAGGCTAGTGGTAGGGTCTCAATCGCATCGATTTGGGGCCGAAGAAGTAAAAACCAAGCTGCCATCGCAGCAACCCCGGCCAATGACCGGCGTGCACTCCAAAGCGGGTCCCAAAAATTGCCGCCACTGACCCGCGCATAGAGAGCTAGATTTAATCCCACATATAAAAGTCCAGCCGCAGCACTCGCATAGGCGGCACCTTGAATGCCATAGGCCATGGTTGCCCAAATGAAGACCGGAAAGCGAATAATAAAAAATACAATCGCCCGAATGAAAACGAGATGGGTCAGACCCATGGCCATGGCATAGTATTGTGATGCATAAAACAAAGCCTCAAGCCCCAAGACGGGAGCCAGTATCTCAATCAAGGGGGCCGCTTCCAACCATTTTTCGCCGAGAAGCAAGAGAGTCACATCCTGAGCAACGAACGCAAAGCCAAACCCCGCGGGCATGGCGATCACCCCTAAGGCAGCAACGCTTTGCAAAAATGCC
>JAJFGD010000097.1 GCA_021776315.1 Hyphococcus sp. | reverse complement strand
CGGCAAGCGCGGATCTTGGCGAGGAAATCCTCATGGGGCACGGTTACCTTACCGTCCTGGTGGCCACATTGCTTTTCATCGGAAACTTGGTTTTCGATCTGCAAGGCGCATGCGCCTGCTTCGATCATTTTTTTTGCCAGCAGGTAAGTTGCCTCTGCGTTACCAAAACCTGCGTCAATATCCGCAATAATCGGCACAACATGGGTTTGATACGTGTCGATTTGTTTTTGAATGCCCCTGGCTTTTACTTCGTCGCCGGCTTCTCGCGCTGCATCGAGATCGCGGAACAAGAGCCCCAACTCACGCGCATCAGCCTGTTTTAAGAAGGTGTAGAGCTCTTCAATTAATGCGGGAACAGACGTTTTTTCATGCATTGATTGATCTGGAAGCGGACCAAAATCAGAACGCAAGGCGGCGACCATCCAACCGGAGAGATACAGATAACGGCCCTTGGTTTCGCCAAAATGCTTTTTGATCGAAATCATCTTTTGTTGACCAACAAATCCATGCCAACAACCAAGCGATTGAGTGTAGTGTGCCGGATTAAGATCATAGGCAGCCATATCTTCACGCATAACCTTGGCGCAGTATTTGGCGATATCGAGCCCCGTGCGGTACCGGTTTTGCGCGCGCATTCGTGCGACCGATTCTGCATTGATCCCATCCCATGCACCATTGTGGCGACTAATAACGGTTTGTGTGGCGGTGATATCTTCTTGATATGTCATGGGCTAACTCCTGGTTACGCGCCCCGTTCGCAATGACCGGATTGGCTGTTCTGTCGTAAAGATACGTCCCTAAACCTCATATTGCAGTTGCGAAAAGGTATTATTGTAATATATTACAATTTTTTACTGTAATGTTGTAAGGTTAATTACAGCCAGCTATTTGAGGGACGATGACCAACCAACGCAGTACATTTATGGGGCCCCGCTTACGGCGGCTGAGGCGGAAACTGGGCCTTACACAGGCGGTGATGGCCGTCGATTTAGATGTTTCCGCCTCCTATATCGCCCTCATTGAACGCAACCATCGGCCTATGTCGGCGGATCTGTTGATCCGGCTCGCGGAGGTTTATGATGTCGATATTGCGGAATTTGCGGGTGCCGAAGATGATACAAGGGCGCAACTCGAAGCCGCGTTGGCTGATCCCGTTTTTTCAGATCTCGGCATTGGTCGTGACGACATCCGCGACTTGACGTCAACTAATCCCGCCCTCAGCGAAGCCGTTGCCGCCCTCTATCAACGCTACCGTACGAACGAGACACTAATGATGGAGCGTCGCGCGGCGAGCACCACAAATAGTGCGGCCCCCCTGGAGGAAGCGCGCGATTTCATCGCGAAGGCGCGTAATCATTTTCCAGCCCTGGATGAGGTCGGAGAAGCCACGTCGCGCGCACTGAAAACCAACAGTTCAAATTTGTTTGAGGCATTGCGAGCCCGGTTCAAGGAAAAGCATGGCCTTACTTTGCGCATTCTTCCGGCAGACATTATGGTCGGTGCCTTTCGCCGTCATGACCGCCATCGTGGCCAAATAGCAATCTCTGAATCCCTTGATCAAGCAAGCCGCACCTTTCAAGCCGTATTGCAACTGGTACTTTTTGAACAGTCAAAAGCGCTCGATGCTATCATCCATGATGCAAAATTTGAAACCGATTCTGGGCGCAAACTCACCCGTGCCGCCCTCGCAAACTATACAGCAGCAGCAGTCGTTTTTCCTTATGAGCTTTTTTTCCAGTCCGCTCAGGCACTAAAATATGATATCGAAGCGCTATCAAGGCGTTTCGGCGCCAGCTTTGAACAGGTTTGCCATCGCCTCACCACGCTACAACGCCCTGGGCAAGAAGGCGTCCCATTTTTCTTTATGCGCATTGATGCAGCTGGCAACGTTTCAAAACGATTTTCCGCCGGCGTGTTTCCATTCGCGCGTTATGGCGGCTCATGCGCTCTTTGGAATATCCATGAAGCATTCCGCACACCACGTAAAATCATCACGCAGACCATTCAGTTGCCGGAAGGGGATACTTTCTTTTCCCTTGCCCGCACCGTTCATGGCGGCGAAGGCGGGTTTCACGCAGCAAAAGCCGAACGCGCTATCGCCTTAGGGTGTGAAATCAAGCACGCCGACAAACTCATCTATGGCCAGGAAATGAAAGCCGACCAACCCAATCCGGCACCGATCGGTGTAACCTGTCGCCTTTGCCCACGCCCAGCATGCGCGGCCCGGGCGCACCCGCCACTTGAGCGCCGCTTAATCCTCGACGAACACCGCCGAATGGCAACACCTTTCAGTTTTGCCTTTGACTAGCTGGGAAAACTTGCATGAAGCGGACCTGTCCCATAATGTCCCTCCCGACAAACGGGGCACTAGAATCAACATTCATCAGGAGTTTAATCCATGACCGTAAAATTGCGGAACATACTATTTTCATCCGCCGCAGCAATCGTCTTCATTGCTGGCTGCGATAATGGCGTCACCACCACTGACGCAAGCGCCCCTAACAATACCACCGAGGAAGCGACAAACGAAGATCAAACACAAGCTATCAATGCTTGGTTTGAAGCAGAATTTGAACGGCAAGTTGCGCGTTCCCCCATGTTTCAAACTTTCCTTGGGCGGAAGACCAATTACGACAAATGGAGCAATGCGAGTGATGAATATGAGCGTGAATCTCATGCACTTGCTATGGCGGCACTAACCGAAATGCGCGAAACTTTTGATCTCGAAAACTTAGATCATCAGGCGCAATTGTCTTACCGGCTTGCGGAATATGATGGAGAGCTCGAAGACCGGCGATTCCCGTTCCGCAATCATTGGTACCAGTTTAGTCACTTCCGTGGGCCCCATTCTGGTGTCCCGCCATTCATGATCAATCAGCACAGCATTTCTTCTGTCGAAGATGCGGAAGCTTATATCGCACGCCTAAACGGCATCGACGAATATCTCGGCCAGCACCAAGAAGTGGCTGAAATGCAATTTGCCAATGGCATTAACCCACCGAAATGGTCTTATGCACGAATGATCGATACGTCGCGCAATATTATTTCTGGCGCACCTTTTGATGATGGCGAACCATCCGCACTACTCGCAGATTTTGGCAAAAAAATTGCGGCGCTCGATGTTGATGATTCCGCAAAAGCGGACCTTCGCGCACGTGCGGTTGACGCTATGTTGAACTCCATGAAGCCCGCATATGACTCGCTGATTTCCATGTTCGAAACACAAATGGCCGAAGCAACCGATGAAGACGGTGCTTGGAAGCTGCCTGACGGTGACCAATATTACGCCCTGCAGCTCGAAGCGATGACAACGACAAATATGTCACCAACCGAGATCCATGATTTGGGATTGAGCGAGGTTGCACGGATCCACGCAGAGATGACCGAGATTAAAAACTCAGTAGGGTATGAAGGATCGTTGCAAGACTTTTTCGTCTATATGCGCACCGACCCAGATGGCCGTTTTACCTACCCAAATACAGATGAAGGTAAAGAAGAGTATCTCGCTGAGGCAACGAGAATCATTGATGTCATGCGTGGACGGCTTGATGAGCTATTCTACACCAAGCCAAAAGCGGATTTAATCGTAAAACGCGTTGAAGCCTTTCGCGAACGCGCGGGTAGTAAAGCATTTTACCAGCGCCCAGCCCCTGATGGTTCGCGCCCCGGCATCTATTATGCCAATCTCTATAACACTGCAGACATGCCAACCTACCAGATGGAGGCCCTCGCCTATCATGAAGGCATTCCGGGCCACCATATGCAATTGGCCATCTCACAAGAATTAGAGGGTCTACCAAAGTTCCGAAAATATGGCGGCTACACCGCCTATTCTGAAGGTTGGGGACTTTACTCTGAATTCATCCCGAAAGAGATGGGATTTTACGATGATCCCTATTCAGATTTTGGACGCCTCGCCATGGAGCTTTGGCGTGCGGCTCGCCTGGTTGTTGATAGCGGCATCCACGACAAGAAATGGACCCGCGAAGAGGCCATCGATTATTTGATGACCAATACGCCAAACCCAGAAGGCGACTGCATCAAAGCCATTGAGCGATATGTAGTGATGCCTGGCCAGGCAACAGCATATAAAATCGGTATGCTGAAAATCTTGGAGCTACGCGGCCGCGCCGAAGAAGCCTTAGGCGAAGACTTCGATTTGCGTGCTTTCCACGATATTTTCCTGAAAGATGGCCCTGTACCACTCGCCATCCTGGAAGAAAATGTCGATGCCTGGATTGCTAGAGAGCAAGCCGGCTAGCCTCGAAAACGAATGTTACTGACACGATCTTCAAGGCCTCATTAGAATTCTGGTGGGGCCTTGATTGTTTTTTGTGGGAAAATCGCCCATGAATCTGCGCTATGAACAACGCCCCGATTAACGACACCCGCCCACCTGTATCCGCCTATATTCGCGCCTTCAATGAAGAGCGAAAAATTGGTGAGGTTGTGCGTGGCGCATTTTTAGTCGCCCGTGAGGTAATCGTCATTGATTCCGGCTCTACGGATCGAACAAAAGAAATCGCGGCGGCCGCGGGTGCCAAAATATTGGAACAGGAATGGGTTGGCTGGGGCAAACAAAAGCGCGTCGCCGAAGAGGCTTGCACCTATGATTGGCTCCTCGATCTCGACGGAGACGAAGTCGTGACGCCTGAATTTGCGAAAGAAGCAAACGCTTTATTCGCCAATGGTGAGCCCGCCTTCAAGGTTTACAAAACCTTTCTTGCGCTCGCAATGCCGACCGGTGATGTCTGGCAAGATTTTGGCCATCAAACGCGCCATAAAATTTACGACCGGCGCGTGGCCCGCATGCCCAATCATGATGGTTGGGATCAATTTCGTGTACCCGAGGGAATTGAGGTCGGTGTCGTCAATACACCAATGCTGCACTACGCCTTTACTGACATTGCGCATCTGATGTCGAAACTAAATAGGAATTCTTCTATTCCGGCACCGATGAAGTCGCGATCAACACTTGCCTCGCGCATCCTATTCGGATTGCCATTTTACTTCGCCAAACGGTATTTCATGCAGCAATATATTCGCGGCGGTGTCTATGGTTTTGCCCTTGCACTTATGTATGGATATGCGCGTTGGCTGCGCGATGTGAAAATGTGGGAGCAATCAAGTGCAGGGTTTAGTCAGGATAATAATCCGTAACACAGTTTAGCTCCTCGACGCCCTTTTCAATATAACCACCATTGTCACCTGTTGGGCGCGGTGGCAGTTTTACAGGCTCAAAAGCTTCCTTGTTAAATTCACACGGGACACGATCGAGTATCGCGCGAATAATATTCAGGCGCGCTTTGCGTTTATCATTCGCGTCAACGACCAACCAAGGCGCTTCTTTGGTGCTGGTTTGGCCAAACATTTTGTCGCGATATTTGGTGGACTCAATCCACAATTCACGTCCCTTCAAATCAATCGGTGATAATTTCCACCGCTTTCGCGGATCATTGGCCCGATCCTGAAAACGTTCTTCCTGGACATCTGCCGATACATGCAGCCAAAATTTAATCAGCACCAAGCCGCTATCGATGAGCATTCTTTCAAACATCGGGGCTTCGCGCATGAATGTCTCATGCTCCTCGGGCGAACAAAACCCCATCACTGGTTCGATCAAAGCGCGATTGTACCAAGACCGGTCAAACAAAACGATTTCACCGCCCGCTGGCAAATGCTGCACATAACGCTCAAAATACCATTGGGTACGCTCCCGATCGGATGGTTTTGGCAGAGCGGCAATCCGCCAAATTCGTGCATTCATCCGTCTCATGAGCGTTTTGATTGCACCGCCTTTTCCAGCCGCATCTCGGCCTTCAAAAATAATGGCAACCTTCATGCCGGTACGCTGAACCGTTTCTTGAAGCTTTGCTAACTCCAATTCTAATTCACCGAGTTCTGCTTCAAACTTTTTTCGCTTCATGTTGTCTCCAAAATTTCGCCGCTTGGGCTAAAGCGATAATCTTTGCGGCAAAATTCGCATGTTACCTTAATAAACTTATCTTCGACCATCTCTTTCAGGTCTTCCAATGTGTAGCGTGACAGCACAGCTGCAATCGTTTCTGCATTGCATCCACAGGCCGCGCGCACGGGCAACGGATCATAAACACGCACACCATCCTCATGGAAAAGGCGATAGAGAAGTGTGTTTTGACTAATCGCCGGGTCAAGCAATTCATCCGCCTGTACAGTCTCAATAAAGGCGGCAGCGCGCTCCCAGACATCTTTGTCGATGTCTTTCATGATGACTTCTTCACCGCGCTCACGAACACCGCCTTCGCCAGGCATGAATTGCACCATGACACCGCCCGCGCGCCAGCGCTCAGGCTCGCCGGGGGCCGACAAACGCCCAACCGCCAGCTTTACCACGGTTGGAATCTGTTCCGATTGATCGAAATAGGACACCGCGGCTGCACCAAGTGTCGCCCCTTCAATTGGGGTCACACCCTGATAACGCTCCATCTCCGGGCCCTGATCAATTGTCATGGCGATGTGCCCCTTACCAAGAAGAGCAACCGCGCCTGCACTATCTGAGACCGCTTGGGCACCCGCGTGTTTGGCGGTCGCGCGGATCGCACCACCGGCGATGTAATCCGCCACCACAAGCGATACTGGCCCATCCCCTTGTGCTTGAAAAATGAGCTTTCCCTGGAACTTTAACGCCGTGCCCATCATCGCAACGAGGCACGCAGCTTCGCCGACAAGTTCGGAAACTCCATCGGGAAATTTGTGGGCTTGCAAAATCTCATCAAGCGCTCCGCCGAGCCGCACGACCCGTCCGCGCACAGCCGTTTCTCCAACCTGAAACGGCACGACCGTATCATCTTCTGCTACGGGTGTATTTGTGTTCTCTGACATGAAATTTTGGCCTTTATTCCTTCAATTTATATCCGGATCGGAAAAGCAAGTAGCTCCAAAACCCAAATATGCCGACAAGCGCCAAAGTCAACAAAACACCAATCAATAAATTAGACTCGGCTTGCCCCGTAAAACCAAAACGAAAACCGTCAATCAGATAATAAACCGGATTAAACTGACTGGCCGTGCGGAATGGTTCTGGCAATCTTTCAACGGAATAGAAAGTGCCAGACAAAAAAGTCAGCGGTGTAATGACGAAATTTGTAACAGCCGCGAGTTGATCAAACTTCTCGGCCCAAATCCCACCAACAACGCCAAGCATAGAAAAAATCAACGCTGCGGCCGTTGCGAAATACAAAATCGCCCACATCGCCTCAATCCGCATTGGGGCACCATTTGCATACATAAATACCGCGCTAGTCAAAGCGGTAATGAAGCCAACCAAAAAGCCACGCGTTGCTGCACCGGCAACAAATGCAACCGTCAGCTCCGCCGCAGAGAGGGGCGGCATCAAGACGTCAACGATCGATCCTTGCACCTTGCCGATCAGAAGGGATGAGGACGAGTTTGTAAACGCGTTACTGAGCACCGCCATAATAATCAGACCCGGTGCCAAAAATTCAATAAACGGAACGCCGTTGATGTCTGGGCGCGCAGAACCAAAAGCCTGTGTAAAGACAATCAGGAACAAGAGTGTTGAAATGACGGGTGCCACCACTGTTTGCGTGACGACTTTCATGAACCGACGAATTTCCTTCAAATAAAGGGTCCACAAACCAAGCCAATTCACAGCACCAAAGCGCCGTTCGCCATAATTTGCTTGAGATTGCCGGTCCAGCGCTGTCTCAACGCTCATGCTTTGGGGGGCATCCATTTCGGCGATATTCCTCTTTGTTGCGTTGCAACGATGTGGACTGTCGATCCTTCCGTCGTCAAGCGGGCAGTTTTATCAACATGTAGTGGGCAAAAATTTATGGCGGCGCCATGTTGTGTTTCGGTTCTTCTGGGATACTATATCTTGGCACGTTTTAGTAAGCATCGGTATTTCATACCAAATATTGATTTTGAGGGCGCAACGCGGGCTTAGACCGCAAGAATATAGGGAGAGAGCCAAAATGGCTTGGACAGACGAGCGAGTGGAATTGTTGAAAACACTCTGGGCTGAAGGTCTCTCTGCAGCTCAGATTGCGAATAAAATGGGTGGTGTCACCCGCAATGCTGTGATCGGCAAAGTGCACCGCCTGGGCCTTTCGGGCCGTGCGACACCGGCCAAACCGCAACGAGGACGCAGCACAGCACCTGAGCGCAAGGAAGAGAGTGCGCCAGCGCAAAAAACAAAGCGTCCAGAGATGAAATCGATCATCCCGGAACCAGAATTTGTTGCACCGCTGGTACTCGACACTGGCGACAAAACCACGGTTTCGACAATTTCCAATAATATGTGCAAATGGCCAATCGGTGACCCCGCCCAAGAAGATTTTCACTTTTGCGGCCAGTCAACGTTGTCGGGCAAATCCTATTGCGCTTATCACGCCCATATGGCGTTTCAACCGCCACAACGCCGGGACGCAACACGCCAGCCGCGCCGCGTTCTTGCCAATCCTGCAAAACGCAGAGCTGCAGGGTAAAAACCCTACGTGTTTTTTACAAATTAAAAAGCCCGCCAATGGCGGGCTTTTTTAGTCGGCGTCTAACGCATATCCGGCTGAACGAACCGTGCGGATAGGATCGCCTTGTTTGAATTTATTGAGCGCTTTGCGCAGACGCCCAATATGTACGTCGACCGTGCGCACCTCGACAAAAACATCCGAACCCCAAACGGCATTTAAAAGTTGCTCACGAGAAAACACGCGACCGGGATGCTGGATTAAATGGTCGAGCAAACGAAACTCCGTCGGGCCGAGATGAATTTCTTTATCATCACGCATCACGCGGTGGGAAACCCGGTCAACTTCAATGTTTTTGAAAGTTACTTTATCTTCGGCAAGCCCTGGTCGAATGCGACGCAACACAGCGTGCACCCGCGCTATCAGCTCGTTGGTTGAAAAAGGTTTTGTGAGATAATCATCGGCACCGGTTTCAAGCCCGCGAATACGGTCGGCCTCCTCAGAACGTGCCGTGAGCATGATAATAGGCAGATTGCGGGTTTCTGGACGCGAACGAATGCGACGGCAAATTTCAATGCCTGAGATTTTCGGTAACATCCAATCCAAAATAACAACATCGGGCGGCTCTTCTTCTACCTTTAGAAGAGCTTCTTCCCCGTCAGTTGCGATCGTCGCCTCAAACTTTTCTTTCGTAAGATTATAATGAAGCAGCGTCGCTAACGCTTCTTCATCTTCGACAATCAATACGCGTGTAGCGGCCACAGGTTGTCTCCAATCGCTATTTCTTAAACAACGCCTGATCGCTTGGGAAATTCAGCAGTGATGGTCGCCGTCTCATCACCTTTGGGTCGCATTTCCACAAGTGGCGATCCGGTCACCTGGAAATGAATCGCTTCGGCGATATTTGTAGCATGATCACCAACCCGCTCAAAATTCTTAGCTATAAAAACAAGATGTGTGCAGGCATTCACTTTTGCCGGGTCTTGCATCATCGCGCGCAAAATTTCCTGGAAGACTGAATTGTACAATTCATCCAATTCGTCATCCCCGCCCCAAACGGCTTTTGCGGCATCCAAATTTTTCATGGAATAGGCGTCCAGAATATCTGAAAACTGTCGTAAGCTGGCACGCCCCATGCGTGCGACACCAGAATTCGGACTCGCTGGCGCTTCCTGACTGATGATGCGTGTTCGCTTGGCCACATTCTTTGCCAAATCGCCAACCCGCTCTAGCTCACCCGTCATCTTCATGATTGTCATTACTTCACGCAGCGCATCCTCGGGAAGTGGCCCTTGATTTAGTAGCGCCATGATCTTGGTTTCAATGTCGCGATCAAACTCATCAATGCGCTGATCAATATCTATTAACCCCTCAGCCGCCGGCACATCGCGTCGCTCAAATGCTGAAATCGCTGCTTGCAACTGGTTTTCTACCAGTGCCGCCATACGCGAAAGCTCAGTTTCGAGGGCGCGACGCGCCAAAAACGTTGAATGAGAGGCTGCAACAGCCATAAAGATATCCCAATCTTTCCTGGATGGACGATGAATGGCCTAGATGCCGGGTAATTGTGACATATTCTTGTACGGTTGAAAAATTATAGCGCATTATGTGCGCATATGCGAGCCATTGGTCAGAAATTTAGTCTTTGGCGCGGAAATAACAATTAAAAGCGGTTCCACCAGCCAAGCGACTTTCAATCTGAAAGCCCCCTTGGTGTCGGTTCATAACATGCTTGACGATTGCGAGACCCAATCCCGTACCACCGCTTTTGCGGCTGCGCTCTACATTGACGCGAAAAAATCGTTCGGTCAGGCGCGGCAATGCAGCCCGTTCAATTCCCGGTCCGAAATCACGAATTTGGAGATAAACGAGATCGTCAACCTGAATCCCTAAACGCCCGGCTGTCTGCGCCGCCGAATCTCCCGCGCGCTGCCCTGTTTCACCCTCGTCGACCAATGAGGGGGCCTCACCACGGCCTACACGCACCTTGATCATAGCTGGGTCGCCGCCATATTTCACAGCATTGTCGAATAGGTTTTGAACCACTTGAAAAATTTGATCGCGCTCACCGTAAATTGATGTCGATCGCTCTCCCTCATTGATGAAATCGACAATCGCGCCGGCCTGATCAAATAGCGGTGCAAAGCTGTCGACAACATCTTTAGCAATATCCGCAATGTCCAGATTATCTCTTGGCGGAACATGTTCATTCAATTCAATCCGCGACAACGACATCAAATCAGCGACGAGGCGCTGCATGCGTTCTGCCTGCGATTGCATGATCGTTAGAAATTTTTCTTGCGCCTCTGGATCATCCTTTGCGTGACCCTTCATCGTTTCAATGAAGCCCAATAATGATGCTAAGGGCGTGCGCAATTCATGGCTGGCACTTGCTATGAAATCCTGGCGCATCTCATCCAGCCGTCGCTCGCTCGTCAAGTCACGAATAAACACCAAAGAGCGCGCATTGGCGCTTTCCGCCGCAAGTGGCGCAACGAACGCGCGGCATGAACGTTCAACTGTGCCGGTCGTTTTGAAGTCAACGGTCACGGGCTTTTTACCGTTTACGACTGTTTCGGCTGCCTCAAAAACATCCGGCGACCGCAACACAGTTGCAAAATGACGGCCCTCGATTTCGCGACTGCCAACAAGCTTTTCTGCAGCAGGATTGGCAAGCTCGACAATGCCCTCTGCATCTAAGATAAAAAGGGGTTCCGGTAGTGCCTGGGCAACGCCACGGGCAATTTTGAGGTTCGCGATCTCAGCCTGTTGGGCGCTAAGGCCACTTTCAACAATTTGTTGGATGGGCTCAGCCCACACGCGTCCGGACGAAAATCGATATCGCACGGCCAGCGCAGCGAGAAATGCTCCCCAACCAACCACGACAATTTGCCATTGCGCCAAACCACTAAACAGAATGGCCAGCCCGACCCCGGCACTAATGCCGACCGCCCATAGGAAGTCGCGCATACGCACACGCGCCGCGGTTTTTGTGATTAAATCGTGCAATTCATCATGCATAGCGGCGGACCCTATGCGCGCAATCGGTTGAAATCAATCACGAGGATATTGAACAAAGCCGCCGGATTTCTATCTACGGGCATGCACGCACTAGTCCGCGTGCCCACGAGTTAACGCAAATACCACGCCCCCTATGAAACCCGCAAAACATTGTAAGGCAATCCCGACAGGGCCACTGGCCCCTTCAAAAGCGCCTGAGCCTTTGGCGACAAAAGTTTCTACCGCCCATAGCATGACAAATATTGCCGCAGCCCCCGCTAGTGGATAGGCAATTGGAGCCAAGGGCACCAAAACTCGTTTCACCCCGGCAGCGACAACAAAGCCGATCAAAAGCGCAATAACGAGGATCATTCCATAGGAGGGTACCGTTCCAATGGCGAAACCCACCAAATTGTCTAAATAATTTGAATATTTTTGCGCTGGCGTAAATTCCAAGCCAATCGCCGCCCGCTTTTCCAGCACCTGGTGGGTGTAAAACATGGTCGCCAGGCCAAAAGTAACCGCTGCTGCCCCCACAAATGCTGCTGCCAGTCTGAATATCCGCATGATTACCCCTACATTTTTCGTGCCGCTTTCAACCATACACGTTTTGTCATATCACAACGACTGACGTCGAGCCCCAAGGCCGACCACCAGCTAGCAGCTGGTTGCCAGTAACGAGAGGGAAATCTAATCATGGTCCGAAACCTTCGCACATTGTGCCTTGCTTCCACGGCAATCGCTTTCACCGCTGCATGTTCTCAAAGCGAAGATGCGGCGGCAACCTCGACACCGGCAGGCGGCGGTGACGCCTCGTTGCAAGAAACACTGGCGGATGCGGCACCGGAGGGCACGGTTTCTCTGAATGTCGAAACCCTCGCCGAAGGGTTGGTCAATCCATGGTCCATCGCATTTTTACCTGACGGATCAATGTTGGTCACTGAACGTGCCGGACGCATACGCATTATCCGTGATGGTAATCTTGTCGATGCGCCCGTCTCTGGAACTCCGGAGCCTTACGTTGAAGGGCAAGCCGGATATTTCGATGTCTTTCCACATCCGGACTTTGAGCAAAATAACGTATTTTTTCTGGCATATGCTTGGGGCACGCAAGACGACAATGCATTACGGATCGCGCGTGGTACGTTTGACGGTGCCGCATTCAATGATGTTGAGGTGATCTATGAGGCGAAACCAATAAAAAGTGCTGGTTATCATTATGGCGGCCGCATCGTTTGGGGGCCGGACGAAAAACTTTATTTCACGGTTGGCGAGGGATCGCGTTACAAAGAGTTAGCGCAGGATATGAGTTCCAGTTTCGGTGCCGTCATTCGGATCAATGAAGATGGTTCAATTCCTGATGATAACCCAGATTTCGGCGATGATTCTCTTAAAGAGCTCTATTCAAAAGGACATCGCAATCCGCAAGGCTTCGTCTTTGACGCCACACGCGAGATTTTCTGGGAATTAGAGCATGGGCCACGTGGTGGAGATGAGATCAATATCATTGAGCCAGGTGCCAATTATGGTTGGCCATTGGCTAGCTACGGCATTGATTACAATGGTTCCAAAATTACACCGTTCACGGAATATGAAGGCACTACCCAGCCGTTCAAATATTGGACACCTTCAATTGGCCCGTCTGGCCTTGCAGTCTATCGCGGCGACTTATTTTCTGAATGGGACGGAGACTTGCTCGTTGGGTCCATGGCACTACGCGCACTCCACCGCGTGATTATGGACGGCAATGAAGAAGTTGGCGAGGAGCGTTATCTCGTCGGGGAACGCATTCGCGAGGTTCGGGTTGGCCCAGATGGCGCCATCTATGTCACCACCGAAGAGCGCAGCGGTGAGCCGATTGGCACTGTGTTGCGCCTTACGCCCCAATAAACGCAAATAGCGGATTGCGCTATTCAGTAGCCAGCGCCCGCAATGCGGCCTGGCGCGCAAACCGCAAAGTTACCGCTTTGCGTCTTGCCGCTACCATTGGGCGAATGCCCGACGGCCGGTGGATCGTCGCCCCGTAAGCATCGGCAAAGATAAGCCCTTCGGATAGCGGCAATAGGTCGGTGGGAAAACTGGGGTCCACTGCAAAATAAAACTGGTCACAAAATTCAATATAGTCTGGCCATTTCTGGTCAGATTCAAAATCTGCCCGACATGATTTTATTTCAACGATCGTTAAATGCCCCTTGCGATCAAGCCCCGCAACATCGGCGCGACGACCGTTTGCCAGTTTAAATTCAGCAATTGGACTGTGGCCTAGATCAATAAACATCCGCATTACACCGCGTGTCAGCAGTTGCGTTTGATCGGGTCGTGAAAATACGGGATCCGTATTGGTGGTGACGTTCTGCATTTGTTCATGAAACGGCGAGACGCGCGTCACGTCAAGCCCCAGAAACATCGAAGGTAGTTAGCCTTGGAACTCAGGCAACCGCACAACTAAACCATCCAATGCATCCGAGATTTGAATCTGACAGGAAAGGCGGGAGTTTTCTTTCGGCTCATAAGCAAAATCGAGCATGGATTCTTCCATTGGCTCTGGTTTACCGACCTTCTTAATCCAAGCAGCATCCACATAAACATGGCAGGTGGCGCAGGCACACGCACCGCCACAATCCGCATCAATGCCCGGCACCATATTTTTCACGGCTGTTTCCATGACGGAGGTACCTTTTTCGGCCTCGACAACATGCTCTGAGCCATTTTGCTCGATATAGGTAATTTTGGGCATTAATTCTTTTCCATTGGATCAGTGTTGAACGGCTGTCATTTAAGGCCCCCACAGCAGACAGCAAGCCCCTAATGTGTCATTGACGCCATAACATTATCAAAATGACTTGAGTAACTGGGCTTTGCTTGCCCTTCGCCGAATTCTTGCCGATATGCCACTAATGATCGACTTGACGTTTAAATTTACGACAGAGGCCGAAACCAATAGTTTTGGGGCGCGCCTAGCGACCGCCTTGAAGCCAGGCGACGTTGTTTGTTTTGAAGGGCCGTTGGGCGCTGGCAAGTCGACACTGGCGCGTGGCCTGATCCATGCGCTTAGTGGTGCCAATGATATCCCCAGTCCCACTTTCACCTTGGTTGAAACCTATGACTTCGAAAGCGGAGATCTCTGGCATTTTGACCTTTATCGCCTGGAAAAACAAAGCGATGTGTGGGAGCTCGGCTTTGAAGATGCCCTGGACTCCGGTATTTCACTGATCGAATGGCCCGACAAAATAGAAAGCATTCTACCCGCGGATGCCCTTCGCCTCTCTATTGAGGTGCAACCAGCAGCTATGCGGCGATTGCGCCTCGTTGCTCCCGATCGCTGGAAACCAGCATTGCAGCGGTGCGGAATCGCGTAAAGTAATCTCATGACAAACAACGACACTGCCCTTGAGGCCACTCATCAAGATTTCCTTGCAAACGCAGGTTGGGCCGATGCTACTGCCCGCCCACTGGCTGGTGATGCATCCACCCGTCGCTATTTACGATTGGAAAAAAATAACCTTACCGCGATCCTTATGATCGCGCCGCCATCGGCAGAGGCAGCCCCTTGCCCTCCAAATGCGGATGTCGCTGAGCGACAACAGCTCGGGTATAATGCGACAGCACGGCTCGCCGGCCCCAATCTTCATGCTTTTATTGGCGTCGCAAATGCGTTGAACGAGGCCGGGTTGTCTGCGCCGAAGGTTTTTGCAGCCGAGCCAAACCAAGGATTGGCCCTGATCGAAGACCTTGGCGACAATTTATTCGCGCGCATCGTTGACGATGTTGATGAGCAAGAAATCTACAGTGCCGCTATCAATGTTTTGCTTGCATTGCGCTCAAACCCGCCCAAGCGCCCTACCAGCCCCGATTATGGCATGCTCGACTATGATAGCGCAGCACTGACAGCAGAAGCAGAATTGTTGATCGATTGGTACTGGCCATTAAAAAATGGCAGCGCAGCATCTACTGAAATCAAAGCCGAATATATTGAGATCATAAACGTTCTTTCAACGACACTCTCGCCGCCCAAGACAATGGTGCTTCGCGACTTTCATGCGGAAAATCTTTTGTGGCTTCCCGACCGTGACGGGGTGCAGCGCGTTGGCTTAATAGATTTCCAAGATGGTCTTTTTGGCAGTGCAGCTTACGACCTAGTTTCATTGTTGGAGGATGCACGGCGCGACGTCGCACCAGAGCTCGCCTCAGCCATGATGTATCTTTATTGCCTGCGCGCCCAAAAAGCCGGCGAATTTGATCGACGGGCTTTTTTACATGATTATGCTGTTCTTGCCGCCCAGCGAAACGCCAAAATTCTAGGTATCTTTGCGCGACTGGCCAAACGCGATTCCAAACCCCGATATCTTGACTTGTTACCGCGTGTTGAAGCGCATTTTCGACATGACGTACAGCGCCCAGGATTGGAAAGATTGAATCAGTTTTTCCAAAACTATATGCCAGGTATTTTTACATGAGAAATCAAATTGATACCGCTATGGTGCTTGCCGCTGGGCTTGGCACTAGAATGCGTCCGTTAACAGATGAGATGCCGAAACCACTAATTCCAGTGGCTGGAAAAGCCCTCATTGACTATGCGCTCGACCGGTTCGCAACAGCGGGCGTCAAGAAGGCAGTTGTCAATGTTCACTATCGTGCCGACCAAATTGAACACCACTTATCTGAACGGCGTTCGCCTGAAATTACCATTTCAGATGAGCGCGAAGAACTTCTTGAGACTGGCGGGGGTTTAAAAAAGGCGCGGCGGTTATTCGCAGAAACGCCAATATTCTGTACAAACACAGATGCCATTCTGGTTGATGCACCAAATGAAGAGGCATGTGCAACATTAACGTCGGCATGGAATACCGAAACCATGGACGCGCTATTGCTGTTGGTACCGATTGCAAACACGACTGGCTATGACGGAAACGGCGATTTTGACGAAACCGGCGACGGAAGAATTGAACTTCGCCGGCAAGAAACTGCACCTTTGGTATTTACGGGATTACAATTGATTTCCCCGACACTGATTGATAGTGGGCCCGATGGCGCGTTTTCTACAAAACTGTTGTGGGATATTGCTGCAGCACGTGGGCGTCTATTTGGCGCCACTCATAAAGGACGCTGGATGCATGTTGGTGATCCGGCGGGTCTAGCCACGGCAACATCCCTGCTTGGTGAGACTGGCCGTTGACATTATCCGAGCCAGGCATATTCGAACGGGCTGGCCCACGTGTTTACACGATCAATCCTGGCCGGCCATTCCTGGAAGACCTTGCAATAACCGTCCGTACCACAATCGATGCAATCCCTAGTCTTGAACTTTCAGATGTCTTGATCTACTTGCCGACACGTCGTGCGGTACGCAGCTTGGCCGATGCATTTATCAATACGGCATCTGATACGCGCGCGACGTTGTTGCCACAAATTCGCGCGCTTGGGGATGTGGACGAAGATGATATCGCGATATTTGATGGCAGCGCAGAAGACGAAATCGAAATCCCGCCAGCCGTTTCTGCGCTTGAACGTCGGTTGACTCTCGCAAATATTGTCGCCGCCCGCGACAAAGCCTTTGATGGGCAAGAACGATGGGCGGGTGCCATCGCTGCCGCTGATGAACTGGGAAAACTACTTGATTCTTTTTATACAGAGGAAGTTGCACCAGAATCGTTGGAATTGATTGTACCAGAAACTCTTGCAGAACATTGGCACCAGTCGCTAAAATTTCTGTCCATCATTACACAGTCTTGGCCAAACCACTTATCCGAAAACAATCTCACCGACCCTGCAGAACGCAGAGTCAAACTTATTAAATGTCAGACCGAACGCTGGCGTGCCGCACCACCAAAGACGCCGGTGATTATCGCGGGGACCACCGGCTCCACCCCTGCTGTCGCCCGCATGATGAAACTTGTGGCCGACCTACCCATGGGGTGCGTTTTATTACCCGGCCTTGATATAACCTCTGAACCGCAATTTTGGGACTCCGTCGACGAAACGCACCCACAGCGCGGCCTTAGCAATTTGTTGAAAGCGCTTAAGGTTGATCGCGACGACGTTTCGTTGTGGCCAACGGCCAAAAATTCGACAAGCGCAACCCGTGATGACATTGTCACTGTTGCGCTACGTCCCGCCGACGCATCTGATAGTTGGCGGGAGTGGGTCACCACGATCCAAAAAGACAAGTCATCTCTTAACCGACAGCTAGAAAATTTCGAACTCATCGAATCCAGCGATGAAGAGCGCGAAGCGATGGCCATCGCCATCAAGATCCGCCAAACGATCGAGCAACCTAACAAAACAGTTATGTTGGTAACGCCAGATCGTGATCTCGCGCGCCGTGTCTCGGTCAAAATGCGCCGCTGGAACATAACCGTCGATGATTCAGCCGGTGTTCCATTCCCCAACAGTCCATGCGGCACGTTTTTGCGTCTTGTCGCCCAGTGGCTTGCTGATCCCACCAATGCAGTTGCGCTTATGTCTGTGTTGCATCATCCATTGTGCGCTTGCGGCCTTGGTGCCAGCGCATTCAAAAACGCGACTACCCCTTTCGATCTAGCTTTGCGCGGTTTGCAACCGAAGCCAGGTACCATCGGTTTACGCGAAAAAATTGAATCTAATCGCAAATATGGACACGCTGCGGCACCAATTCTGGACGCCCTATGTGAGGCATTGGCAGATTGGCCTGATCAAGAGGCGAACTTTCCCGCCCGAATCAAGGCTCACTTAAAAATTGCAGAACGGTTAGCCGCCACCGACACAATGTCGGGTGACGAACGCCTTTGGCGTGGTGACGATGGAGAGATAGGTGCAGCGGCACTCGCTGGCATTGAGGTGGCGGCAACCGTCATTCGCGATGAGGACGGACGCGACTATCCAGATATTTTCTATCAACTGATTGCACCATTCGTCGTACGCCGACGGGTACCTGCCCACCCACGAATTGCAATCTTGGGGCCTTTAGAAGCCCGTTTACAACATGCAGACACGGTAATCCTCGGCGGGTTGAATGAAGGCATTTGGCCACGCGACGCGGCAATTGATCCGTTTTTATCACGGCCGATGCGTAAAAAACTTGGGCTGCCTTCGCCAGAGCAAAGAATTGGACTAGCCGCACACGACTTTGCGCAATTGACCGCAACCCCGTCTGTCATGATGACACGCGCCACTCGTGCCGGTGGAAAGCCGACAAAACCGTCGCGTTGGATCATTCGCCTAAAGAATGTTTTAACGGGCGCTGATGCGCTTTCACAAGTCGCGCAAAGCCAACACTATGAGGTGCTGGCAGCCAAGCTCGATCAGGCTAGTGCCCCGGTACGAATAGCGGCGCCAAATCCGCGTCCACCGGTCGAGACAAGACCGAAAAAACTCTATGTCACCCATATCGAAAAACTGCTTCGCGACCCCTATGCGATCTACGCCAGACAAATACTAGGTCTCAAAAAACTAGATCCACACAATGCCCCCCTCGGCCCTCGCGAGATCGGCAACCTTTTTCATGACGTCCTTCAGGAATATGTAGAGCAGCCACTAGCACCGAACCATGAAACGCGGATCGCATCGTTGCAAGAGCTGTTCAATCACCATGCGCCCACTTTTGGTCTTGTCGGTGAACACCTGCCGTTTTGGTGTGAGCGCATAGACATAGCAATGAAATGGTTTGCCAATTGGGACTTTGCTCGTCGCCAAGAGGGCACACCCGTGGCTATTGAAGAAACCGGAACTTGGCAATTCATGGTCGGTGACCATGAATACACACTGGCTGCGCGCGCTGATCGCATCGATCTTTTATCAAATGGCAACGCTTTTATCGTCGACTACAAAACGGGCGCACCGCCACCGACTAGAAAACAGCTCCAAAAATTTAGCCCGCAATTGCCCTTAATCGGACTAATCACGACCAATGGCGGATTTGAAAAACTAGGAGCGACCCCCGTTGAGGGGATTGAATATGTGCGTGTTGTTTCTCGCACAGGTGAAAAGAAAGACAACTCAGGTGTGCGGGGCGATGAATGCGCAATCATGATGGATGAAACAGAAAAAGGTCTTTTTTCTTTGTTGCAGTACTTTAGCGATCCAACATCGACCTATCCATCCCAACCACGACCGCAATATGTGGACGAATATGGTGACTATGATCACCTAGCCCGAAGACGTGAACGCAATGCGCAGGGTGGTGAGGAATGACACCATTTGAACAAACAATACGAAACCAAAGAATAGCAGCCGACCCCGCGCGATCCGCCTTCGTCATGGCCAACGCTGGGGCAGGGAAAACGCGCGTGCTGACCAACCGTGTTGCGCGCTTACTATTGAATAAAACCTCACCGGAGAAAATTCTCTGCATTACATTTACAAAAGCCGCTGCCGCAGAGATGGCAGAACGTCTTTTTACTGAGTTAGGGCAATGGGCCATGCTCGATGACGTCGAGCTGGCGGCGGCATTGGTCAACATCGAGGGTGCAGATGTTCCGGCGCGACAAGGTACAGCTCTTAATGATGCTCGCCGACTGTTTGCCCGAGCGCTGGAAACCCCTGGCGGCTTAAAGATTCAAACCATTCATTCATTTTGCGAGAGCGTATTGCGGCGTTTTCCACTTGAAGCAAATGCGCCGCCTGGATTTTCCATTGTCGAAGCGAGTGAAGCCACACTCCTGTTAAACACCGCCATAGACTCCGTCGCCCGGCGCGCCGCACATGATCCAAAATTGGCAAACTCTTTTTCACGGCTTTCAAAACTGCGTAATGAACAAGATTTGCGGGCCCTTTTTGCCAACGCACCTGGTTTTCAATTTGATGCGGAGCGGTCTCATTACGATTCCGTTGAAGACATGATTGCAGCGCTGGCGAAAAACCTAGATGCACAACCGAATGATGATGAAGAGGCTATTCGCAGCCGGTTCGTCAAATCTCTAGACACGACCAAGATTGAGGACGCTCGTTCAGTTCTGGCTGCGGGCGGTACAAACGCCAAAGACCGCTGCGCCAAGCCTATTCACGTTTTTCAATCAACCTGTAATGCCAGCGAACAATGGTCAGCCCTCGAAAAACTCTTTTTAAAATCCGACGGGGCGCCGCGTGGGAAGTATGGCGACACGAAAACAAAGAAAATCGCCCCGTGGGTCGAAGACTACCTTGTCGGTCTCGAAGCCGAATTCGTTAAATTCCATGAGGCCATAAAAACCAACATCGTTTTTCGTGACACAGTTGCCTATTATCGTATTCTATCTGATGTGCGGGAAGGTTATCGTCGTGCCAAGTCCAAAAACGCCGCACTCGATTTCGACGATCTGATCGAACGTACACGGTGCCTTTTTGCACAAACATCATCAGCATGGGTTATGTACAAACTCGACCAGGGAATTGATCATATTCTTGTTGACGAAGCACAAGATACGAGCCCCGGACAATGGGCGGTAATTACCGCATTGCTGGAAGACCATCTAGGCGGTGAGGGCGCACGAGAAACGAACAGAACATTTTTTGCCGTTGGTGATATGAAACAGTCTATTTATTCGTTTCAAGGCGCTGACGTTGAGTTGTTTGAGGAAAAAGAAGCAGCCCTCGGCAAGCGCTTGGCGGCGGCGGGCGACTATAAAAACGTCGACTTACAATTGTCATTCCGCACAACCGCGCCGGTCTTAAAATTTGTTGACGCACTTTTTGTTGAACCTGAAGCCGTCGAAGGCCTTGGTTTTCGCGGCGTACCGACCCACGGCGTAAAGCGAAACGGTGAAGCTGGTCTGGTGGAGTTGTGGCCTCTAACGCCTCGACCGGAAAAACTTGAGACCAACCCTTGGGATACGCCTGTTGATAAGCAAGAGATTGACCATCCTGTTCGTCAGCTGAGCGAAAAAATTGCTCGGCAAATCAAGTCATGGCTCGACAGCGGCACCGTTTTGGAATCACTGAATCGGCCAATAGTCCCAGGGGACATCATGATTTTGGTCCAAAGCCGCAATCAGTTGTTTAGGGAGGTTATTCGCCAGCTGGCCCAACATGAGGTGCCGGTAGCGGGTGCCGACCGCCTAAAGCTATTGGAGGACCCAGCCATTGAAGATTTACTGTCATTCGCAAAATTTGCTATCCTGACATCGGATGACTTATCGCTCGCCGAAGTTTTGAAAAGTCCCCTTTTCAACTTTGACGATGACAACGACCTTTTCCCGCTTGCCCATCACCGCGATAATAACCAGTCCTTATGGGCCTCATTAAATAAACGGTGTTCAGAAAAATCCCATTGGAAGGAGGCAGTCGAGGTCCTTTCTGCCGCCAGAAAAGTCGGCTTGCGACAGGGTCCTTTTGCATTTTTGACGCACGCTCTCGAAAATGAGAATTTTTCTGGCCGCAAAAGATTTTACGAACGATTGTCTGAATCGTCACGTGATGCCGTTGATGAGATGCTTCGCCAAGCGCTTGATTTTGAAAATGCCAACCCCCGATCTCTACGCGCATTTGTAAATTGGTTCGAACACAATGCTGCTGAAATAAAACGAGAGATGGAACGCACCGACGACGCCGTACGCGTTATGACTGTGCACGGATCAAAAGGCCTTGAGGCCAATATTGTTTTTTTGGTTGACGCCCATCGCGGACCAAATCTCAACCACCAAGATCCGATCCAGATCTTAAACTCACCGCGTCAGGGTGAGTCTTTCAATGCACCAATATTTTCAGGCTCATCAAAACGCGATATTCCGACCACCGCGGCGGCGCGCGAGCAGCAAAAACAAAAGGGCTTTGAAGAATATCGGCGGCTTTTTTATGTGGCCGCGACCCGCGCTCGCGACCGGCTTTATATTTGCGGCTATGAGCTGGGCAACGACAAAAACCCCCGCAAAAAAGCCGCCGGTATAAAATCATGGCATGCCCTCGCCCAAGATGCATTTGACCGCCTTGGACCGGCTGTAGAAATTGGATCAGAACCATTGTGGGATGGCCAGGATGCACCTTGGAAACGCATTTCCTGCCCACAAACGGCCACCATTGGACAAGTGACGACCAGCAAGCCAATTGAGGATCCCATTATGCCCGATTGCTTGCTGCACCTCGCGCCGACAGAGACTGCAATGGCGCGCCTTCAGCCTTCACGCATGGCGGATGAAGATGAAGCGGCATCCGAACCCGTCACCTCACCAGCACTTTCCCCGTCCAATAGCGACACCTATTTCCGCGGTCGAACACTTCATCGACTACTAGAGCTATTGCCCGACTTGGCACCAAATTTACGTGAAGGCGCTGCAAATCTATTATTGTCACGTCTTGCACCAGATGTTGATAGAACCGAACGAGGTCGTTGGTGCAAAGAGGTTCTTTCGGTTTTGAACGATAAACAATTTGCACGCGTTTTTGGCCCTGGTTCACGTGCAGAGGTTGGGATCGCCGGCACACCCAAGGAAAGCAATGACGGCACAATCATCAACGGTCAGATTGATCGCCTAATAATCGGCGAGAAGGAAATTTTGGTGGTCGACTACAAAACAAATCGCCCACCACCGGCCCGCGCCGAGGGTGTGGCTCCTGCTTATATCGCACAAATGGCTGCCTACCGCGCACTACTTCAGGAAATCTATCCGACGCATCAAATAAAATCCGCTTTGCTCTGGACCTTTGAGGCGCGGCTCATGCCATTGCCAGATAGCCTTCTCGATAAGGCCTACAAGCGTTGGTTGGATGCGGGTTGATCTTGGCGCAATCACCCTTATCTTGACCATAATTCATGGCCGCAATTTGCGGCAATCAGGAGTAAGCGATCATGGCGACAAAGTCAGTAACAGATGCAAGTTTTTCAAATGACGTACTAGGATCAGATGAGCCAGTGCTTGTCGATTTCTGGGCGGAATGGTGCGGCCCATGCAAACAAATTGGCCCTGCTCTCGAAGATATTTCAGAGGAGTTTGCCGGAAAACTAACCGTCGCCAAGGTCAATATTGACGAAAGCCCACAGACCCCAGGTCAATACGGTGTACGCGGCATTCCAACGATGATGATTTTCAAAAATGGTGAGCTTGCAGCAACTAAAGTCGGTGCCGCACCCAAAAGCGCATTGGTCGCTTGGGTCAATGAAGTTTTAAACGCCGCTTAAGAATTTTTAGCGAGCACCTCACCTGCAAGATACAACGAACCGCCGATAAGAAATCTCGGCGGTTCTTTCTTTGCATATTCACCAGCAAAGCAGATCGCCTCCTCCGGCGATTGGCATTCAGTTGCGGTAAGACCCGCCGCCCGCGCGACGTCGGCGACTTCAGATGCTGTCGCCACACCGTCCTCCTGAGCCGCAACGGTAAAAACGTGGGATACTAATCCTGCAAATGGCGCGAAATAGCCTTGCCCATCTTTGTTCGCCTGCATACCAGCAATCATGAGTAACGGCTTTGACCGGCGCTCTTCCAAATCCGCCATGGCCCGTGCAATTGCGCGACCCGCATGAGGATTATGTCCACCATCAAGCCATAATTCTAATCCATCACCAAATAGTGCGCGTGCTCGATCAATAAGCGGACCGCTCGTTAGCCGCTGCAGGCGCGCTGGGTGGATAGTCGACGTAATCCCTTTCGAGATGACTTCATTGTCGAACCGCAACCCGGCCGCCCTAATCGATGCGACGGCGAGTCCAGCATTGTCGATTTGATGCGCACCAACAAGCCGGGGCGGATCCAATACCGCAAGACCATCTTCATCTTGATAGGTCATCCGTCCGTGCTC
>JAJFGD010000096.1 GCA_021776315.1 Hyphococcus sp. | reverse complement strand
ATCAAACGACCCCGGTAGGGACGGGTTAAGTGTCCCGGTGTTTTTAACAAGCGCACCCTCAACGGATTTGCCAGACTTTAATGCTGGCGTGGCGACGGTGACGATTGCGTGTCGGACAGATCCGTCCTCATGCAAGGCTTTGACGTCCAATTGAACGGGCGACAACAAGCCAGGATAACGTACGGATAGGGTTTCACCAGGTTGCAAACTGCCTTCCACAAAGGCTTGCCCAAAGGTCAAATAATCCGGTGCTGACGGATCGCGCCAGTTATTTTCCAGTTTGAAATAGACAAGCGCTGGATCTTCACGGTCAAATTCCGGTGCGCGGATGAGGCCGAATTGCTTTGGTTTTGACGGCGCGGGCGCTTCGAGAGACATTTCGCCCATAGGTAAGGATGTCGACGCAATGTGTTCCGTTACGGTCTTGTGGTGGCCGATCTCTTGTTCAACTCGCGGCGCTTGTTTAATGGCGAGTGATCCGCGGCCAATATTTTTTACGGAATTATTGGCGATGACAGGTTTGAGATCGGATTTATTGCGCAATAAGCGTCCGCGGGCATAATGATTGGTAATGGTGTTGCCGGTAATGGATAGGCCGATAGCTTTGCCACCCCGTGATAAATCGTAATTGATCAGCGAGGGTTCGTCGGCATTTGCTTGTTGCGTAAACCGGTTGTTTCTAATCTCAACGTCGCCGCCTTTCGACGCGTCAACAGAATAGCTGGTGCGTCCATCCGCATCATCGAAAACAGAATTCGTAATGATTGTTTTTTTGGCCAGGGATTTTACATGGTGACCAATCCGGGTGCCGATAAATTCGCTGTTGGTAATCTCGACTTGCTCTGCGCGGACCACATAAACTCCATGGGAATACCCATCACCAAACCCATTGCGTAAAAAACGACTGTCGCGCAATGTAACAATGTTTTCGGGGCCACCTGTATAAAGGATGCCGGTTTCATTATCCTCGAATGTGCACTTATTGACCGTTAGGTCATCACCATCATGGCGAATGCCTGCACCATTTTTGTCTGGTGACGTTGCATCGCGAAAAGTAATATTTTCAACGGTCAAAGATGCGCCAAGCAAAGGATTTAAAAGACCCTTGGCAACAGGCCGCGACGAAAAGAAAACCACATCACCTTCACCGCGCAATGTTAGGTCGCGGCGGAGTTTCAAATCCGCAATGTCATAGCGACCAGCGGCGATGATAATTTCATCACCATTTTTCGACTCCCGGATCGCCTGTCGTAGGTCATCCGCGGAATCAACGGTGGTATCGGCAAGGGCGGTGACAATGTTGGTCAGCGCAATGAGGCAGCATGTGAGCATAATTCGGATCATGGTGCCGATATTACACAGAAATCTTTAGCGGGACCATAACATCTTGGTGATGGAATGCCCCAAAATGTTTGGCTTATGACGACATTTTGGTTTGTTCCGCCGCTTGGCGCAGGGCGTCAGCCATGCGGGCCGGAGGGAAGGCACCGGAAAAACCCGTACGCTCATTGACGATATAGGTCGGCACACTCGCGACCCCAGCTTGCCGAAACGCCTCCGCTTCCGACTTGATCTCAGCCATACTCTTTTCGTTGGCCAGGTCAGCACGGGCATTGTCCGGATCAAGGCCCACATCTTTTGCAATTGCCACTAATGTTTCGACATCGCCAATATCGGCTTCGTCATCCCAATAAGCACCGTAGAGTTTTAGGGTGAGGCGTTCTTGCACGCCATCAAGATGCGCAAGCCGGACCAATTGATGGGCCTTTAAAGTATTGGGCAAATGCTTTGGCCCCAAGGGGTCGAATGTGAACCCAGCACCAGCGGCCCCTGCTTGCATCGCATAAACCATTTTGGCGCGTTGTTCCTCATCGGGAAATTTCTTGGCGTAATAGGCGACGCGGTTAGCCCCTTCCATCGGTGTATCCGGGTTGAGTTGATAAGCGCGAATTCGGGGCAAGACTTGAAATTCTTCTGAAATGCGGTCGCGCGCCAGGAGGAATGATTTCAACCCCACATAGCACCATGGGCAAACCGGGTCCGTGACAATATCCACTAATAAGCGTGGGCGGGGTGCGTCCGTCATGTATCGATGCCTTTCTATGGGCAGGGAATAGGGATGACTGCGGAATACCCCTGGCGCGCCTCTTCTTCAAGCGTGTCTTCTCCGCTAGTATAGACGAAACCCACGCGGGGGTGTCCCGCATCTGTTTGTATTCGAGCTTGTTTCATCTGGAGATTGACCCATGAATAAAACCGCACTTCATTTTTGCGCGCTATCGGTTTCAGCTTTTTTCTTGATCTCCATGGCAAGCGCCGGACCGGATGATTTTTCAACGGGTCCAGTTTTTGATGATTACGGCCCAACGTCAGAAATTGATGCGGATTTTGCACTCGCTGATGATGTAACGCTCAAGCACAGTTTTGATGTCAACAAACAAGCAGACGCCGGTACTTTGAACCGCTCACTCGTTTCTGCAGCACGCTTTATCAATATGCATGCGCGCGCTGGTGTTGATGTGGACAACATCAATGTCGCAGTCGTTGTGCATGGGGGCGCAGTGAAAGATGTCAGCAATGCAGCCCATTATGAGAGCGCCGTTGGCGGCGAAAATGCCAATGCTGGATTGATTGCTGCGCTCACAGAAAAAGGTGTACGCGTTATTGTTTGTGGACAGAGCGCAACTTATTATGAAGTCGACAATGACGACCTGTTACCGAATGTTGAAATGGCACTATCTGCGATGACCGCACATGCGGTGTTGCAACAACAAGGCTATACGGTGAACCCATTTTGATGACGGCGTTTTAAATCCCAACGACCCATGCGCTGTCAGCAGGGGTTTTGCCGTTAAGGACATCACCATAAGCGCGCTTAACGGCATCACTGCCGGCTTC
>JAJFGD010000095.1 GCA_021776315.1 Hyphococcus sp. | reverse complement strand
GGACCTAGAGGGAGTTACTTCGGTAACTCCCTTTTTGTATATCGGCTCGTAGCCAAATCTTAAAATTGACCAAAGCCTCTGCGCTTTGCCTCAAGGCCGCTTGCCATCACAATCAAAGACAAGACTCTAAAATATTTAATCCAATAGTGATTATTTCTGATGATTTCGGACTACTCATTTCCAAAGTGTTCAGTCTGAATTCAATAACAATACAAACAGAAATTGAGTTGCTTCACAATCTCATGATTATTTACAACACGAGAATGTGAAGCAATCGAACATATCCAAAACCCACCTATTCATTGAGAATGTCACGGTAATATCATCGTCTTTTCGCAGGTGGTCAAACATTGCCCCTAAAGCTTACTAACGATCAAGGCCTGCAGAAACCGCAATGGCACGGAAAACCACATGCGCGGGCACCAGAAATTGAGGCCAATTTTTGCCACCCATTAATCGACTGCGTTCGAAAATCTATGTTCGGTCGCAACGACTGAACTGTAACTGCCGTTTTCTATACCCAATTTTGTGACATACTTGGCGTTGAGGATTAGACCACTTTTTATTTAGTTTCTTTTAGTCACACCCAGTTTAATTTTTTTTGGCTGCGACGACTTTAATTTTCAAATTCAGATTTAGATATATGTTAAAAAATGATTCGCAGAATTTAGTTTCAAGCTATGACAATCGGTCGGCACAAAGAAATGGATTGGGCCTGCATTTTACAACCAAAATATTTGGTAAAACGGTAGCATACAGCCAGATCAGTGAGAATGCTTGCACATCGGTTCAAAAATTTATCGCCAACACGTCAATTAAAAAAAATTTACGCACAAACTTCCCCAACGACTTGGAATTCCTTTGCGCTCACCATTGTTGCAAGGATATAGAGAAAATAAAAAAATCGGATATTAAGTTCTTTATATACCGCGACCCTATTGAGAGACTTATTTCTATTTACAAGAATAAGTTTATCACGGCCAACAGGCCTCAGCATCTTACTGAAACATATTTGTCAGTGACGGGAAAAGACCCCAGAAAAGCATCATTCGAGGATTTCGTTTCAAGGTATATTTGGCGCCACCAGCAACATATCGACCCAGAATGTATCCCGCAGCACCTTCATTTGCATCCCATTATTTACTCCCATGCGATCGAATTATCCGGTCTTCGTGACGCAATGTCTTCTATTTTTTGTGACAATCTTGCTAATGAATATTTTTCAACGCGACATACCTCCACAAATGCGGTGCGGTATGTAGGGCTATATGCAGGAACACCAGCTTGCTACTTACGCGATAATTTTTTTCGGGAAGGCGCACTTCCATCAGATGATTCGCTTAAGAACGACAAAACCGTCTCTATCTTGAGAAAAATTTATCGGGCAGATTTTGAGATGATCGAAAAAATCAAATCTACTGATACCGCCCACACTCAAGCAGCGGCGTACAATATGTAATTCATTGAATACACCAACACTAATGATGCATATTGATACCTACTGGATTGGGGTGTCCTTCGATTTTTCGCGAGAACAGACCTAAAGGGAGTTACTTCGGTAATTCCCTTTTTGTAATTGACCCAAGCCATTTCGAGAATTCAAAAAGTGTCTAGGCACTCATCTCCAGTTCCATGGGTGCGGCGGCCATATGCAACTCAACTGTTTCGCCACCAATGCGCGCTGACACAACATCAGCATTGTCGATATTGTTGATGGTCAAACGCTCGCCAGATACAAATTCCAAGACGACGCTGCCATTTTCAGAAATAATTGTCACATCATCAGCCGAGCTGGCTAAGGCACTATCAATTTGAATGGCAAGGGCACCAACGGATGTAATATTGATCACATCCTCGCCTCCGCCTTTACCAAAGGCAATCGCCGCATCATCAGCATCCAGCGTGATCGTGTCGTCACCCGCGCCAGCATTCACACGTTTAATCGTATTCGCCGTAAGCTCTAGGGTGTCGTCACCTTCGCCCGTATTCACACGGGTAATCGTGTCTGCGTTGATTGCCAGCATATCGTCACCCTTGCCGGTATTAATTCGGGTCACGGTTTCAGCATCAATGGTAAGCTTGTCATCGCCCGCACCCGTTTTGACGCGACGGACCTCATTGGCTTCGAGTGTTACGACATCATCGCCTGCGCCCGTTCGAATACGTGCGATCTCATCAGCATTAATGTTTAATGTATCGTCGCCGCGGCCCGTGCGAACGCGCGCTGCCTGCTCCGCAATAATCGATAAAATGTCATCGCCCGCGCCCATACCAATACGCCGCGCAGATTCTGCATTGATGTCCAGAGAATCGTCACCCGGTCCAGAATAGAGACGAGCCACATACTGAGCATCGATATACTGAGTATTGTCGACCGGCTCGGATGCAGGGACCGTAGCAACCTCAACAGGTGCCGCAACAGTTTCGGTTGCCACTGCAGCAGCCGGTGCCGGCGCCGTGTCCTTATCGATGCGATAATATTCAATCAGCGCTGCGACCCGTTCTGAAAATGATTTCAGCTCACTGGCAATTGTTTCAAGCTGTTCTAGGCCAGTAGGTAGAATTTCTTTTGCTGTGGAAACCGTAGAAATAGGAGATTTCTCAACGGTTGACGGAATTCCACTCGGTCCTGCGATTTTTACGACAGGTTCAGTGCTTGCGGCAATCCCTTTGGTTTCGACGGGCTGCAACTCAATTTCTTTAAACCCAGCGTCGCTTGTGGGTTTATACTGAAGCTTAAAACTATATTCTTCTGTGACCACACCATATTGATCTGTAGTTTTCTTGTAATTGAAGCTTGCAGCATCGTCTTGCGCTCGTTCGACCACAACTGTTTTGGCATCAGCCAATGCAGGCTGGGTTTGCTGCAGCCGGTCAAGCATGTTCGATATTTTTTCGATCCGCCGCGCCATATGTTCGATATGACGCGCATGACCTTGCGGTCCGTAGAATGAAACTTTTCTAAACCCAGATTGTTCCTGCGCATGCTCGTTTTTACCAGAATCTTTTGCCTGCATTAGGCCTGCAAAAGCGTCAAACTTACGCAACATTGGTACTGCATTGTTCAGTTCCATTGTCCCACTCCCATCTTAGATTCATCTTTCCATTGGGGATCATGGTAAATAGACAGGGTAAAATCTGTTGGAATAGAAAATATCGTTGTGTACGGATGTTTATAACTTTGATTGGCGAAAAATTGTAGGAGTGCAAAAAATTCAAATAGCCCGATTAACGATTTTAAAAACGCAACCCGTGAGACCACAGTCATTTCGAGCGGTCTCGGGGGCATTTGATTAAGACTTAAGTGGCCGAGCTGTCAGCCAGTAAACCATAAAGGAAATCTATATCTATCTGTTTTTATTGGTATATTTGGATTTTGCATGCTTTTCGCTGAAATTTGTAACCTTTGCCCATGGATTTCGACGGAAATTTTCGAATGCCTGCCGGATCCCACATTATCGGCACCAATAATCGATAGACTGCCATTAAGCCTAAATCCAA
>JAJFGD010000094.1 GCA_021776315.1 Hyphococcus sp. | reverse complement strand
TGATCAGCTGGCATCAATAAAACAAGTGCATCTTCTTCGCCGCGTGCAACCCAAGCAGCAGCAACGGCGGCAACGGCAGCGGTGTTTCTTGCGCAAGGCTCAAGGATAATTTCAGCGGCATCAACATCAATTTCATTCAGTTGTTCAGCAATGACCGCGCCATGCAGACCACCCGCGATAATGACCGGATCCAAGAACGCGTCATCAGTTTCTTTGGAAACCCGCAATACAGTTTCTTGAAACATCGTTTTGTCGGTAACGAGTTTTAAGAACTGTTTTGGGCGAGACGCGCGAGACATTGGCCAAAGGCGCGTACCTGATCCACCAGACATGATGGCGGGTTGGATTTTCATAGATTTTCCTCATCGTTGATATAGCTAGTCGCTTGTTTTGCTGCTTCGAACCAATGGTACAAAATGCTCGCTGGAACATCTTTAGCAACCGGTGCACCATTGCCGTCATGTTGATCGCACCAAAGCCCAGCAACGGGTAGGTCGAAATAGGTCTCAAAAATTTTGTCGACTAATCCGGCAATGTCGAGCTGATCATTCCTCGCATCAGTTTGTGCGATGATGAGTGACGCCTTCAAAAACTCCGTTTGTGGCCAAACCCGTCGTCCCTTTCCGGCATCAGGGCCGGAAAGAGCAACATGGCCAACAAGCAATTTTTGAAAATCGGTACCAAGTTCAAAGGCGCGCAAAAATAGTTTTTTCGGAATGGTCTCGTCGACGGGACGCCCAAGTTTTTGATAGCGGTCGAGCAGCCACACCCATTCCATCATATGTCCTGGCTCAATGGTTTGTTGGTCTTCCGCAGGAGAGAGGTCAGAGTCGAAAAATTCAAGTAAAACACCGCGCTTTGTGTCGAAAAACTTTTCAACAAAGAGGGCGTACAAATCGTCCGCATTAATGAGGTATTGTTGGTCTTTTGTTGCTTCATAAAGCGCCATAAATGCTTCGAACAAATGCATGTGGGGGTTCTGGCGCCGGGGTAGAGCCGCTGAATCATTCTCACTCCACCCACCGGCAGTATTTTTGAGTTCTTTGTCGAGAAAAGAAATCGTTTTATCTGCGAGATGCCGAGCACGGTCATCACCGGCTTGAATGCGTGCGGCACATGCCAGCAACAAAAATGCCTGATCGTAAAGGTCGCGGCGATTGTCTAATACCTCTCCCTCTTCGGATAAAAGATGAACGCATCCCCGGTTACCACCATCGGGGCAGGCTTTGTCGAACAAATAGTCAAAAGCCTTTGCCGCTAATGCATCCCCAGCGCACCATCCAAGTTGTGTCGACTGCGTGAACGTATAAATCTGCCTGGCTTGAACGCGAACGCGTCGCGCGCGATTGTGGATGGGCGTCCCCGAGAAGCCCAAAGCTTCGTAAAAGCCACCATGATGATGGTCATAGCCATTAGCTGACCAAAGAGGGAGCGCATCTTGGACAAACCAATCTCGAAGTCGAGCACAAGCAATGACGGTATCTTTTGTCATTCGGTACCGCGCCCTAAATGTTTGCCGCGTGTGATGCCGAGTGTTGAGGCAACAAATTGCCGAGCGAAATTGTCAACCCGCCCAACAGCGCGCCGAACGGTTTGATCAGGCCGACCTAGAAAAGACGTAACATGATGATAGTCCGATCCATCCGGCGATGTTTTTGAGAAATAATAATTACTGACACAGCAGCGTGATGCGTCAGCGACTACCGGGTTGACGGAATGCCACGATGTCTTGTTCGTTTCCATCACGACGAGTCGATTAAAGCGCGAGGTAACCTCTAGCGGTTCAGTTACGCTTTCGTCCCATAGCTCAAGGTTGCCGCCATTATCCGTAACCCAGTTCGGTGAGATGTAGTAAAGCAAGTTCACTCGGCGATAGCGATTTCGATCTGCGTCATGGCTATTGTCGATATGAGGATTTAGAAAATCCCCCCGTTGCATCAATGAAATACCGCCAGCATAGAGGCTAGGGTCGGCTTCAAGGTCGTTCATATCCGTAAGCGCTTCAACTGCTTCAAGGATTGTTGAGTGATGAAATGCATCAGTAATGCTAGCGATCACGCTATCAAGCGCATCAAGTTTTGCGAATGTCTTTTTGCGTTCACGAAAACTGTTGAGTTGACGCCAAAAATCACCATGTGTCGGGAATTTTTCGGCGACTTCATGAGCGAGATCGTCTGGCAATAGGTTGTCTACCACGAAATGGCGCGCACGATCCGTTGGCAGGGCGGACCACTCAGCGCGAATGCGTTTAGACTGTTGTTGCAGTCGATCCGCAATCAAGTTTGAAAAATGTTCAACCGACGCCATTAACCTTGAACCTTTGCGTCATCGCCCTTGCTATCGACGCTGAGAATGAAATGCCCCCGTGGCGATATTGTTATTCCACTGTAACCGATTTCGCCAGATTGCGCGGTTGATCCACATCGGTGCCTTTGGTCGTAGCCGTGAAATAGGCAAGAAGTTGGATCGGTACCGCATAGACAATTGGCGCAAGCATATTGTCGGTCTCGGGTATCTCGATTGATGTCCATATGCCGTCGCCAGCTTGTTGCAGCCCTTTTTTACATGACATCAAGAGTGCCTTGCCGCCACGGGCCATTAATTCCTGCATGTTGGAAACTGTTTTTTCAAAATGCGCATCAAGCGGTGCAATCACAACGACGGGTAAATTTTCATCGATGAGTGCAATCGGGCCATGCTTTAATTCGCCAGCGGCGTAGCCTTCTGCATGAATATAAGAAATTTCTTTTAGCTTCAGAGCGCCTTCCATTGCTAATGGATAGGAAACGCCGCGACCAATATAAAGAATATCTTCTGCCTTCGCGATATCATGGGCGATTTTTTCAATGCTACCGCTCGCTTTGAGCGCTTCTGAGAGTTTGCGTGGTGTTTCGAGTAGCGCGCCAACGATTTCTATTTCGTCTTGCAGTGTTAAAATACCGCGCGCTCGACCTGCGGCGATAGCGATACAAGCCAGCGCGACCAATTGACATGTGAAGGCTTTGGTTGAGGCGACGCCAACTTCTGGGCCAGCAGCGATTGGAAAAATGATATCGGATTCACGGGCAATAGACGATTCCGGTACATTAATGACTGCGGCGATTTTTTGGCCATATGATTTGGCATCTCGCAACGCCGCCAAAGTATCGGCTGTTTCGCCAGATTGCGAAATGAATAATGCGCCGCCATTCGGCGTGTACGGAACATCGCGATAGCGAAGTTCAGACGCGATGTCGACTTCCACGGGCAGTTTCGCCCAACGTTCAAACCAATATTTCGAAATCTGTCCAGCATAAAACGCCGTACCGCAAGCTGAGATGGTCAACCGGTCAAGAGCTGCAAAATCAAAGGCTCCATCTGGAAGTTTGATGGTTTTCGACACGGGGTCCACATAGCGTGAGATCGTATGGGCAACCACTTCCGGCTGCTCGTGGATTTCTTTCGCCATGAAGTGACGGTGCCCATCCTTTTCGACGATCCCTGCAGAAGCAGATGAAATTGTTTCGGGGCGTAATACCTTTTTGCCGCCATTATCAAAGATGTCGACACCGGCGCGGCGGATCACGGCCCAATCGCCTTCGTCCAAATAAGTGATGCGATTAGTAAATGGCGCGAGCGCATAGGCATCAGAACCAAGATACATTTCACCATCACCGTGACCGATTGCCAACGGGCTTCCTTTGCGTGCGCAAATCATCAAATCATCTTCGCCACTGAAGATTGCTGCAAAAGCAAATGCGCCGCGCATCCTTTTGATTGCGTTGTGAAAGGCTTCAGCGGGTGCACAGTTTTGCGTTTCGAGGTAGTGCGTAATCAGTTGGGGACAGACCTCGGCGTCGGTTTCGGATTCAAATACAGCACCGTTATCAATCAGTTCTTGACGCAGCTCGGCGAAATTTTCGATGATACCGTTATGAACAACTGAAACGCGTTCTGTCGCATGGGGGTGTGCATTGGTTTTTGTTGGTGCCCCATGGGTTGCCCAACGGGTGTGGCCGATACCGGTCGGGCCGCCTAATGGGCGCTCTTCCATCACGGCTTCCAAGGCCGATAGTTTGCCAGGGGCACGGCGGCGGTCGAGCTGACCGGTCATAACCGTCGCGACGCCTGCCGAATCATAGCCCCGATATTCGAGCCGCTTTAGCCCCGCCAGAATGGATGGGGCGACATCATTTTTCCCTAAAATCCCAATGATACCGCACATTTTACGAAGCTGGCTCCCTTAACGACCGTAAGACCCTTTATTGATCCTATTTCTGGCTTTAATACAGCAAAATCGAGGCCGGAGAAGGCCCGAGCCAAAACGGTACAGTTGAAAAGCTTTCTCATGATTAACGTTGCACATTCATGACGGGGCGGCCGAGTATATTTACTTTGTAAACTGGTTTGATAATGCGTCCCGATTGGGACCGAAATAACAGGAATTAGGGACTAAATGGGACGTATTCTTAACAGTCTTTCAGCGGTTGCTGTCTCGATGACGATTTCAACGATTGCGCTCGCCCAAGGTGACGCAACCGAAGATGCCTCTCGCGGTGACCCAATTCCGCTCGGGTATTTAGAAGACGTTCGCGTTGGCTCCCTGGGGCTCGCGATGAAGGGCAAACTAGACACCGGTGCCGATACAAGCTCGGTCCACGCCCGCGATGTCGATATCTACAAACGAGGCAAGCGCGATAATTGGGTGCGTTTTCGGCTTATTGGCAAAGATGGACGGGCCATCCGCTACGATCAAAACGTTATTCGATTTGCGTTGATCAAGACAAAAACCGGCGGGACCATTCGGCGACCGGTCATCCATCTACCTTTGTGTGTGGGCGTGAAAAAAGGCCTTGCAGAAATCAACCTGGCTGATCGCGCAGACTTTGAATATGATGTGTTGATTGGTCGCGAATTCCTCGCCCACCGTATCTTGGTCGATCCTGGTCAAACATTTGTTGGTACTGACGAATGTGGGCAATCCGATGAAGACTAAGCTCCGTCAGGCAGTCATTCTCGGGCTCATTTTGATTGCTGCAGGCCTTGGGATTTTCTTGGTAAAATCCGTGCGTCTTGGCTATCCGGTTGTTCCGGGTGCCACGGCAACGATTTGGGACTTCGAGATTTATCTTGAATTTGAGGGTCGCGATGAGCCAGCGCGACTAGAAGTCTATTTGCCGGCGAGTGATGTTCAACGGTCATTCCCCCAAGAGCAATTCTATAATGGCCCGTTCGGTCTCAGCCTTGTTGCTGAACCTGAAACGCAAAATCGGCAGGCTGTCTGGACCTACCGTTTTCCGAGTAATCGCAAGGTGTTACGCTACATGGCGCAGACTGTGGGCGAGACAATGGCGACACCGCTGCCGCCTTCATTCACCCAAACTGAACCTGAGACCATTCCGTTCCAGTCGGATTTGATCAAACGCCAGGCCTTTATTGTCTGGGCTGGTGATCTGCGCCGCCGATCAGCTGATGATCAATCTTTTGTGAACCTGGCCTTGCAGGAATCTTTTGAAAATCGTGCGGCCGGTGAGGAATATGCGGATGAGATCGCTGTTCTTTTGGACGGCCGTACAAGCACGCGAGCACGCCTCGAACTTGCCCGCCATACGCTTCATTCCGCGGGAATTCCGGCGAGAATTGCAAATGGGGTCTATCTGTCCGATTCGCGACGGCGCGTGGAAACCAAACATTGGTTGGAATATCACGTCGACGGAGAGGATCTCCGGTATTTTCCAGAAGATCCATCCGGTCGATTTTTCACAATTTGGTACGGAAATGCCGGTCTTGTTGACGCGAGCGGCATTGAGGAGCTGGACATCCAGATTGGATTGCAATCGCATCGCGACGCGGCGATCGATGTCGTCCGCAGTTCGCAAGGCAGTGCAGGTGCATTAGGGCGCATCTTTGGTTTCAATGATCTGCCACTGACAACGCAGCTTGTTTACAAAGTGCTCGTGACCATTCCCGTCGGCATAACCATTTTGGTTTTCTTGCGTCAGTTTATTGGGTTCAAAACACTTGGAACGTTTATGCCGGTGTTGATCGGCATCGCCTTTCGCGAAACAGCCCTGATCAATGGACTTATACTTTTCACATTGTTGGTCGCACTAGGATTGGGTCTTCGATTTTACCTTGAGCGATTGCAACTGTTGCTTGTACCGAGGCTGGCGGTCGTAGTGATCTTTATTGTGATGGTGATGGCTGGCGTAACCGTAGCCTTGACCGGTACTGATCAGGCAATTGGCCTTTCCATATCTCTTTTCCCGATTGTTATTTTGACGATGACCATTGAACGAATGTCGATCGTTTGGGAGGAAAGCTCAGCGAGCGAAGCTATCAAGCAGGGGATGGGCAGTCTTGCGGTGGCGAGTATCGCTTATCTCGTCATGACGAATAGCCATATCGAATATTTGATGTACCAGTTTCCGGAGTTGCTACTTGTCTTGATGGGGCTATGCGTCTTGATGGGGCGCTATACTGGATTGCGGCTTAGCGAACTTTGGCGCTTCCGCCAGTTAGCGCAATAGATATGTTCGGCGCAATAAAAGCTCTACGGCGTAACGGTGTGATTGGCATCAACGAGCGAAACATTCGTTATGTGAATGCGCTCAACGCGCGGCGTAGCCTGGTCACGGTCGACGATAAATGTATCACCAAGCAACTCGCACAGGACTTTGATATCCCAACGCCTGACCTTTATGGCGTCGTTAGAGATGCGCGGGACATGAAGAAACTCCCCGAAATGATCGCGCACCCTGATGGGTTTGTAGTCAAACCAGCTCAAGGGTCCCAAGGCAAAGGCATTATTGTTATCGATAGTCCGCTAAAGCACGGTTGGCGGCTTTCCAGTGGGCGTCGCATCGACCTTGGCGCGATGCAATTCCAGATCAACAACATTCTTTCTGGTATGTATTCCCTTGGCGGTCAGCCGGACAAAGCCTTGATTGAGTATCGCGTCAAGTTTGATGATGTCTTCGGAAAGATTTCCTTCAAAGGCGTTCCCGATATTCGCGTGATTGTGCTGAAAGGTATCCCCGTATTCGCCATGTTGCGATTGCCGACTGCAGCATCGGACGGCAAGGCGAATTTGCACCGCGGCGGTGTCGGCGTAGGTGTCGATATTGCGACAGGTGAAACGCGCCAAGCGATGCAATATGACGCTTTGATCGAAGTCCATCCCGATACGGCGCACCCGCTTGAAGGCATCCACACACCATATTGGGATGAAATTTTGATGATGGCCGCGCGTTCCTATGAGATGACGGGGCTTGGATATGTTGGCGTTGATATTGTGCTCGATCGCGACAAGGGGCCGTTATTGTTGGAGCTCAATGCTCGACCTGGTATTTCCATCCAAATTGCGAATAGGCGTGGTCTTCGCTTTGTACTTGAAAAAGCAATGGTCCTTGGCGATGAAAAACACAGCGCCGAAAAGCGCATCGAGATAGCTCGCACGCTTGCTTTTGATCAGGAAATCGAAATCGCGTCCTAACGGCTAGCGAGAATCATATCTGCTGCTTTTTCCGCGATCATGATCGTCGGGGCATTGGTATTGCCGGAAACAAGAAATGGCATGACGGAAGCATCCACCACACGCAAGCCATCGATCCCGTTAACGCGCAGCTGTGGATCAAGCACAGCCGCATCATCAGACCCCATTCGACAGGTGCCCACCGGATGATAAATTGTATCGCCACGGGCACGAATGTCGGCCCTTAATTCCTCGTCGCTGGCATCGTCTTTCAGGTAAAGCCGTTCTCCGCGGACGTCGTCAAAGGCTGGCGCGGCAAGAATACGCTCCATGATACGGGCACCATTAACGAGGCGATCGAGATCATCTTCGTCATCGAGAAAATTTGGATCGATTGCAGGTGCGGCAGATGGGTCAGGGCTTGCGAGAGTCAAGGTGCCGCGACTCTTCGGGCGCAATACGCACACGTGACAGGAATATCCGCTACTGAAATGTTTTTTGCGCGCATGGTCATCAATCATCGTCGTGAAGAAATGCAATTGCACGTCAGGCGCTGGTTCATTGGGGTCTGTTTTTAGGAAGGCCCCAGCTTCAACACTGCAACTGGTCAACATGCCCTCGCGTCGACGATTGTAATCGACGAGAGCTGGTAGCAATCGTAGGGCAGTTGAAATATTCAAACCGACGCCATGAGGCGATTTTGATTTATGGATTGCGGTCCAATCAAAATGATCTTGCAGATTCTGTCCGACACTAGGCAAGACATGGACAATATCGATCCCCATTTCCTGCAGATGTTTTTCAGGTCCAACGCCAGAGAGCATGAGAAGTTGGGGAGATTGAAATGCCCCACCACATAAAATGACTTCGCGTCTTGCAGTGACCCGCTTTGGTGCATTCTTGGTGACGACATCGACCCCTTGTGCACGACGTTGCTTAAAGACAACGCGTTCCGCATGGGTGTCCGTGATGATTGTCAAATTCTCACGTGATTTTGCCGGGTGCAGATAGGCACTTGCGGAAGACCACCGTTGTCCGTCTTTCTGGGTAAACTGGTAGAAGCCAGCGCCTTCTTGGTCTTCGCCATTGAAGTCGTCGTTTTGTCGGATCTGAAGTTCCTCTGTTGCATTGAGAAATGTTTCAGTAAGGGGGTTTTTGTAGCGGATATCTGATACGTGAAGGGGGCCATCGCTCCCGTGGAGATCGTCACCGCCGCGTGAATTATTCTCGGCCTTTTTAAAATAGGGTAGGACGTCGTCCCAGCTCCATCCCGTTGCACCATTTTCTGCCCACCGATCATAATCATAGGCCGTACCACGAATATAA
>JAJFGD010000093.1 GCA_021776315.1 Hyphococcus sp. | reverse complement strand
CAGCTTGAAGGCTCGTTCAACGCCACAATGTTTTACGCCGACATTGAAGGGCACCCACAGGACAATTCAGTGCGCCTTGCTCTTGAAGAGCTGAGCTTTTTCTCAACCTCTTTAAAAATTCTCGGGGTCTATAAGGCGGCGCGCCAGCGTTAGCACGTAACGATAATCGCTTATAGGTTCAGGTAGTGAGGTGTGGTTTTCGCTAAAGCGCACGTCCCGGCCCGTGTTAATGTTGATCGATGTCGTTGACCCAATGTTCGATCAATTGCCGGGCGATGGTAAATTTCGGCGGCAAAAAAATATCGTGACGGTCTTCGCCATTGAGCAAGGCTTTGATGTCATCGATCTCAACCCAGCGGGCTTCTTCAATTTCATTTTGATCAAGATTTAATTCGCGGTCTTCCGCATCCGCTAGAAAACCCATCATCATCGACGACGGGAATGGCCAGGGTTGCGAAAACTGATAGCGAATATTGGTGAGTGTCACGCCGGCTTCTTCGAACAATTCCCGTTTGGCGGCTTCTTCAGGTGTTTCTGCGGCCTCAATAAATCCGGCGAGAGCCGACAAAAACCCTGGCGGGAATTGCGGACTGCGCCCCAATAAACACGCGTCACCATGGATGGCCAAGACAATCGCGACAGGATCAGTGCGGGGAAAATGCTCTGCCTCGCATTGATCACATTGGCGCTTTGCACCGCCATTTTTGATCGTAGTGGCACTGCCGCAAACAGCACAAAAGGGATGCTTACGGTGCCATTCAAAAAGCCAGCGCGCATGACCGATAATGGCAAGGTCGCCGCGTGAAATTGAAGCGGCGGCAAGCCGGATGGGCGTATAAACACCAAGGTCCGCGAACAAAGCCGCTTCTGGTGTTTCGCTCGTGGCGGAAAGGTCGACCCCAAAATGAGCCGCACCGTTCTGGATGCCTAGAAACACCATTGGTGCATTCTTTGGGAACGCATCGCGTGCTGCCGATGACAAAAAGGTTGCGCGATCATTCGTCAATAAGGGGTCCCCGCACCAAAGTGGTATGAACAAGCTTTTCGGGTCGCTTTGCGCCGCTTGGATGAAACCCGTTTGATCCTCTTCATGGTTGATGCGCTCAAGCGGTGAGTTCGCAAACCAATTTGGATTATCGCTCGGGTTCATGGGGTCTTTCTATCGGCTGAATTGATCAGGCAACGGCGATTAAGTTTTCTGTTTCGCGGCCTCAGCGGCTTGAATGGCTTCAAGGTCAAGTCCGATCGTGTCAAACCGGCCGCGCACCCATTTATCGAAGGCAGCATAGACCCGCTCGATCGCTTCGATTTCTGTTTCGCTAAGGTCTGGGTGGTGGGTTTCGAAAATCAACACGGCGCGGTCGCTATCGGCGCGGTTCCATGCTTCGTGCTGGAAGCTGTCATCAAACCCAATGATTTTGCCTTCTTCCCATTTATGGATGTCGTTACCGACGCGAATTTCACAACCTTCGGGCACGATGATCGGCAAATGCACCGTCAGTCGGCTATTGGTAAGACCGCAATGGGGCGGGATATGTGCGCCGGGTTTCAAGCGCGAGAAAAATGTTTCTAGGGGTAAACCGTCACGCGATACCAATGGGGCCGCTTCCAAAGCCTTCAATGTTTTGGGGAACAGCTTGGCCTCTTCGCTTAAATGGGCATTGAAGTGCAGATAAAGTGCTGACCAGTCCATTTTGCCGCGCAATCCGCTCCAAGCAGACGTGGCGACATCATCAGGGACATAGGGGAATTGCTTGGTGTCAGCTTTGATTGCCGCATCATATTCGGCGCAAATATCCTCATAGGCTGCCTCTATAGCTTCGGCCCATGGCATTTTATCTTTGGGCGCGACACTATAAGCGGGCAGATCCGGGATGTAGAAAGTCTCCGGCTTCTGCATAGGGGTTTTGTAGGTAACAGGCCCCGTCGCGTAATGGGTCCAGATGCCGGCGCGAACGCGATCCAAATCATCGTTTTTCAGGGTCTTCCCAAATTCATCGATTGTTGCGCGATGCAGATCGTTGAAATGCTTGCGGATTGCAGTGTCTGCCCGAAAGGAATGCTGCCGCAATTCGGCACCGGCTTGTAAATGCTGGTGAATGGTGCGCAGCACCGGATTGGTATCATCGCCGATCGTCCACACACACAAGGCCTCGTCGGTTCGACCGGCAGCGTCTAATGCCGCGCCAGCATAAAGGGCCAGGGGCGCATTGCCTGAATCTTCAAGAAATGCAGCCAGAAATTCGTCAGGAGAATGGTCGTTAATGTTGGGCATGATCGTTCGAACCAATTTTGATGTTTGTAAGGGCGCCATGGCTACCCGATTGGCCGGTGCAGCGCAATTCTCCGACAGGTCTTGCATTCTTGTCAGTCAGCGCAGATATTCCGCCGCGGAAGGCTGGCGGACGTGTCTCTCGCCAACCTGGTCAGATCCGGAAGGAAGCAGCCACAACGAGTTTTGGCGCGGGTCGTTTCAGTCTTCCACCTCATTTTTGGGCATTGAGCCTTCCGGGTTTTGCGATTGCCCGGAGCCTAATTTTCCCCGATCAACCGCGACCGCTTTGATCCTGGCGTTTAAAACCCCATAATGCGCTTATGAGTGACCTCATTTCAGATGTTGAGCCCAAGAAAGACAGCAAAAAAGCTGCCTATCAAGTTTTGGCGCGCAAATACCGCCCTCAAAGCTTTGAGGATCTCATCGGCCATGGGGCCATGGTGCGTACCCTCAATAATGCTTTTGCCTCTGACCGGATTGCCCATGCTTATATTTTGACCGGTGTGCGCGGTGTCGGGAAAACCACCACAGCGCGTATTTTGGCCCGGGCACTCAACTATGTGGGGCCTGATGGTGCGGATGAGGGCCCACAAATGGCGATGACCGAAGAGGGTCGCCATTGTCGTGCCATCGCCGAAAGCCGTCATCCCGATGTGCTGGAAATGGATGCCGCGTCCCGAACCGGTGTCGGTGATATTCGCGAATTGATCGAAGGGGTGCGCTATGCCCCGGTTGAAGCGCGCTACAAAGTCTACATCATTGACGAGGTACACATGTTGTCGACAGCGGCGTTCAACGCGTTGTTGAAGACTTTGGAAGAACCGCCTGCCCATGTGAAATTTATTTTCGCAACAACAGAAATTCGCAAATTACCGGTCACAGTATTGTCCCGTTGTCAGCGGTTTGATTTGCGCCGGATCGATCCAGAAACATTGCGCGATCATTTGGCGCGCATCGCGCAACAAGAAGACGTCAACATTGCCCATGACGGATTGTGGATGATCGCCCGCGCCGCGGAGGGGTCAGTGCGCGATGCTCTATCTATCCTTGATCAAGCGATTGTTCAGCACACGGCGAATGCGCGTAGTGAAGAAGTTTCTGCTGATGAAATCCGGTCGATGTTGGGTCTTGCGGATCGTGCCGGCGTTTGGGATCTGATCGATGCGTGTTTCAAGGGTGACGCGAAAACCGCGCTTGATCTCTTCCGTGATCAATATGATGCGGGCGCAGAACCCAGTGTGATTTTGCGCGATCTTCTAGATCTTGTGCATTTATTGACCCGCGTGAAAGCGGCGGGCCCATCGGCGGCGGCCCATGGCCCAGCCGGTGAGGCAGATGCATCGCGCGCCAAAGGCCTTGCTGATGCGTTGGAAATGAATGCCCTGACACGGTCTTGGTCCCTGTTGATGAAGGGGTTGGCGGAAACGAATGTCGCCCCGGACCCGGCGGCGGCCGGGGAGATGGCGTTGATCCGTCTGAGTTTTGCAGCGGACCTTCCAACCCCGGATGAAGCTTTGCGTGCCTTAAAAAAAAACACTAATGGCGGGCGCGGAGCTCCGGCGATAGAGCGCCCATCAGTAGAAAAGACTGCGCCGAAGGCGGAACAAATTGCGCCAACGGCGCCACCACTAGAACCGCAACCCCCAGGACTAGAACCACCAGCCGCCCAACGCCCACCTGCGGGCGCACCATGGCTGCGAGAATTTAGAGACGTTGTGCATTTGGCGGGTGAGCGCCGCGACGCAAAACTGCGCACCGAACTTGAAAGCTATGTGCATCTTGTCAATTTTTCCGAGGGACGCATTGAATTACGCTTGCATGAAAATGCCCCGGGTGATTTGGCGGGGCGCTTAACCCAGCGTTTGAAAGAATGGACCGGACGACAATGGATTGTCACGGTGAACACCCAAGCGGAAGGGGCCGCGACCGTGCGCGATGCGCGCATGGCCGAAGTGATGGCCCATCCCTTAGTGCAAAAAACCATGGAAGTTTTCCCAGGCGCTGAAGTGACGATGATCCGCGAACCCGAAGCGGTCACCGCCCCGGCCCCAGTAGAATTAGATGATGATGACAAACCGGTTGATCCGGATGATGATTTCCCCGCTTTGGGGTCCCTTGAACAAAAACCAGGAAATGCGTGATGGATATTGGTGAAATGATGAAACAGGCCGGTCAGATGCAGGCCAAAATGCAGGAAATGCAGGAAAAACTGGCCGAAATCGAAGTCTCTGGCGAGGCTGGGGCTGGCATGGTCAAAGTCGTCTTGAACGGCAAAGGCTACGCAAAAGCCGTCGCGATTGAACGCTCCCTCATGAAAGAAGATGATGCGGAAATTTTGGAAGATTTGATTGCGGCGGCCATCAATGACGCCAAAGCAAAGCTCGAAACACAGTCTGCGGAACAAATGAAAGGCCTGACCGACGGCTTGGCATTACCACCTGGGTTTAAGTTACCGTTTTAGAAAATGGGCATGATGCTATTGGGTGTGAAGCGCGTGTGTTAGCGTTCACAATGGAACTCGGCGTACTGCGCTGATCAGCTTATGGCTTCACCCACCAAAACCCAAAGGCCCAATTCGTGACGCCCCTAACATCGCTTAAATCCCTTGCGGCCAGTCGCTCGCCTTTCATGGCGCTAGCGTTGATGACGGTGGCGGTACAGCTTTCTTTTGCGGCTTGGTACACGCTGGCGAAAAACTTTGCCGTTGACGGCATCGGCATGACCGGTGCGGAAGTGGGTTTGCAAGAAACCATTCGGGAGGTGCCGGGCTTTTTGGCATTCCTCGTTATCTATGTTTTGCTGATCATGCGTGAACAGACTTTGGCGCTGTTGTCGCTGGCCTTGCTTGGGGTGTTTGTGGGGATCACGGGGTATTTTCCCAGCGTTTGGGGTTTCTACCTCACCACTATCATTATGTCCGTGGGCTATCATTATTTCGAAACCGTCAATCAGTCATTGCAATTGCAATGGTTGCCCAAGCTAGAAGCGCCAAAATTATTGGGAAAGCTCATCGCTGTCGCCGGTGTCGCCCAACTTGCGGTTTACGCGATCATTGCCCTGGTTTGGAAAACTTTCGACCTTAGCTTTGAAATGGCGTTCGCTTTGTTTGGGGTGATGACCCTTTTCATCGTCATCTATCTCTGGCGCGCCTTCCCCTATTTCAAAGAACATACACCGCAGCATAAACAACTGGTCGTACGCAAACGCTATTGGCTCTATTACGCGTTGCAATTCATGTCCGGTGCCCGGCGTCAGGTGTTCACAGTTTTTGCGGCGCTCTTAATGGTGCAAAAATTTGGCTATGACGTACACGAAGTGGCCCTTTTGTTCCTGATCAATACGGGCTTCAACATTGTCTTTGCGCCAAAGATTGGTGCGCTGATCGGGCGATTTGGGGAACGTAATGCTTTGCGCCTAGAATATATCGGCTTGATTGGCGTGTTTATTTCCTACGCCTATGTCTCCAACCCCATGGTGGCCGCAGGGCTTTATATTGTGGATCATGCGTTTTTTGCGATGGCGATTGCGATCAAAACCTATTTCCAGAAAATCGCTGATCCCGCTGACTTTGCGGGCACGGCGGGATTTGCCTTTACCATCAATCATATCGCGGCAGTGTTGATCCCGGCGAGTTTTGGGTTGATCTGGCTGGCGAGCCCGTCTTTGGTGTTTTTGCTCGGTGCAGGGATGGCAGGGATTTCCCTTTCATTGTCATTCCTCATCCCCCGACACCCCGTGCCGGGACATGAAACCGTCTTGGCCCCCAAAGCCGCCGCCGCTGAATAGTAGAAGATATCGACCACGAGTTTTTAAATGCCCGCATCCCCTATTGGACCCGAACTACAACGCTTGATTGATCTGTTGGCAAAAATGCCTGGCCTCGGGCCGCGTTCGGCCAAACGCGCCGCGCTTTATTTGTTGAAACGGCGCGACCAGGTGATGGGCCCGCTTGCCTTTGCGCTTGATGATGCCGCCAAGAAAGTGAAATCTTGTTCGTCATGTGGGAATTGGGACTCTATTGATCCGTGTGCAGTTTGTGCAGATGTTGAACGCAATGCCGGCGTTTTATGTGTGGTCCAGGATGTGGGCGACCTTTGGGCATTGGAACGCGCTGGTGCTCATAAAGGACGCTATCATGTGCTCGGTGGATTGTTATCGCCGCTCGACGGTGTTGGTCCCGATGATTTGAATGTGGGCGGTCTTGTTGCGCGTGCCAGCGATGATGCCGTAGTTGAGATTGTTTTAGCGTTACCGGCCACCGTTGATGGCCAAACCACGGTGCATTATCTGACCGAACATCTCGAACCCGTGGGTGTCACCGTGACCCGATTGAGCCAAGGTGTTCCCGTGGGTGGTGAGTTGGATTACTTGGACGAGGGTACGTTAAGCGCCGCGATGAAGGCCCGGCGATCCTTCTGAGCCGAGATCGCTTTGTACCCGTCTGGCGCAGATGAAAAATGCCGACGCCGCAACGAGAAAACTCAACGGGATACCGGGAATAGTGTCAGTGCCGGGCAGGGCAATTGGTGCGAGCCACAAAGCCATGAGAGCGAATTTTTCACCCGTTAGCCATGTCGACAATGTCGCCCGGCGTGCCACCAAGAAAAGTGGCGCGATTAAGATCGGCAATTCGTAATATAGAGCATAGGGCGTTGCGAGAGGAATAGCGGCGCAGAGCGCAATCGTTCGTAAATCCCATTCACTCGATCGGCGCCATACATGGAAAACAAACCCGGCAAGCGCGATCGTTGAAAGTCCTTGTCCGCACAATGCTAAAAGATTTGGCGCGCCGAGCATTTTGAGGCCACCATATAGAGAGATGATTTTGTGATATGGAAATACGGTCGATTGCATGCGATCGCTATGAGCGCGTATCGCCTCGAAAAAAGCGAGCCAGGTATCAACGCCAAAGGCGGCAACACTTGCGAGCGCAAAGACAAAGCTGGTCAATGCAGCAACGGCAAATGCACGCCAACACCCGGCCGCTAAAAAAGCAATTGGGATCAATAGGCCTAGCTGCGGTTTAAAGGTCAAAATGCCCGCGGCAATCCCTGCGATAACGGGTCGACGATCGGCGCAAGCGGCGGCGGTAGTGATGAGCGCGGCGGTAAAAAGGCCCGTTTGTCCGGTAATCCATCCCTGGAAAGCTGCAAGTGATGTCAGTGCCAAAATGAGCGCGGTCTTATTGCGCCATAAGCGATGCAAAACGGCACCCAGCAATGCGGTGTTGCTAACAAGCCAAGCAAAATATGCTGGGAGATAGGGCAAGGCCGCCGCTGGCGCAGTCAGCAACATCATGGTCGGTGGATATTGCCAATATAAAAGAATGGTTTCGCGCTCAGGCAGGCGTTTTAGCATTTGTTCCTGAAAATGATCAGCGTCGTACAGAAGCGTGGGGCTCGCGACGAAGGTGTTTTGCGCCGCTGTCCAAAAGGCAAAAAAATCGCCGCCGATAACGGATCCTTGAGCACTCATCAAGTCATTGGCTGTGACGATAAATGTCAGAAATTGAGAGACATAGATTGCGACGAATAAACCAGCTGCTGCAAAAATGATTTCGCGCTGTCGGTGGGTGAGGAGATGAGCGATCAGCGGATAACGCCGCGCCAAAAAGGCGGTGGTCCGGTCATATGTGGCGGTGGCGTTTGAAATCATGGTTTTTTAATCGTTTTCTTAAGGCTCATTTACCCCTTTGAAATAAACAAAGCCTTATTTTCACCTGTGATCGGGCCGTAGCAGGGATGCGAAAATGCAGGAAATTTCGGCAATTGTGACCTCAATGCCCGGAAAGTGCTGGGGCACATGACGCAATCACGCTCAACGATGAAACGTCATGGGGGTCAGTTTGCGCTGTTCAGCATGGTTGGTGTCTTCAGTACGATCGTTGATTTCACTGTTTTTGCGGTGGGTGTGTTTTTCGGGATCGCACCGATATTCGCTAATCTTTTGGCCTTCGGGATTGCCAACCCCAACAGCTATTTTTTTAATTCACGCATTACTTTCCGGCAGGACGCGCAACCGGCACCGTTGTCCCTTCGAGGCTATGGGAAATTTTTTGCAGCCCATGTGTTTTCGCTCGTGATTTCCACAGGCATGGTCGCTTTGCTTTCAGCTCAGATTGGGCCGGTTTGGGCAAAAATCGCCGCGATCATTTTGACCTTGTTTTTGAATTATGCGGCCAGCGCATTTTTGGTTTACCCCAACCGCGAATCTAAGGCGCAGGACCCAGGCGAATCGGCCTAAACCTTGTTCCATGAACACATCCTGGATTGATCCAAGCGGACCCGCTTTTTGGATCGCAACCCTTTGGGTTGCGGTAGCTCTCGTTTTTGCCTTCTGTTACTGGCGTGAAAGTAAGGACAATCGCCGGCTGCGCAGTGTGGTTGAGCATGTGCGCATAGATCTATCCGCGGCCGAAGCACGCGTAGAAGAGATCCCGTCCCTTAGAGAAGACAATGATGACCTGCGCGAAAAAATAACGTCATTAGAAAGTGAAGCCGCGGCGCGCAATGCGCAACTGCAAGAGCGCGAGCGGTCACTGACGGAGCTACGTGCGCGCCTTGATGCTGAATTCAAAGCCGCAACCTCTGAAATGTTGAAGGGTGCCCATGAGGCATTTTTAGAACGTGCCAATGAAACTTTTTCCCGTTACCGAGAGACCGCTAAGTCCGAAGGAGATACACGCCGCAAAGCGCTTGATGATTTACTGAAGCCCGTCAGTGATACTTTGGTGCGCTATGAAAAAGGGCTGACGGAGCTGCGCGACGAGCAGCAAAAATCTCGCGGCGCCTTGGCGGCGCAAATTGGAGATCTGACGAAATCCACTCTTGATGTGCGTATGGAAGCGCAAAAACTAGCAACAGCATTGCGCGCCGGGCCTAAGACGCGCGGGCGATGGGGTGAAGAGCAACTCCGCAATGTGGTCGAGATTGCCGGCATGACTGCCTATGTAGATTTTGTGGAACAAGCGTCTCACGATGATGGTGAAAAACGCAAACAACCCGATATGGTGGTGCGCTTACCTGGCAGCCGTGTCATTGCGGTGGATAGTAAAGTGTCACTTGGTGCTTATTTGGACGCTGTAGAAGCGGAAACAGACGAGGCCCGTGCAACGCATTTAACGCGGCATGCCAATGATTTGTGGAACCATGTTAAGTCACTTTCTTCTAAGGACTATGCAGCATCATTGAGTAGTTCGCTTGATTATGTGGTGATGTTTGTTCCCGGCGAAAATTACTACTCAGCCGCACTCGAAGCGCGACCACAGCTTTATCAAGAGGCATTTGATCGAAAGATTTTGATTGCGACACCGACGATTTTGATCGCTGTCTTAAAATCTGCGTCGCTCTATTGGCGACAGGAAAAAATGACACAAAATGCGGAAGCCGTCGCGGGGATGGCGAAAGATCTTTACGATAGTCTGAAGGTGATGAGTACCAATCTATCGGGTCTTGGGAAGGCGCTTAGTTCTGCGATGACCAAATATAATGCGACCATTGGCGGCTATGAAGGGCGTGTCATGTCACGTGCGCGAAAATTTGCTGAGTATGAAATTCCCGGTGTTGAAGCCGATGTTACCCCGGTTGCAGAAATTGAAAATGCCCCACGTGTGATGCGCGCGGAACAAGCCCCTCAGCAATTGGATGATAAATCCGAAGAAGACGCTGCCTAAAATCTTAGCGCAAAGGAAATGGCGGCCGGTTATTGGGCGGATCCTTTTCCTCTTTTGCCTCTTCTACGTTTTCTTCCTTGGCCTCTGCTTGCGCAGCTAAGGCTTCTTCCCGCTCTAACCGTTCCAAAGCCTCGGCTTCAGGAGAACGGCGCTGAGAATGTGCATCTTCTTCTGGTGCTGGTGGCGTTACATCGTCGTCACTGCCTGATCGCAGATTAAAGCTGGCACCACTTGATTGCAGCAAGTCGGCACTGTCATCGGTTTCGGCAACAAATGCGCGTAGCCGGTCTATTTCTGCGGCGATCGTGTCTTCTGCGGCGCGGGTGATGTTGGTTGATGTCTCTTCGGCAATCGCGGTCATCGTATCCATGGTCGCCATTAGTGATGTCGGCGATACGATCCATACCTTTGCGCGATAGCTATCTTGTACGAGGTCTGGGAAGTTCGCGTGCAGATCATTTAAGATCGTGTCGGACGGAGCAAAGATCATGGCCGCCGCTGCGGTTTCGCCCGGAATAATGTGTTTCTTCGAAACATTAATGATGTGACGTAACAAGGCGTGTCGATATTCATTCGCCGCCTGCGCGCTTTCCCCTGATGCGGCGCGGGCACGAAGATAATGTTCAAACGCTTTGGTTGGGTAATTATCATCAATGGAAATTGGTGCCCCTTGTCCTGTTGGCTGCACGCAGCAATCAACGGTGACCCCGGACGAAAGTACGGATTCAAATTTGTAATGGGCCGCGGGTAAGATCCGCCGAATGATGCCGGCGAGAGGAATGGTATTCGCCGCCGGGACGCTTTGTGTTTGTTGGGTCAAAAGCCGGTTGACGTCAGCCAATTGGGTGTGCAGACCGGCGGCGTTTTTAGAAATTGCATTTAGATTGTCGATGCGTTTGCTCAGCCCTTGAAAAGCCTCTTGCATCGCCATGCGCAAGCTGCCGACTTCTCTACCAACATATTCAGCCAAATCACCAATGCCAGGTTCGGTGCGCGAACGTTCGTGCGCGCTCAAAGCCGCTTTTGTGGCCGCGTCTTCTAGCCGTTGGTTAAGTTCCGCTGACAGATCAGCAAAGCGCTGATCAATTGATTCACTCAAGCGCTCATGGGCGACTTGTGCGCCTGTCCCAAGCGTATCAGCTTGTTCCGATAGTTTTTGTTCGACTGAGGCAAGGGAGCGGAGGCGCTGTTCCAACGCTGCTTCACTTTTGCGGCGTTCAAATTCGGATTCGCGTATGGCCTCTTCGCGTGCCTCTTGGTAAGCGCGATCGCGTTCTTCTTCTCTTGCGCTCGACGCTATCGCTGCGTCATGCTCGTTTTGTTGGCGAATCTCTTCGTAAAGTCGTTCGCGTTCCTCAGCCTCTGTCTGGCGTCGCCGGGCCTCAACATCATCATCGAGACTTCGAAAGGTGTCAGCACTCGGGAGCGGATCGATGGGCTGATCGGTTTCATAAAGCTCTTCTTCGTGTGTGATGGCTTCATCCTGGTGATGATCTGCGCTGAAATCCTCGTGCACATCATCAATGTGCACGTCAGCGTGCTCCTCAGGCGTTTCTTTCTTGCGCTCTTTGCTCGAAAAAAGGCCGACAAATGGAGACCGGGATTTTTTCTGATCTTTGGTTTGCGGCGGGAATAGCTCGTCATTGTCATCAGGAATATCCGCATGCACGGCATCATCATCGATTGGCTCATGCACAGCCTCGTCCATTTCTTGACTGGCATTCTCGTCAAAGGCTGGTTGTTCATTCTCTTCGTGTTCTTGCGCTGGGCCCGCAAGAAATTCGACTTCGTCAAAAGTGATGTCGGCGTCATCGCCCGCCGGTTCAAAAACAGCCTTTTTCGGGCCGCCACCATGTTTGGCGGGGTTGATCACACGGGCGCGGATCATCAATAAAATTATGAATAGAAAAATGACGACGAAAGCACCAAACCCAAGCCATGCCATCGGGTCTGTCCCGTCAATCAATGGCTGCAAAGGTGCCTGAGGGTCTGACCCATCGGCCACACCGTCGCGTCCGTCCTGTATGAACGGCGTCCACAAACTCATTCCCCACCCCACGTGGTACTCAACTACAAAAGCCACTTTAGGCGAAAAACCCATAAAATGCGAGGGGTTAGGCCAAAACATGGTTAACGCAGTCTTTGCGGGGGTCATCTTGACGGCGGGTACGCGTGATCATAGGTGATCCCTATGGCAATACGGCAAATCATAACGGCGCCCGATCCACGGCTGCGTCAGGTCTCGAAACCTGTACCTGAGGTCAATGACGACCTGCGTGCCCTGATGAAGGATATGCTGGAGACGATGTATGACGCCCCGGGTATCGGCTTGGCGGCGATCCAGATTGGCGAGCCCGTGCGCGTGATCGTGATGGACCTTGCGGGTGAGGGTGAGGAGCCAGCCCCGCGCTATTTCGTCAATCCAGAAATTCTTGATCCATCCGACGATATGAACCTGCACGAAGAAGGCTGCTTGTCCGTGCCTGAATTTTACGATGAGGTTGAACGTCCGGCAAAATGCCGTGTGAAATATCTCGACTTTGACGGTAAGGAACAATTGCTCGAGGCCGAAGGCTTGCTGGCGACGTGTATTCAGCATGAGATGGATCATCTTGAGGGTGTGTTGTTCATCGACCATCTTTCGCGCTTGAAACGTGAGCGTGTTTTGAAAAAGCTAAAGAAAGAACAGCGGCTCGCCGCTGAATAGCTAAGCGAAAAATTTTTAGGAGTCTTAGGTAATGCGCCTTGCTTTCATGGGGACGCCGGAATTTTCCGTTCCTGTCTTGAGCGAACTGATAGCAGCCGGTCATGATATTGCCGCTGTTTATACGCGTGCGCCGCAACCCGCTGGGCGCGGCCGAAAGCTGGTTTCCTCTGCGGTACACCAATTCGCTGAAGCCAATGGCATTGACGTGCGTACGCCGAAAAATTTTAAAGCGGATGAAGAACGCGCCGCCTTTGCGGCGCTTGATTTAAAGGTCGCGGTTGTCGTTGCTTATGGCATCATCTTGCCGCAAGAAATATTAGACGCCCCCGAACATGGCTGCATTAATCTGCATGCCTCGCTTCTACCCCGATGGCGAGGGGCGGCGCCGATCCAAAGAGCGATCATGGCCGGGGATGACATCACTGGAGTCGATGTGATGCGGATGGAGGCGGGCCTCGATACGGGTCCTGTTTTGTTGTCGGAAAGCGTTGAGATTAAAGCGACGGACACGTTTCAAACATTGCATGACCGGCTTTCCTATGTGGGTGCCCAATTGGCACCCCGCGCCCTTGCCGCGCTTGGTCGGGGTGCGCTTTTGGAAAAGCCACAAGAGGAAAAGGGTGTTACCTATGCCCATAAGATTTCGTCCGATGAGGCGCGCATAGACTGGTCAAGAACGGCTCGGGAAGTGGATTGCCATATCCGTGGTTTGTCCCCGTTTCCCGGGGCCTGGTTTGAGGTTGATGGTGCGCGCGTTAAAGTGTTGTCGTCACGACAGGCCGAGGCGACTGGTATTCCGGGCACCGTTCTTCAGGCGGAAACAAACTTTGTCATCGCTTGCGGCGAGGGTGCGGTTGAACTCTCTTTGTTGCAACGATCCGGCAAGCGCGCGCAGCCCACTGAGGAGTTTTTGCGTGGCTTTGCCATTGAAAATGGCCAGGTATTATAACCGCTATGCCGCGTTACAAGCTTACCCTTGAATATGACGGAACACCTTTTGTCGGATGGCAGCGTCAAGAAAATGGGCCTTCTGTTCAAGAGGCGCTAGAGAAAGCCGTCTTTGCTCTGTGTGGTGAGGAAGCTGACGTCTGTGGTGCTGGGCGGACGGATGCGGGTGTTCACGCCCTTGCCATGATTGCTCATTTCGAGATTGCGCGAGAATTCCGCGCTGATGTCATTCGTGATGCGCTCAACCATCATATGTTGCCGGCCCCGATTTCAGTATTGCAGGTCGAAACGATCGACGAGGCATTTCATGCAAGGTTTTCCTGCATCAGGCGCGCTTATGAATATCGCATCGTCAATCGCCGGGCCCGGTTGGCCTTAGATCTCAACCGCGCATGGCATATACCATATGCGTTGGATAGCGAGGCGATGGATGCGGCGGCGCAGGTTCTCGTCGGTAAGCATGATTTTACGACATTTCGTGCTGCGGCCTGCCAATCAGCATCGCCAGTAAAATCCCTAGACGAGATATCCGTCACGCGGGCCGGGGATGATGTCATTGTGCGTTGTGCAGCACGGTCATTTCTTCACAACCAAGTGCGCTCTTTTGTGGGATCTTTAGTTGAGGTTGGCCGTGGGAAATGGCGCGCCCGGGATCTAAAAGATGCGCTGTTGGCCTGTGATCGTGCAGCTTGTGGTCAAGTTGCGCCAGCGGCTGGATTATATTTTTTACGAGCCGACTATGAAAAAAATTGATACAAGCCAACCAGCCCATGGGTGACCAGCGTATCGACGATGATTTCGATTAATATGAGCATCGTGATCAAGGAAATTGTCATCACAATATTGACGGGCAAAAATTTTCGTAAGATGGCCCACAAAATCGACAGGCTGAAAAATGCGGCGGGTAAATAGATCAAGACAAAGATGCTGACATTGCCCGTAACGCCCAAGACAAAAGCGGCAGTGGCAACGGCCGCCAAAGCCATCAAGCGGCTCCAATTAAACGCGACGATCATATGGGCGACCTTATCCGACGCATTAATTTTTCGCGCCGTGAACACTAGCGCGGCAACATTGGCCAACCAATACAGCACCAAGGATACCAGCTCTGCAAAAATCAAAAGCGCCGCCGGCGTGCGCGCGAGAATTGTTTCTTCAAATTGTGGGGCCGTCGAAAGCGTCGGGTGCACAGCGGTAAATGTGATGACAACGAATGGTATAGAAAGCGCAATGGCCCAAAAGGATTTGAAAACCCCCTCGGTGGTGCAATCAACATCATCGCGCCAATCACGTTCGGTAAATGCCAGGTTCCAAACGCCACGCATGTTTTTGACGACATAGTCCAGCGTGATCATGAGGGCGCACCAATCGTTGAGTAATACCGGGTTAAAATATCCGTATAGATATCGGTGAGCAGTGTGACATCGGCAATGGCAACATGTTCGTCGGTTTGATGCATCGTCGCGCCGACCAGACCAAATTCGGCAACGGGGGCGTGATCTTTGATGAAGCGTGCATCAGACGTCCCCCCGGTCGTCGAAAATTCAGGGCGGCGTCCGGATTTTTGCTCGACGCAATCGGCAATCAAGCCAATGAATTTTGTATCGGTGGTCAAAAAAGCTTCGCCGGAAACAATCGCTTTCATTTCATAGTCTGCACCGAGCGTTGATGCGAGTGTGTCGAGCTGGTCGCGCAGCCAAGCCTCGATCGATTGGCCCGTCCAATTAGGATTGAAGCGAATATTAAAACGCGCCGATGCTTTTTCCGGGATCACATTGTGTGCCGGATTGCCGATATGAATGTCGGTCACTTGCAGGCTTGACGGTTGAAACCGTTCATATCCTTTGTCCAAGGCGGTTTCGCTCAAATGCAACAATTTGCGCAGTAATGCCGGTATTGGGTTATTGGCACGGTGTGGATAGGCAACATGGCCTTGCTTGCCACTGACGGTGAGCCAGCAATTGATGCTGCCACGGCGTCCGACTTTGATCATGTCACCAATCGCATCTGGATTTGATGGCTCGCCAACCAAACAATGATCAATCTTAATCTCTTTTTCACTGAGCCATTCAAGCACTTTCTTGGTACCGTTGATGGCGGGCCCTTCTTCGTCCCCGGTGATCAAAAAGGAAAGAGAGCCTGAGACACTGCCTGATTGCACAACGCGAGCGGCGGCCGAAGTAAAAGCGGCAATTGCGCCTTTCATATCGGCGGCCCCACGGCCCCAAAGCGCCTGGTCTTTTAGGGCAGCATCAAATGGCGGCGACGACCAAGTTTCTGGATCGCCTGCGGGCACCACATCTGTGTGGCCGGCAAAACAAAAATGGGGCGCACCGGACCCATAGCGGGCAAACAGGTTTTCGACATCGCCAAATTTTAAGCGCGTACACTCAAATCCCAGCGGTGTCAGGGCTGCGGTTAAGACATCAAGTGCGCCTTCATCTGCCGGTGTTACAGAGGGGCGTTGGATTAGCGCTTGGGCCAGTTTTATGGGGTCGATATCACTCATGATTGTCGGCTAGTCTATGTGCGATTGCTTAACAAGCCTAGCGGAGATGCCAATGCCAAAAATCAATATCGAAACCGCGCCGGTCAGGACCGCCTGCATGTACCCGCCACCATATGATGCGCAATGTGCGGGACGCAGCAAGATTTCCCTCGGCGACCTTGGTCATCTCAGCCAGTTTGGCGTCAATCTGACCCCCCTTTCTCCTGGGGCGGCGTCTGCACATCAGCACTGGCATAAGCATGAAGATGAGTTGGTCTATGTGATCGAAGGCGAAGTGATGTTGGTCGAGGATGATGGGGAGACGTTACTGCGTGCAGGTGACGCTGCGACATTTAAGGCTGGGGTGGAAAACGGCCACATGTTGGTCAATCGCAGCGACCAGGAGGTTGTCTTCCTCGAGGTGGGAACACGGGGCGAAAAGGACGTGTGCACCTACACCGATCCTGATGTTGATATGCAATTGGTCAATGGCGGTGAGGGCTGGAAGCCATTCCACAAAAATGGCGAACCCTATTAGGCGCGTAACAATTCGTTGACGGATGTTTTCGCCCGTGTTTGTGCATCGACCTGTTTCACAATCACCGCGCAGCTGAGGCTTGGCCCGCCTTTGTCAGATGGAAGCGATCCCGGGACGATGACCGAATAGGGTGGGACTTCGCCATAAATAATCTCACCCGTGTCGCGTTTCACGATCTTCGTCGATGCGGTGATGAAAACACCCATGGCAATAACCGATCCTTCGCCAACAGTGACCCCTTCAACGATTTCGGATCGAGCGCCGATGAAACAGTTGTCTTCGATGATGACGGGATTGGCTTGTAAGGGTTCGAGCACACCACCAATGCCGGTGCCTGCAGAGATATGACAATGGGCACCGACCTGTGCGCAGGACCCGATGGAGGCCCATGTGTCGATCATGGTGCCTGTCCCTACATAGGCACCAATATTGATAAAGGACGGCATCAACACGACGTCGTTTGCTACAAAAGAGCCACGCCGAACCGTGGCGGGTGGTACCGCACGAATGCCAGATCGTTGGAAATCTTCTGCGGTCCAGTGATCGAATTTTGAAGGGGCCTTATCCCACCATGCAGCCATGCCAGGGCCCCCCGGGATCAAATCATTGGGAAATAATCGAAAGGAAAGCAGCACCGCTTTTTTCAACCATTGATGCACAACCCAAGCGCCATCGACCTTCTCAGCGATCCGCGCAGTGCCTTGATCGAGTTGTTGCAATGCCGAAACGACTGCGTCACGGATATCGCCTTGGGTGTCGATGGAGATATTGGCGCGGTCTTCCCAACCGACATTGATCACGGATTCAATTGGGGTCTGGTCGGTCATGGTTTTTGTTTTCCTATGCCAGGATGGTCCTGTCCGCCGACGTTCTGACCTTTGATAAAAACGCGGTCAAATCATTTGTTGTGTGATGAATATGATCGGCCGTGAAACCGGGAGCCGCTGGACGTTTGTCATGGGGCTCATCGGCGAGCCATGCGGCATCAGAACAAACCAGCACGGTGGTCATGCCCATGGCGTGCGGTGCTTCCAGGTTTTGGGCAAGATCTTCGAACATCACCGACGCTTGTGGCGTGACACCATGTTCTTTGAGGAAAGCCTCATAGGTTTCGCGCCGAGGTTTAGGTCGGTATCCTGCGGCTTTAATGTCGAAGACTTCGTCGAATAAATGAAACACGCCTAAGGCACCAGCAACATTTTCTGCATGGCGTACCGAGCCATTGGTGAAAATATATTTCTGACCGGGAAGCGCTGAAAGCGCGCGTGCCAATTCAGGATTTGGTTTGATTGGTGCGAGATCGATGTCGTGTACAAACTCCATGAAATGATCCGGGTCGACTTGATGTTCATCCATCAAGCCCGCCATGGTCGTTCCATATTTCACATAGTATTCTTTTTGTAGCTTGCGCGCTTGGTCATGGGGTAAGTTTAGGCGGTCGCGAATATACGACGTCATGCGCGCATCGATTTGTTGAAATAGCTGACACTCCGCTTCGTAAAGCGTGTTGTCGAGATCGAAAACCCAGCTTTCGATGTGACCAAAATCAATCAATGGTAAAGTGCCTATTCTGTTGGCGGTGACGCAAACATTTCAGGCAAGAAATCAAATGTTGCTGAGGACGACCCGCCAATTTCAACGCGCCGGAACAGCGATTCATCAAGATCTTGGTCGGTGCAGGCAACCTCATTATTGGCATTAAACATCACCGCTTTGATACAGAGCGCTTTGTCGCCGCCGGTTATCGCACGTTCGCTGAGCGCATCTTCAATCACGCCATAAACATAATAATGATCATGCTCGAGATCGCCTTTGATAATTTTTGCGCAGTCACCAGGGGCTAATTTCCACCACCCTTTTGTGCCGTAGCTTTCATCATCATTTGGTTCGCCGATCGCAGACCACACGGGATCGTCGGTTTTGTTGCAATAGAAAAAGCCGAGCTTTGCTTCGCGCGCATTTGCGTCGTCGATGAGCGCGTCGATTAATTCATCATCAATGCTTGTGCCTTCAGCCAAGCCTTTTTTCGTACGATAATTGGCAAGCACACGTTGTGTAGAGCGTCCCAAAGCGCCGTCGACCCGCCCAACATCTTCGCCCATATCCGTCAATAGGCGCTGCACGCCAGCAACCTCTGCGGAGTAAACCGTATAATTATTGGCTTCCGTAAAGTCTGTTTGCCAATTGCCGGCTGCATCCTCGGTGACTTCCACGTCGAAAAACTTGCGCTGTCGCATCGGGTCGTCGCGACAAACATCTTGGTTGCGCAAATTAAAGAAACCGGAATTCTCAACGCAAAGAGGTGTGTCACCTGACCAAGTGCGCAAAGGGCCTTGGTGGCCAGGGATCGCTTCGGCAAAAACAAAATACCGCCCAGCGTTGGTTTGTTCGGTCAGGGCGACTTTGCATTGCCCCGGTCGCAACCGCCACCAGCCGCGTGTTGCCAGGCGATCGCCATCGACATAACCAATGGAAGCCGATAGCGCATAGCTAGACTTGTTACACAGGCTATATTTTGCACTTGCCCCAGTAGCCGTGATGGCGAAAAGGAAAACGACAAAAAAGAAGAAACGCATTGCGCTTTACCCATAATCTACGAAAAGAACATCGGTAATTCAGCCGAAACCGAGGCGCGGATCAAGCATTAGACCGATGGATGGCACAAACAATTCTGAAGATATTTCGGTGCTGAACGCCGGAGCCGAGACGATTCGCGTCAAGGTCTTGTTTCCGTTGCCGCTTTTCAAGCCCTATGATTATCTTGCACCTGCGTCGCTGGTCCGGCCGGGAGCTTTTGTTGTGGCACCATTTGGCCCCAGAGAGATTAAAGGGGTGATCTGGCCTGGCGAGACTGGCGATACGGACCCGGAAAAACTGAAATCGATCGTGTCATTTTGCGACGCTCCGCCATTGGCCCAGGCCGTGATTGAATTCGTGGATTGGACGGCAAATTACACAATGTCCCCTCTAGGATCGGTGCTCCGCATGGTGATGCGCTCGGGCGATTTTGCCGACGCGCCGTCAATGTTAACCGGCTATGAGGTGACGGGAGATACCGCCCCACGCATGACACCCCAACGCCAAGCGGTGCTCGATAGCGCCGGCGATGGTGTTGAGACCGCAGCGAATCTCGCGAAACTGGCAGGGGTGAGCGATGGCGTGGTGCGCGGATTGGCGAAGACGGGTGCTTTACGGGCGGTGGATATCGATCCGGATCCACCGTTTTTAGCGCCTGATTTAGAACGGCAGGGCCGGGATTTATCTGATGAACAAAATTTCGCTGTGGATCACTTAGTTACAGCAATTGATGCAGGCACCCATTCAACCACATTGATTGATGGGGTGACAGGTTCGGGAAAAACAGAAGTTTATTTAGAAGCCGCCGCCGCCGCGTTGAGGCGTGATCCAACAGCGCAGATTGTTATCCTAATCCCAGAGATTGCGCTGACTTTGCCATTTCTTCAGCGTGTCGAGGAACGTTTCGGCGCGCCGCCGGCACCATGGCATTCTGAACTAACGGCCGCACAACGGCGACGGACCTGGCGACGCGTGGGCGAAGGGCAAGCCCGGCTTGTTGTGGGTGCGCGCTCCGCTTTGTTTTTACCTTTCCAAAATTTGAAGCTCATCATTGTCGATGAAGAACATGACAATGCCTATAAACAAGAAGATGGCGTGATTTATCACGCGCGCGATCTCGCTGTCGTGCGCGGCGCAAAAGGTGGCTTTCCTGTTGTTCTCGCCTCTGCCACACCATCGCTGGAAACCGTGGTCAATGTCGATGAGGGGCGCTATGGCGCCGTTGGCCTGGCAAGTCGTGTCGCTGGTGCGCAGATGCCAGACATTGAATTGATCGATATGCGTGAAAACCCGGCGCCAGTGGGTCGGTGGTTGTCGCCAACGCTTGTTGACGCGGTCAATGCCAATTTATCCGCAAACGAACAAAGCCTACTTTTCTTGAACCGGCGCGGTTATGCGCCGCTGACCCTTTGCCGTCGGTGCGGCCATAAGATGACGGCACCAGGTTCGGATACGATGTTGGTTGAACATCGATTTGAAAATCGGCTGGTGTGCCATCACACGGGCTTTTCCATGCCAAAGCCAACGGCTTGCCCGGCTTGTCATGCGGTTGATTCCTTGACGCCTTGCGGTCCTGGGGTTGAACGGGTGGCAGAGGAGGCCCGTGAGATTTGGCCAGACGCCGCCGTCACGGTTTTATCGTCTGATACGGCATCGTCACCGACCGCAATGCGCGCTGTTCTTGATGCGATGCGCGATGGCGAGATTGATATACTGATCGCGACGCAGGTCGCGGCGAAGGGACACCATTTTCCAAACCTGACCTTGGTCGGTGTGGTGGATGCTGATCTCGGATTGGCGGGGGGTGATCTACGCGCGGCTGAACGCACCTATCAATTGCTAAGTCAGGTCGCGGGGCGTGCTGGGCGCGCGGGTAAGCCTGGACGTGCCATGTTGCAAACCTATCAACCCCAGGCACCGGTTTTAAATGCGCTGGCAGATGGCGACCGCAACGCGTTTTTGGCGGTGGAGGCGGAAGGCCGCCATGGTCTTGGCTTCCCGCCCTATGGGCGTTTGGCGGCGATTGTCTTGCGATCAAAAGATGAAACGGCGTTGATGAAGGCGGCAAATGATTTGGCGCAATCAGCACCCAATGGTGATGGGGTAGAGGTTTTAGGTCCCGCTCGGGCACCAATCTATCGGTTGCGTGGGCATGCCCGCATGCGTTTTTTGGTGAAGGCTCGGCGCGATGTCAGTCTTCAGGCCTATCTAAGTGATTGGTTGCAGCGCGTGAAAACCCCATCGGCGGTGCGCTGCGTTGTCGATATTAATCCTTATACCTTCTTATAAGCGTCCATATTTTCACCGGCGGTTAACCTTAATATTCCATAAAGACCCCTTGCGAATTGCCGTTTATCAAAGGGGGGCGCGATGCGGGCGCTTGTTTATACGACTGCACTATTGTTCGCGGCGACCTTGTTCGTCACGACGCCAGGCCACGCGCGGGGCGTTGATGAGGCGCGCTTTGGCATGACTGTGCAAGGTTTTGGTGGTTGGTCGCCTGACTTCGAAGATGGTGCAGGGATCAATTTGGAGCTGTTGTTTGAGTCCCCAAAATTTTTATCGGTACTCGGATCACCGCGCCCATTGGTTGGTGCCAATATCGCAACGGTGAGTGGTTCAACGAGCCAGTTTTATACAGGCTTTGAGTGGACGCAATATTTCGCCGAACGATTTTTCGTGAATGGTATGCTTGGCGGCGTAGTCCACAATGGCGAAACAGATCCATTTGATCCGGTGCTTGATGCCAATCGCGCCATGATGACCCAATATTTGGGTTGCCGCGTCATGTTCCGCCTGGGCGCGGATATTGGTTACGACATATCAGAACGCGTCAGCGCACAAGTTCACTGGAGCCACATTTCAAACGCCGGATTGTGTGATGAGAATGAAGGTCTCGACAATCTCGGCGTTCGTATTGGGTATCGCTTCTAAAGGTTATTCATCGCCAATATGTTTGTCGATGAACTCGATGGAGCGTCGTAACAGTTCTGTCCTGGCCTCGCCCGATGTAATCGTTTGGCCTTGCCCCTCAAGCGCGACAAATTCATGAGGCTTGTTGGCGGCGGCTAACGCATCACGCATAATTTCACTTTGATAAATGGGAACGTTGGTGTTGTCTTTGCCATGAATGAGCAAGATCGGTGCGGATGTATTGGCCGCATGTTTTGCTGGGCTAACGGCATGCAATTGGTCAGCATCTCTGAACCGGCTCCCGATACGCTTTTCCCAATAGTCTTCTGGTGATCCATGTATGGTGTTGCGTCCACTTTCACCAATAGCTCTTGGAAGGTCGCTAATTCCATTTATGCTCACAGCACACTGGTAAAGCCCGGGTGTTTTAATGGTGCCCATCATCGCAGCGTATCCACCATAGTCTTCGCCAACGATGCAAATGCGACTGGAATCTACCATTCCTTCTGCTACCAGTTTTTGAACACCCTCGGTGATATCATCTTGCATTTTTCGGCCCCACTCTCCGTCGCCGGCGAGCCTAAACGCTAATCCATAGCCATAAGAACCTCGATAGTTCGGCTGATATACCGCGTATCCACGTGCTGCATAGTAGAATGTCCACCAACTGAATGATTTATAAGTGCGACGCGCGGGGCCCCCATGCGGCAACACAACGAGTGGCATATTTTGTTTTTGCATATTGGTGGGAATGGTCAGGTAGCCGTTGATATAGAGCCCGTCTTTGCTGACAAAATCAAATTCTTCTTTTGCGGCATAGATACGGTCAGAAATTTGAGGTCTATGTGAGGAAAAGAACGCTAGATTTTTTGTTGCACTATCAAATAAGTATAATTCACGAGGTCGATCTGCATAGGTTGCAGTAACTAGAAGTTTTCCGTAGTCGGCAGAGTTTGACGAGATATATACGGAGCTATTCGGCAATGCAGCCTCAAGCGACTTCTGTGTGCTGTGCAGCGCAGGATCAAAATTTACATCATGTGGTAGTTCATCGGTATAACCTACCGCTGTCACTTTTGCCGTTCGTGGGTCGTAGCTAACATAATCGATATCAAAATTTTCATTTTCAAAAACCGTTTTGGATCTTTGACCGGTCTCAATGTCATACGCGATAAGAGCTCTTGTATTCCGGCCTTGACTTGTTGACGCAAGAATTTCGTTTGGGGTCGAGCCCAATCCGCGAAAATTAATAACTGCTTCATCGCCGCGTAGTTCTGGAAGCTCTTCAATCAACTCAAATGTTTTGTTTTCATGTTTTCGACGAAATATTTTTCGCACTTGCTTTTCGTCGTCATAGTCAATTCTCAGGATTGCCTTTCCTTCAGGGTCGACAACCCAGTCGTCTGTTTGTGGATTACCTCTGTACGTAATCTGACGGCGACCGGATTTTAAATTGATTTTTATCAGAGAGTATCCGAGAACGTCATGCCTGTCCCCAAATTTGCCGCCAAGACCAACTGTTGGGCTACCGATTTGTGCATTGGAACTCGTGCGTGCAAAAATTGCCGCATCAGGTTCATTGGGCAAGGTGGCCATTAATCTGCCTGCAGCGCCAATGTAGTACCCATCGTCTTGTTTGAATAATAGTTTTAGTTTGCGGTCGTCCTTTGAAATTGAAACCCAACGCCAAAATTCAATCTCTTCCATACCAGAAAGGGCCGGCGCATTTTTTAGTTACTGAGGTGAGCAACAAGACATAATCATTCCCAACCCATTGCAAATCGCTCGTTTTGACATCGCCGACCGCGACGCCCTTGGGTGCCGCCGACATGTCGTTCAAATCCATAAAGATGAGGGTTTTCGCACCAGCCACATTTTGCAGGACGGCAATGGAATTCCCGTCTGGTGAAATTTCTGCATCAGCAATCGCTGGCAGGGCCCCAAACAGGGCTGGATCCACTTTTTGGGCAAAAGCTGGCCCATGGCCGGCACCCATAAGGAAAAGGATCGAAACAAATACTCGAATAAATGGCGTCATTGCGCCCCCCAATTGCTTATAAATATTGTTTTTTTTAGTTGAGCGCCCCATGCGTCTCGACCGCATAATCAGAATGTCTGGCCTGAGAGAAAATGGCAAATCACAAAATCGCCATTCCGTCGCATCTCGACATTGTTGCGTCGCGGCGGAGGCCATGGTAACCCCTCGCGCGATCATAAAGGGAAGCGTGATGCATGACCGCGCACGACTTTCTATTCGTTAAGTATTTCAAAGGCTTAGGCGCCACCCCGGTGGGGCCCTTATCCAGGAGCATCGACTGACCCGTGTCAGATGACCTTGCGCAAACAACTGGCGTCGCCGGCCGCTATGCGTCGGCCCTGTTCGATCTCGCCGAAGAGGCGGGTGCCCTTGATACGGTGGAAGCCGATCTTAAGGCCGTAAAAGCGTCGATTGCCGTCTCAGCGGATCTTCGCGATTTCCTGCGCAGCCCTGTTTATGACAGCGCTGACCAGATGAAGGCGATTGTCGCCTTGGCCGAAAAAGCGGCGTTCAGTCCGCTCACGACGAATTTTTTGAAGCTGGTCGCGAAAAATCGTCGCCTCTTCGCGCTTGAAAATACCATTGGTGCCTTTGGTGCGCTGGCTGCAAAAGCGCGCGGCGAAGTTTCAGCGCAAGCAACAACTGCGGCACCGCTCAATGATGACCAATCAAAAGCGCTGCGCCATGAAATTGAACGGCAAGTTGGCAGCGCCGTTAATCTTGAAACCCGCGTTGATCCAGATCTTCTGGGTGGTCTGGTTGTAAAAATCGGATCGCAAATGATCGACGCATCCCTGAAGACAAAACTCAATCGTTTGAAAACTGTGATGAAAGAGGCCTGACGCTATGGAGCTCAATGCCGCAGAAATTTCTTCAATCCTGAAGCAACAGATCAAAGACTTTGGCAAAGATGCTGAAGTTTCTGAAATTGGACAGGTTCTGTCCGTTGGTGATGGTATCGCCCGTGTTTACGGCCTCGACAATGTTCAGGCTGGTGAAATGGTCGAATTCGCCAATGGCGTGAAGGGGATGGCCCTGAACCTTGAAGCCGACAATGTCGGTGTCGTGATCTTCGGCGAAGACCGCGAAATCAAGGAAGGCGATACCGTTAAGCGTACCAAAGCCATTGTTGACGTACCGGTTGGTAAAGGTTTGCTTGGCCGCGTTGTTGACCCGCTCGGCAACCCAATTGATGGCAAGGGCCCAATCGACTCGACGGAACGCCGCTTGGTGGACGTGAAAGCGCCCGGCATTTTGCCACGTAAATCTGTGCATGAGCCAATGCAGACAGGCATTAAAGCGATCGACTCTATGATCCCCGTTGGTCGTGGTCAGCGCGAGCTTGTGATTGGCGACCGCCAAACCGGTAAGACGGCGATTTGTGTTGATACGATCCTCAACCAAAAAGACGTCAACGCGTCGGATGACGAATCCAAGAAGCTTTACTGTGTATATGTCGCGATCGGTCAGAAGCGTTCCACCGTTGCGCAGATCGTGAAGACACTCGAAGATAATGGCGCGATGGAATATTCCATCGTTGTTGCCGCGACGGCGTCTGAGCCGGCACCGCTTCAGTTTTTGGCACCATTTGCCGGCTGCGCCATGGGCGAATATTTCCGTGATAACGGCATGCACTCGCTGATCATCTATGATGATTTGTCGAAGCAGGCTGTTGCTTATCGCCAGATGTCATTGCTGCTTCGTCGTCCACCAGGACGTGAAGCCTATCCAGGTGACGTTTTCTATCTTCACTCACGGTTGCTCGAACGTTCAGCGAAATTGAACGAAGATAATGGTTCCGGTTCGATGACGGCCTTGCCGATCATTGAAACACAGGCCAATGACGTGTCCGCTTATATTCCGACCAATGTGATTTCGATTACAGATGGTCAGATCTTCCTCGAAACGGACCTCTTCTTCCAAGGCATTCGCCCTGCGGTGAACGTTGGTTTGTCGGTGAGCCGGGTGGGCTCTTCAGCGCAGATTAAAGCGATGAAACAAGTTGCCGGTAAGATTAAAGGTGAGCTTGCACAGTATCGCGAATTGGCCGCCTTCGCCCAATTCGGGTCTGATCTTGATGCCTCAACCCAAGCGATTTTGAACCGTGGTGACCGCCTAACCGAGCTAATGAAGCAAGGTCAGTATTCACCATTGCAGGTTGAAGAGCAGGTTTGTGTGATCTTCGCGGGTACGCAAGGGTATCTCGACAAGATCGCAAAAGACAAAGTGCAAGAGTTTGAAGCTGAGTGGGTGCGTAAGCTTCATTCAGATCACGCCGATATCCTTAAAGCGATCCGCGAAACCGGTAAGCTGGACAAGGACAATGAAAAGAAACTCATCGATGCGCTCGACGCGTTCTCGAAGAGTTTTTCATAAATTAAGGATCTGATTGGTGGCGAGTCTTAAAGACCTCAAAACGCGGATCACGTCGGTGAAGTCGACGCAGAAGATCACCAAGGCGAAGCAAATGGTCGCCGCGGCGAAACTGCGTCGGGCTGAAGAGCGCGCGACCGAAGCACGTCCTTACACGGAGCGGATGGAATCAGTGCTGGCCAATTTGGCATCAGGCGCTGAAGGCAATCCAAATGCACCGCGCCTATTGGCGGGAACGGGTAAAGATGAAACCCATCTCTTGATTGTTGGCACAGCTGACAAAGGCCTTTGCGGTGGCTTTAACTCATCCATCGTGCGCCTCGCACGTGAGCACATTGTCAAGCTCCAGGGCGAAGGCAAAAAAGTCAAAATCATCACGGTTGGTCGTAAGGGTAATGACCAGCTGAAGCGCCTTTATGGCGATCTCATTGTTTGGAAAACGAATTTCGTTGACGTCAAGCAAGTCGGTTTTGCCCAAGCCCACGAGATTGCTGAAAAAGTCCTGACCATGTTCAAGGACGAAGAGTTTGACGTTGCGACATTGTTCTACGGAAAATTCGTCAATGTCGTAACGCAAGAGCCAACACCACAACAGATCATTCCAGCGATTGCGCCGGAAGGTGCCGAGACACCGGATCTGAAAGGTGCTGTCTATGATTACGAGCCGGATGAAGCGGAAATCCTACGCGCCTTGTTGCCGCGTTATGTTGCCGTACAGATTTTCCGGGCGCTGTTGGAAAATGTTGCCTCAGAGCAAGCCGCATCCATGTCTGCTATGGACAATGCGACACGCAATGCTGGCGAGATGATCGACAAGCTAAACCTACAATATAACCGTGCCCGTCAGGCGCAGATTACAACAGAACTGATCGAAATTATCGCCGGCGCGGAAGCGCTTTAAGGCAATTTGGATTTGGACGTAAGGAAGAAGTCATGAGCAATGAAGGCCGCATTTCACAAGTTATCGGCGCGGTTGTCGACGTTGAGTTCGACGGCGAACTGCCGGGGATTTTGAACGCCCTTGAAACGGATAACAATGGCAACCGTTTGGTTCTAGAGGTTGCACAGCACCTTGGCCAAAACGCTGTCCGCACGATCGCGATGGATTCGTCAGAAGGTCTCGTACGCGGCGCAAAAGTTGTCGACACGGGCGAGCCAATTTCGGTTCCTGTTGGCGACGGCACGCTCGGCCGCATCATGAATGTGATCGGTGAGCCAGTGGATGAGCTTGGCCCAATCCCACACACGAAGAAACGGGGTATCCACCAGGAAGCACCACCCTTCACTGAACAATCAACAGAATCTGCTGTTCTTGAAACAGGCATCAAAGTTGTTGACCTCCTCTGCCCATACGCAAAAGGTGGTAAAATTGGTCTCTTCGGCGGTGCTGGTGTTGGTAAAACAGTTTTGATCATGGAGCTGATCAACAACATCGCGAAAGCACACGGTGGTTACTCCGTGTTTGCGGGTGTTGGTGAACGAACCCGTGAGGGGAATGACCTTTACTGGGAAATGATCGAATCAAAAGTGAACGTCGACCCGAATGAGCATGGTGGTAAGACCGAAGGCTCAAAAGCGGCGCTTGTTTATGGTCAGATGAACGAGCCTCCCGGTGCGCGTGCGCGTGTTGCCTTGTCTGGTTTGACGGTGGCTGAGCACTTCCGTGATGAAGGTCAGGACGTGTTGTTCTTCGTTGATAACATCTTCCGCTTTACCCAAGCCGGTTCAGAGGTGTCAGCGCTTCTCGGTCGTATCCCATCTGCGGTGGGGTATCAGCCAACATTGGCCACCGATATGGGGTCCATGCAGGAACGTATTACGACAACAACCAAAGGATCGATTACATCGGTTCAGGCGATTTACGTGCCAGCGGATGACTTGACTGACCCTGCGCCAGCGACATCATTTGCCCACTTGGATGCGACAACGGTTCTGAACCGTGCGATTGCTGAAAAAGGTATTTATCCAGCGGTTGACCCGCTTGATTCAACCTCACGTATGCTCGACCCACGCATCATTGGTGAAGAGCACTACGAAGTTGCCGGTAACGTTCAGCGGATCCTTCAGCGCTACAAAGCTCTGCAAGACATCATCGCCATTCTCGGCATGGATGAGCTCTCTGAAGAAGACAAACTTGTCGTTGCCCGTGCCCGTAAAGTTGAACGCTTCTTGTCACAACCTTTCCACGTGGCGGAAATTTTCACCGGTTCACCCGGTAAGTTGGTTTCTCTCGCCGACACGATCAAGGGCTTTAAAGGTCTGGTCGAGGGTGAATATGACCACCTGCCAGAAGCGGCCTTCTACATGGTTGGTTCCATGGACGAAGCGATCGAAAAAGCTGGCAAATTGGCAGCAGAAGCGGCGTAAAAATTCATGGCTGACAAACTTCACTTTTCGCTAGTCTCTCCGGAACGTCAGTTGATGTCGCAAGATGTCGACGAGGTTGATATTCCGGGAGCGGAAGGTTGGA
>JAJFGD010000092.1 GCA_021776315.1 Hyphococcus sp. | reverse complement strand
TCACCATCGAAAGTCACTGCTTAGCGCCACGAGCTTGGTAGAAATACGGCGACGCCTTGTTCTTCCGGTATCTATGGCCCAAATAGGCCGGAAATGACCACGCGCACAGAAATCATTACCCTTGGATGCCGGCTCAATACGGTGGAAAGCGAAGCCATTCAACGGCTCGCCGACGGGGCGGCGATGCGTGATACCGTCGTTATCAACACCTGCGCCGTTACCAATGAAGCGGTTCGAAGCGCCCGAAAAACCATCAGGCGAACAAGGCGCGAACGCCCTGATGCACGCCTAATGGTGACCGGATGCGCCGCACAGATCGATCCACAGTCATTTGCCAATATGCACGAAGTCGACGCGGTGATTGGCAATCAAGAAAAGCTAGAGCCATCCACCTGGCAGGCATTAGCCGCAAATCAAAATCCAGCGATGCATGTCAATGACATCATGTCAGTGCGTGAGACAGCCGGTCACATGATTGATGGATATGGCGATCGCGCGCGCGCATTTTTGCAAATCCAAAATGGCTGCGACCACCGCTGTACATTTTGTATTATTCCTTTTGGTCGCGGCAATTCCCGTTCAGTGCCTATTGCCACAGTTGTCGAGCAAGCCCGCCGCCTCGTCGATGCAGGGCACAAAGAAGTGGTGTTAACCGGCGTTGATATTACGTCCTATGGTCCAGATCTTGAGGATAATCCATCACTTGGCCAATTGGTCAGCGCTATTTTGGATCAAGTCCCCAATCTTTTTCGTCTTCGCCTTTCATCCGTTGACGGAATAGAGATTGATGACATGTTGTTCGAACGGCTCATCCATGATGAGCGCTTTGCGCCCTACCTTCACCTGTCCTTACAAGCGGGCGACAATTTGATCCTGAAGCGCATGAAGCGTCGGCACACGAGAGAGCAAGCGATTGAACTTTGCCAAAATATTCGTGAGCGCCGCCCGGAATTTGCATTTGGCGCCGACATCATCACTGGCTTCCCGACAGAAACGGATGCCATGTTCCAGCGCAGCTTGGATTTAGTCGATGAAGCAGGCCTTCAATATCTCCATGTATTTCCGTTCTCCCCCCGCGAGGGGACGCCAGCAGCGCGGATGCCACAGCTTGATCGCAATGTCATTAAGGATCGCGCCACGCAACTACGCGACAAAGGAGCCGCCGCACTCCACACGTTCCTAGATAGCCTTGTGGGACAAGATAGCGATGTCGTGATCGAAAGTGGTGGGCGCGCTCGGTTAGGGAATTTTGCGACTGTAAAACTCAGTGAACAAATTGGTCATGTGGGCGCAATTGCTCGCGTGCGTTTCACGGGCCGAAAAGAAGACGTCCTTCTTGGGGAAGAAATTTTGTAGAACACAGTGGATCTGTTCGGTCGCAACAATGCGGTCTATGACTGTCATGTTTAAAAACATCAATTAAAGGGTAGTATCGGTGTCAAAAGGCTTTTTCTCCGGCATCTTTGGTAAAAAAGACAACGCAAGCGAGGCACCCGATGTCGCGCCAAGCGAATCTGCGCCGGAAACACACATTACAGACTCGGCACCCATCGACGCTGACATTGCAGACTTGCCACTTGAAGCGGAAGCGCCCGCAGAGTTGGCAATCGAAATCACCGCACAAACACCGGAACCGCCCCAAAAGAAAAAAGGGTGGCTGTCCCGGCTTGCCTCCGGCCTATCGAAGTCGTCAGAAAAATTGTCTGGCGGCGTTGCGGCAATCTTTACAAAACGCAAGCTCGACGACGAAACCATTGAGGAACTGCAAGACCTTTTGATTACTGCTGATCTCGGGGTCAATGCCGCCAACCGGGTGACAGACGCACTGGCGAAAGATAAATTCGACAAAGAAATTTCAGATGAAGAAGTGCGCCAAGCGCTGGCCGATGAGGTTGCATCAACACTGACGCCCCTTGAAAAGCCTCTTACCGTCGAAAGCGCAAATACACCCCATATCATTTTGATGATCGGCGTAAATGGTGCTGGCAAAACCACGACCATCGGAAAGCTCGCGCAAAAATTTAAGGATGAAGGCAAGTCCGTCATGCTGGCAGCCGGCGACACTTTTCGGGCCGCGGCAATTGAGCAGCTAACGGTTTGGGGCGATCGCACTGGCGCACCGGTCATTTCCCGCGAAGTCGGTTCCGATGCTGCGGGCCTTGCGTTTGATGCGGTGAAGCAAGCGCAAGCCGAAGCAAAGGACGTCTTGATCATTGACACAGCCGGGCGACTTCAAAATAAGTCTGCTTTGATGGAAGAATTGGCGAAAATTGTTCGTGTCCTCAAAAAGCTCGACCCAACAGCCCCCCATGATGTGGTCTTGGTTCTCGATGCAACAGTTGGTCAAAATGCGATAAGCCAAGCAAAAGTATTTTCCGAAATTGCCGGGGTCACGGGATTGGTCATGACGAAGCTCGACGGCACCGCGCGTGGCGGCGTCCTCGTTGCACTCGCTGATGCCTTTTCTCTACCGATACATTTTATTGGCGTTGGCGAAAGCGTCGACGACCTTCAACCCTTTCAAGCGGCAAGCTTTGCCGAAGCGCTTGCAGGTGTCGGCGAACGCCGCATTTAATGCACGCCGCAAGTAGGAAACTCTCATGACCCAATCTGCACCAAGTGCCAAACGCCTCTCCGGCAAAGCCAAATTCGCCGTCGATATGGGGCCCTTGGCCATCTTCATGATCGCCTATTTCTTTGGGGGGCGGTTGGTTTCGCTTGCGGGTGCCGCAACCGGGAACGAATGGTGTCTTCGCGAAGGCTCCGAAATGTATCTCGCCGTCGCTGGCTTTATGCCGGCTTTTGCGCTCGCCTTTGCCTATAGCGTTTGGCAAGAAAAACGTGTTGCCCCCATGTTGCTCGTAAGCGGTGTGATCATCGGGGTTCTCGGGACGCTTACGCTTGTTTTGCAAAACAAGACTTTTTTCTACATGAAGCCCACTATTGTCTATTTCCTGTTTGCCGGCCTCCTTTACGGTGGACTGGCAACGGGCCGAAATTTTATGAAGACGGTGTTTGATGGGGCATTGCATTTACCCGATGCCGCCTGGCGCACCCTAACCATTCGCTACGCATTCTTTTTCGCAGCGCTCGCCTTTGCCAATGAAATTGCTTGGCGCTGGTTAACTCGTGACTGCCCGGAACAAAGCATTGCGTTAAATGAGGCTGCCGGGGCCTGGAGTTGGCTTTTGCGAGAATGTGGCGGGGTCGAAATGGCCAAATGTGCTGGCGAAGCCGATTGGGTGAAGTTGAAGGTCTTTGGTTTTTCGATTGCCAGCTTGGTGTTTACGGGCATTCAAGCACCCTTCATTGCCAAACATATGACTGAGGAACCACCCGCTGACAGTGACTAGCGATTGTCAGTCGGATTCGAAAAAGGCGGGAAATGTTTTTTCCCCACCACCTGACGTTGATGACGCAATGCCCAAACAACGGATGAAAAAGCGGTCTCGCCCCAAGGGATGTCATCCCAGGCAACGAGCATGACATCTTCGCTTTCTGGACCAGGCGAAATATCCGGTGTTTCGAGGGAGGCGCAGAACATGAGCTGGATCTGGGAGATATGCGGGACGCTGTAGACAGCGAGCAATTGATTAATGCTAAGCCGGGCTCTGGCTTCTTCCCATGCTTCACGCAATGCGCCCTTTTCGGCCGTTTCCCCCAATTCCAAAAAACCGGCCGGTAACGTCCAAAACCCGCGTCGCGGCTCAATCGCGCGCCGACAAAGCAAATATTTATCCTCCCAGGTGGCCACAGACCCGACCACTATTTTCGGATTTTGATAGTCGACAAAACCGCATGAAGTGCACTGCGAGCGCTCATGATCATCGCCATCGGGTATGCGTCGTTCGAACTGAGGTTCGAGCTGATAGTTTTTGCGCGTCATGCACACCTCAATTTGATGATTATTACTTCCACCATCTTCGGATCGTCAGTCCAAAGTATTATATAGCGCAATTGTGATCTGGTGTGGCAATTTTGACGGTGACGTAGCGTGCGCAATGCACTATGCAGCAAGTTCACAATATTGTCCGCATCAGTCTTAGTTTTGCACTCCACTCGGAATCTTGCTAATGGTCCGTCGAAAATACCGTTATCGGATCATCAGATCGCGGCTCTCTCATCAGTATAATTCTACACGCCATAAACGGAGAACATGAATGGCTTATTCGCTAAAAAGCTCACCAGGTCACCTTCTAAGACGCGCGCAACAATATGCGCACGACCTCTACTCACAAGAAGTTGGCGGAAAAGGCCCAACACCACGTCAATTCGAAGTTTTGCATGTGGTTGCTCAAAATGCTGGCCTTAGCCAAACAGACCTCGTTCGACACACTGGCATCGACCGTTCAACACTGGCCGATATGATCGCCCGTATGATGAAAAAAGGTCTTCTGTCTCGCAAGCGCACTAAAGAAGATGCTCGCGCCAATGCTGTGACGATCACTGCCGCTGGCCGCAAAATGTTGAGCGGCGCATCTTCTAAAGTTGTGAAATCCGACGGCGCCGTGATGAAAGTCCTGCCAAAAACACAACAAGCAGCGTTCATGAAGGCCCTCAAAGCTTATGCGGAAGCGCTCGACCAGATGGACGAAGCGGCTGCTGCGCCAAAGAAAAAAGCCACGAAAAAACGTGCGGCTGCCAAAAAGACTGCAAAACGCAAAGCACCAGTGAAGCGTAAAGCCAAGCGGAAGACTAAGCGTCGGTAATGCCGATTGCTCTGTTACGAGTTTGAAAGCGCCGCCCTTCTGGGCGGCGTTTTTTATCGGGTCGTCAGCGTTTTCGCGGTGAGGCCCAATCAGCCGGCGCGCTGATTGGTTCAGAAGACCCCGGCCCTTGATAATTTGAACTGACAGGGCGTGGTCCATGACCACCCAAACTCAAAATTCGGTCATACATAACCAAAGCGGCCGCTACAGAAACATTCACACAAAACTTCGTGGGAATTTTGACCAAATGCGTACATACAGATCGAGCTTCCACCGAAAGGTCACCCTTTTCGGGGCCAAGCAGATAAGCCGCATTTAGAGGGTGGCGAAAACTCGGCAAATCGACCGCCTCTTCGTCAAGTTCGACCCCGACCACGACACAGCCCTTTGGAAGCTGCAGCTGTTCCAAATTGTCCCATTCATATAGTGGCAAATGTGTTGTGCTTTTGGCCGTGTCTGACAAATGAACTTCCCGAGCGCGATGATGGGCATTCACCGTAAAAGCAAAACTTGCCCCGAACGCGTGACCGGTGCGTAAAATCGCACCTAGATTCATGGCTTTTGAGATGCGTTCAGCGCCAATTCCAAAATAACCGCGCATGGTCCCGCCTGCGTTTGCTCACCCCCGCGTTAGCGGCTGACGGGCGATCAGGTCAAGTAGACGGCGATGGGCATTTCAGGGCATGGTACCGACCATGAGCAATGCGACCACTGAAAACGCAGACCATGATGAGCGGATCAAATTCCTGGTCATCGCCTCGGACCATCCTGAGGCAATGCTAGCCGCCTTTTTTTCCGGCCGCCGCGCCAAGCGGTCTGGTGCCCGCGTGACCATACTAAACGTCATAGAACCCCCAGATTTTGGGCATTGGGCCACGGTCGCAGAGACGATGCGCGCCGAAGCCCATGAAAATGCGGAAGCCGTGCTCCGGGAATTTGCCGCTGAAGTGAAAGCGCAATCGGGCGAAGCGCCCGAAGAGTTGATCCGTGAAGGACGAACTGTTGATGAGATCAAAAAGCTGATCGAGACAGATCCATTGATCGCCATCTTGTTCTTGGGCGCGTCGACCGAGCAAAGCGGCCCTGGACCGCTGGTGTCGGCACTTGCCCATAACCCAGCCTATCTTGGTGCCCGACCGATCCCGGTAGTGGTTGTGCCAGGGTCCGCAACGCGCGATGAACTTCGAAAACTATCGGGGTAAACATGGATCGCGAAAAATTTCACCTACCAGGAAAGCACTATTTCCTCTCCCATTCCGTTGGGGCCCAACCCGTTGGTTACGACGATGCGATGGCCGCCAGCTATGCGAAGCCTTGGCGAACCCAAGGCGCGGAAATTTGGGATACTTGGTTCAAAGCCCTTGAACGTTTCAAGGCTGGCCTGGCACCCCTTATCGGGGCAAACGCGAATGATATTTGCCCACAACCAAATGTCTCAAGCGGCCTTTCAAAGGTGATGCTTTCTTTGCCGGAGCGACCCGGGCGTAATAAGATTGTTCTGACTGAAGACGATTTTCCAACCGTCGGCTTTGTCTTGGCGCAAGCACGGCGACTTGGATATGAACTGGTGTTTTTACCCGGTGGTAAAGCGCTAGCCGATCCAGATACATGGACCCCCGCATTTCAAGACGATGTTCAAATGGTCTTGGTCACACAAGTTTTTTCAAATACCAGCACCAGAACACCCTGCGCAGAAATCGCGCGACGCGCGAAAGAGCGGGGTGTTTTCACGATGTTTGATATCGCTCAATCTGCCGGTTCAGTTCCCACAGCCTTAAATGATTGGGGTGCCGATTTTGCTATTGGTACGTCGCTTAAGTATTTGTGTGGCGGTACAGGGGCGGCTTATCTCTGGGCTGCACCCTCAACAGCCGACAAAAGCGCCCCTATGGATGTTGGCTGGTTCTCTCATGCGCAACCTTTCGAATTTGATATTCACAATTTTGAATATGCTGACGGTGCAGCGCGATTTACGGGCGGGACACCATCAATCGCACCCTTTGCTGGCGCTTGTGCCTCGCACGAGCTGTTAAACCGTCACGGTGTCCCGTTCATTCATGAATATAATCAAGCGTTACTCTCGCGCCTTATCGATGGATTGCCTAGTGAAGTCTTGGTCTCAAACACACAACAGGGTGCCAGGGGTTCGGCAGCCCTCATCAATGTTAAAGATTATGACGCCACGGCTCGGCTACTAAAAGAAGCAGGAATCATGCACGACACGCGCCAGGGCGCGGTACGCGTTTCCATTCATCTTTATAATGATGAAAATGATATTGACGCCCTACTTGACGTCGTCAAAACCTGCATTTGATCAAAACTGCGCTACAGCTTCAGCGTGACTGACACAGGCGCATGATCGGATGGGCGCTCCCACCCACGCACATCATCATGAATGCTATAGGCTTTGCGCCCACCGCCTAGCGCTGCTTTTTTCAATGCTGGGCTTACCCAAATATGGTCAAGACGACGGCCGCGATTAGAAGCCCGCCAATCACGCGCTCGATATGACCACCAAGTGAATAATTTTTCAGGTTCCGGCACCAATTCCCGCGCAACATCAACCCATTTATGCGCCGCTTGAACCTGACCGAGTTTTTCAACTTCGATTGGTGTGTGCGAGACAACTTTCAACAGTTGCTTATGAGACCAAACATCATGTTCACATGGCGCAACATTGAAATCACCAACGATGATGTTCTTCGAACGGGGCCCCAATTCAGAAAACCAAGCGGTTAATTCATCAAGAAAATCAAGCTTGTGGGCAAATTTCTCGTTCTTCTTTGGATCGGGCTCATCGCCGCCCGCAGGAATATAAAAATTGTGGATTCGAATGCCGCCTTCAACCGATGCTGCAATATGACGAGCGTCGCCCTTACCGCAAAAATCTCGCTTTTCAATTTTTTTCAATGGCAATCGCGAGGCGATGGCGACGCCATGATATCCAGCCTGACCGGAAATCGCTAAATGTTTGTACCCAGCCTGATGGAAGGCCTTTGTTGGAAAACTATCTTCAACACATTTGATTTCTTGCAAACATAAAACATCTGGCTTTTCCTCGCAAAGGAATCGCGTCACTTGATCGATACGTAGGCGGACGGAATTAATATTCCAGGTGGTGATTTTCATTGATTTACTCTGAGAACAGATACGAATATTTGCGATAAGGCCTATGGCCCCAAACCACTGTCGTCAAGACAACTTCTTGCGACAGGCAAGAGAACCCCATAAGACCTTTGTCAATGGAACTTCTGGCAAATTTTTTACCCGACAGCTTACCCCTATGGGCAGCAGCTCTGGCGATTATTGCCGCCTTTTTTACCGCCGCCTTGACGGCTGCCTTTGGGCTCGGGGGCGGGCTGGCCCTATTGGCCGTGATGAGCGCCGTTTTCCCAGCCCCAGCCGTTGTCCCCATCCACGGGGTCGCACAGCTTGGGTCAAATGCCGGGCGGTTTTATCTCCAGCGGCAAGATGTTGTTTGGAAAATAGTCCTGTGGTTTTCGGTTGGCGGCCTGATTGGGGCCTTACTAGGGGGGCGATTGGCTGTGGAAATGCCGGTTTGGCTGCTACGCGCTGGGGTCGCCGCCTTCATTCTCTACACCGTTTGGGGCCCGCGCATGCCGTCGATGACACCAGGCATCAAGACCTTTTTTGTCACCGGAGCAGTCGGCTCATTTCTCACCATGTTTTTTGGCGCGACCGGCCCAATCGCGGCGACCATGTTGTCAGCAACCAAACTCGGTCGCTTAAATATTGTCGCCACCCATGCGGCCTGCATGGTGATCCAGCATGGGTTTAAAATTATCATCTTTGGCGTTCTTGGCTTTGCCTATGGTGAATGGGCCTTGCTTACTGTTGCCATCGTTTTATCCGGCCTTGCCGGTACTACTCTTGGTACGCACTATCTGCGCAAGATGCCTGAGCAAACATTTCAACAAGGCTTTCGTGTCGTTTTGACTGCGATTGCAATCTATTTGCTTATTGCCGCCGGGCTAAGTTTTAGAACAAATTAAAAGAAGCCCCCGTGACACCAACTGGCCAACGCCCAAATTCAAACAGCTGAAGCTTTGCTGCAAAGGCATGAGCATCTGCATCAAACTCAACATCACCTGCTGCGATCAATGCCAATGCAGCACCATGGGCTGCTTGTACAGCTGCACCCACCGCAAGGGTTTTTGACGCTTCATCTTCTACATCCCAAATAAAAGATGCTTGCTCCATCGCTTCTTTGGCAGGCTCTGAAATTTTCTCAGCAATCAATGTCATGCCGATGCGCAGCGCTTCTTCCGACATGGTTTCAAGGGCACGTGCCGTCAAATCAGCGCGCTGCAATTCCTCTGCTTCCCAGGCTGGGCTGTGCCAATCAAGGCTCTCAGAAGCCGCTGCGGCGTCTTCCCAATCCACCAGGATTGCAATATCCGCGTCGGGAAAACCAAGACCATCCAGGTATTTTTCAGCAACCGCTTTAGCACCAGGGGTTAGCGGTTCCCCCAGATTGGCAAACCACGGCACCCGGTCGAGCCCGCGTGCAAATCGGGACAACAAGGTCAGGCCCGGTAGCTCTCGCTCCAGCTCTTCGAGTTCACTTTCATCCATGATCAACCCTTAAAAAACGCCACGCCAAATTGGTCGCCATCAACCCCTCAAATAAAAAGGCGCCCGACCTTTAACAAGACCGGGCGCCAAGCTGCGCTGTTGCGCCTACGCCGGGAGGGGATATTCCGGCGACGTGCGAGCTGTCAGACCTGCAAGCGGGGGGGCAACGCTGGCCTGAACATGATGCCCTTCACGTACTGTTACATTAACGCATCACAGAACAGATTTTCAATAGGCAACCAAAAAAAAGCTTGCGTGTGACCATGTAACAAATACTGCGATATATGTAGCATTGCTAATTTTTAAGGAATTGACCGCCCGCTTCAGGGGCCTGAAATAACCGATTAGCCAATCGAACGCCCTCTTCGACATTATCAAGGGTCACGACCGTAATCCCATTTTGCAGATCACGAACGATCCACCGGGTCAGCACCATATCCGGCGCGCGGGCGATAATCGTCAATTCACCTTCGGTTTCCTCTTCTTCAGAAGCGATCGTCACGGCGATCGTATCGACGCCGCGATCAACGGACACCACATTCGCCTCATCCCGGTCGATTCGCTTCCGTAACAACAATTTCAACGGGGTTTTCCCCACCGGATAGGAATCGGTGGTCTCTAGCGCCTCATCCCGCACATAGACGAGGCCCCCATTGGCAACGATCAATAAAGGTGTGGGTGGATCATACTCGAACCGCAAAAAGCCAGGGCGCCGCAAATAAAAGCGCCCAGTGGAGACCGCACCCGATGGGGCGATCTGGGTGAAATCACCCTTCAAGGTCTCAAGCTCTTCAAGATAGCTGATCAAGCGCTCAGCAACGACGTCATCGCTTTCACCGTCAAAAACCAATGGTTCCAGGTCTTGTTCGTCTTCCGAAATTGTATTGTCGAGCGCTTCCGGTTCCCCCTCTGTCGCAACCGGCAAAACGGTCTCGGCCTGTGCGTCAATCAACGGTGCCCCTTCAGGCTCAGCCTGCGCCAGCTGGATTATAGGGGTCGCTACGGGTTCAGCTAGTTTCAGCTGATCGCCCTCTGCAACCACCAATTCGGCAGAAAGAAGCGAAAGAACGGAAATCATCGTCAAATTCATAGATCACACCCAACATTACGGTGACGGGGACACCCGCCAGCTCTCATTGCTAGCGCCCAGCCGTGACGAAAGGAAGCCCGGATCAAGGCAACGCTAAGGCGGGTTTTTGTAGATTTGTGACCATTTGGAGACCGAAAACGCCCTATGTCATCAAGGCGTAAGGGCCACCGCGCTCAACCGCACGCAAATAGGCCGGGCGGGCATGGATCTTGTCTAAAAACGCCCGGATGCGGGGATAACGCTTAATGTCGCCGCGCGCAGCGAACCCTTCCATGGGGAAACTCATGGCGATATCCGCGGCCGTTATTTCATTCCCGGCCAACCAGTCTGATCGCCCAAGCTCGTCATGCAAATTGTCGAACAGCGCTTTAAGGGTGTGGTCGAGATACCCATCACGCACGCCCTTGGTCAGACGCCGCGCAATTGGTTTGGCAAAAAACGGCATCGGGGCCGATTCCATGCGGTTCAGCATTAGCATCAAAACCATGGGGCCCGCATAGGACCCCTCAGCCGCGTGGATCCAATATTTATAGCGGAGATAATCTGGCGAGGCGCGATCTGGTGCCAATGCACCGCCGTGATGTTCAACCAAATATTCGAGGATGGCACCGGTCTCTGCAATGACATTGCCGCCATGTTCAATCACTGGCGACTTACCTGTTGGGTGAACTTTTTTTAGCGCTGCCGGCGCGAGGCTGGTTTTTTTATCGCGTTTATAAATTTTGATGTCGTAATCGACACCAAGCTCCTCGAGTAGCCACAACACCCGTTGCGACCGTGAATTTTCAAGATGGTGAAGCGTAATCATATTGCCGAACTCCTATTCGAGCGTCGCTAACGCGTCTTTGGTAAATTCCATCAACTCGTCATTGCGACCCTCACGAATTTTATTCGCCCACTGAGCATCTTGCAGTAAGGCGCGACCAACCGCGATCAGATCAAATTCATTACGCTCCATCCGCGCAACTAGATTATCGAGACTTGCAGGCTTTGAAACTTCGCCAGAATAGGCCGCTGTAAATTCACCCGATAACCCAACAGAACCAACAGAAATTGAAGGCTTACCTGTTAGTTTTGCTGCCCAACCGGCGAAATTGAGGTCTGACCCGTCAAAGGTAGGCTCCCAAAAACGGCGCTGGGAACAATGGAAAATATCAATGCCTGCATCCACAAGCGGCGTCAGCCATTTAGAAAGCTCATCGGGATTGGCGGCGGAATTTGCATCAAAATCTTGCTGCTTCCATTGGGATAGGCGAATTATCAGCGGATAATCATTGCCTAGTTTTGCCCGGGTTCGTTTGATGATCTCGCAAGCAAAGCGCGTGCGACCGGTCCAATCGCCGCCCCATTGGTCATCGCGAATATTACTCTTGTCCCAAAAGAAACTGTCGATCAGATAGCTATGGGCACCGTGAAATTCTATGCAATCAAAGCCCGCTTCTTTTGATGCCACCGCCGCATCAACAAACTCCGTGATCGCCAATTCAATTTCATCATCATTCATCGGTTCCCACAACGCTTTACCAGGCATTTTATGGCCCGATGCCGACCATGACGGGATATCAGGGAATTCGGTTTTCGAGGGATTTCGAAATGGCCCTTCGTGCCAAAGCTGGATGCCGATTTTACCACCCGCGCCTTTGACACTGTCGACCACGTTTTTCCAGCCGGCCTTAGCGTCGTCGGTAACGATATTGGGCACATTGGGCGTGCCCGTCGCGGTCGTCGTATTGGGCGAGACACCTTCTGTCAGGATCAATCCCACACCACCCTCAGCCCGACGCCGATAATACTCCACCACATTATCACCTGGCACATGGCCTGGCGAAAAGCTCCGCGTCATGGGCGCCATGACGATGCGGTTCGGCAATGTCAGCTTTTCGGATTTGAACGCTTCAAACAGAATATCGGTACCGGCGGCCATGGTTACTCCCTTTTAGAAATGCCAGCGCGCACCATAAATGCCAAAAGCCTGAAACGCACCAAAGGAATACAGTTTTACCGGTAGCGATATGCGTTCAGCAGACTATAAGTCCTCCTCATGAAATTCCTCGATCGCACAAAAATATATGTTCAAAGTGGTACTGGTGGTGCCGGTTGCTTGTCGTTTCGACGCGAGAAGTTTGTCGAATTCGGCGGACCGAATGGCGGCGATGGTGGTGCTGGCGGGCATGTCTGGGCCGAGGCGGTCGAAAACCTCAACACATTGATCGACTATCGCTTTCAACAACATTTCAAAGCAAAGGCGGGCCGTCCCGGCGAAGGCTCAAATTGCACGGGCCGAGATGGGGACGACATCACGATCAAAGTACCTGTTGGAACCCAGATTTTTGAAGAGGACGAAGAGACGCTGATCGCCGATTTGGAAACACCCGGAGAGCGGGTCTTGTTGGCCAAAGGTGGCAATGGCGGCTTCGGTAATGCCCGCTTCAAATCTTCGACCAATCAAGCACCGCGCAAAGCCAATCCAGGACAACCCGCAGAACATCGCACGATCTGGCTGCGCTTAAAGCTGATCGCTGACATCGGCTTGGTTGGGTTACCCAATGCAGGCAAGTCGACATTCCTGGCTGCGGTCTCTGCCGCCAAACCAAAAATCGCGGATTATCCGTTCACGACGCTTCATCCCAACCTGGGCGTCGTTCGGGTGGGCGAAGGCCATAGTTTTGTCCTTGCCGATATTCCGGGCCTTATCGAAGGTGCCCATGAGGGTGCGGGAATTGGCGACCGTTTCCTCGGCCATGTAGAACGCTGCGCCGCGCTTTTACATTTGGTCGATGGCACTGAGGACGATGTCGCCGGCGCTTATCGTACCGTAAGAACAGAATTGACGGCCTATAGTGAAGAATTGTCGCGCAAAGAAGAAATTGTTGCACTCAATAAAATCGACGCGCTGCTAGATGATGACATAAAAGAAAAGAAAGCAGCATTGGAAGAAGCGGTCGGCCGTGAGGTCGTGGTGATTTCCGGTGCAAGTGGCGCTGGCTTAAAACCGCTCTTAGGCAATCTTTCAATTCGCGCTGATCAATCGCGCGCGCAGGCAAAAAAACCTGCATCAGCCATAGACCCAGGCTGGAGCCCATCATAAAAATTGCCTTGCAAATATTAACCAAATGACGCTGCAACAATAAGCGCACGCTCTCTGTGCGCTTTAAAGTACTTGGCTTTCATCAGAACCTGTCGAAATTTTGCTTTCTGGGCGTCGTAGCTTATATACACCCCCATCGCCACGAAATGACGCCGGTTAAAACAACTGCCCTTAGAAGAAAACACATACCGACGTCGCCTTGGCCTTCTCGGTGGATCTTTTAATCCACCGCATGCGGGGCACCGGGAAATTTCGTTGTCCGCGCTACGCCGATTAAATTTGGACGTAGTTTGGTGGCTGGTCACACCTGGCAATCCTCTAAAGGATGCCGAAATTTATGCACCGTTTGAGCAAAGACTACATCGCGCGCGCGCTTTTGCTGATCATTGCGACATCGTCGTGAGTGATTTTGAACGGCGTCACGACCTTCAGTACACGGTTGATACGATAGAGCGCTTGCAACTCCTTAACCCGACCGTACAGTTCATCTGGCTCATGGGGGCCGATAGCTTGGCCACATTTGACCAATGGAAGGATTGGCAACGCATCGCAGAACTTGTCCCCATGGCAGTCTTTAATCGCCCCGGCTATACGGAAAATGCGCTAGATAGCGTCGCGGCAACGACACTCAAAAATTTTCGCATAGACGAAAATGACCCTGAAAAATTACTGCAAAGCGATCCACCCGCTTGGATTTATTTTTCTGATACGAACAATTCATTGTCATCCACCGCCCTTAGAGAGGGCAAAAACAAATAACCGGAGACTTCCGACGCATGACCGATTTGACGGCCCCTCTTGGCCCGCTTGCTTATTTTCTCGATCTTCATCCTTCCCTTGGTGATTTTCGCGCAGATGCCCTTGAAGGCTTGGCGCTAGAGCAAAAAGCCATTTCGCCAATGTACTTTTATGATGAGCATGGCTCAAAAATATTTGATCGCATCACAACCCTAGAAGATTATTATCCGACGCGTACGGAGAAAAGCATTTTCCTGGGCAATGCTGCGGAAATCACAGCCGCCATTGGCGCAAAGACCGCGATTTTTGAATATGGCTCAGGCTCCAGCGAAAAAATTCAATGGTTGATTAATGGCCTGGTAGACCCCGTCGCTTATGTGGCCATGGATATTTCAAAGGAACATTTGGTTGAGAACGCGTCCAATCAGGCCCGCATGCAGAAAATTCCTGTTGCGGCCGTTTGCGCCAATTTTCATACACCAATCGATCTACCGCAAAATATCTTACCCAATCCTGATCGTTGGCTCGGCTATTTTCCTGGCTCGACCCTCGGCAATATGGAACCAGAAACAGCGATCGCATTTCTAAACCGGGCGAGCGATACACTCGGTCCAAATGCGAAATTCCTTTTGGGAATAGATCAAGAAAAAGATCCAAAAATACTCAACACTGCCTATAATGACCGAGAAGGCATGAGCGCAGCATTCAATCTTAATCTTCTGACACGCATGAAGCGTGAACTTGATGCAGTGGTGACTATAGATGATTTTGAGCATTATGCATTTTACGATGAAAAATTCTGCCGGATCGAAATGCATTTGCGCGCCGTGCGCCCAACTGAAATTGTGATTAGCGACCAGAAATTTGCCTTCAAAAAGGACGAGACGCTGCATACGGAGTTTTCTTATAAATACTCCATTGACCGGCTCGAGAGCCTTGTAGAATCGACCCCCTGGCGGCTTGAAAAGAACTGGACCGATGAAAAAGGCTGGTTTGCAACGTGCCTTTTAAGCAACAATTAATTTTCACCTAGCAGCTTGGAGTGTGACCTGAACCGGCATATATTAGGGACCAGGGGATTTTTCCCTGTGTTGTTTATGGAGGAATACGCTGAATTCACAGCACGGCGCTGCGGCCGCCGGAAAAACCGCACTAAAGCTCGTTCGTAATGCTGGCGACCATGGGTCCGAAGCAAATGAAAGCGTGCTTTCTGGGCTTTCTCCCGAGGAGCAAAGCGCCGAAATTCTTTCGATCATTTTAAATGAACTGGACGATGACAAAGCCGAAGATATTGTCACCATCGATCTTGATGGCAAATCGGATATCGCTGACGCCATGGTGGTTGCATCAGGGCGATCGCAACGTCATGTCGGTGCAATGGCGGACAAGGTCATGCGCAAGCTTAAAGAATCTGGGTTTGGCCGTGCCAAAGTCGAAGGCGCAACAGCATGCGACTGGGTCTTGATCGATGCCGGCGACGTGATCGTGCATTTATTCAGACCAGAAGTTCGCGCATTTTATAATCTTGAACGGGCCTGGTCAGAGGCCGCGCACGCCCCCGTCCAATCAGACGCCTAATTTAGCCGACGGCGAAAAAACTTATGCGCCTTCACATTGCGGCGATCGGCGGCAAGCCGGGAGCGTCTGAAACCACTTTGATTTCCGATTACTTAAAGCGTGCAAACGCGGTCGGCCGCAATATGGGGTTTTCCGGCCCTGAGATGACAGCACTCGAAGCACCACGCTCCCTGACAGGGGTAAAGCGTCAGGCCCGTGAAGGATCTTTGTTACTGGACGCAACACCAAACTCGGCAAAATTGATTGCGCTAGACGAAAAAGGTCAAAATATTTCCAGCGAAAAACTTGCCTCGCTAATTGCCACATGGCGCGATGACGGTGTCGGCCAAACCACATTCGCAATTGGCGGCGCTGACGGGCATGACCAATCGGTCCTTGACCGCGCCACGATAAAATTGTCCTTTGGTGCCCTCACCTGGCCGCATATGCTTGTCAGGGTGATGCTCGCCGAACAAATCTATCGCGTAATGACGATCCTTTCAGGCCACCCCTATCATCGCTCATGAAGCTGCGCATTATTCTTTTTGTCGCCTTGATTGTCTCGTCGGCCACCGGCGCGAACGCTCAGCAAACGACGAATGAGCTGCAAGAGATCGAACGCCAACTTAAAAACCGCGCAGAAGAAGAAAAGCGGTTGCGCCGGGAAGCGCAGGAGCGGGAAAAAGAGGTTGCCGCGCTGCGCCACCGGCTGATTGAAACGGCCAACTCTCTCCAGGATGCGGAAAGACAAATAACCTCGCTCGAAGATTCAATCTCTGCTTTGGCGATCGAACAAAATGAAGCGCAAACGGCGCTCACCGCGGAAAGCGCAAATTTAAGCGACGTCCTAGCAGCCTTACAATCATTGGAAATGTCGAAACCGCCCGCTTTGTTGGTGTCACCGGAAGACGCAAACAAAGCGGCAAGAGCCGCCATGTTACTTTCCGACGCCGCACCGGCTGTTGAAGCCCGCGCCGCACGGTTGCGCGCCGCGATTGGGCGTCTCACCACATTGTCCGAAGAGTTGACCCGTGAACAGGCAGCCTATGAGGCCACAAACCTAGAACTCTCAGCCCGCCGGGAAGTCTTAGCCGATCTGATGGCGCAAAAAGAAAAAGAACGCGATGTCGCGGCGAGCCTGGTCGCCACCGCGCAAAAGGAAACGGCCCGTCTAGCGGTCGAGGCGACGTCATTGCGCGATCTCATCCGCCGACTTGAGCGATTGGCCCATTCTGTAACACCCCGGATCAAACCGCCGGCCCCAAGGGAGGTCGCGCCGGTTATTGCCCGGCCCGTAGTGCCACCAACCGTCAAACCTGCCCTTCCCCAGCCATTTTTGCCATCCACCCGTTTTGCAGAGGCCCTAGGGGCACTGCGCCCACCGGTCGCTGGACGATTAACCGGGCAATTTGGCGATTCCCGGCCAGAAGGCGGGATTTTCGAAGGATTGCGGTTTTCGGCACGAAATCAGGCCATTGTGACCGCCCCTTTTGAGGGTCAGGTCGCCGTTGCCCGGGATTGGCGCCCAATTGGCAATCTTTTGATTCTGGACGTGGGCGATGGCTTCCATGTACTATTAATGGGCGTCGACACCATGTTGGTGGGAGAAGGACAGCGGGTAGCCGCTGGGGAACCCATTGCCAGGATGGCTGACGGGGGCGCAGATCTGGATCTTGAGATCCGAAAAAATGGTGAGCCTGTTAACCCAACGTTGTGGCTCTCCATCAACAGTGTGCAAGAGTAGGCGATAAAGCCTGAGTGATAAGGTGTAACTGATGAAAGAATACCGATTGCAGTCCTCGTCCCGTCAAAAGACAAAACCGAAGGTTTATTCAAAGGGCGCATTGGTCGCCTCAGCGCTCAGTGGCGCTTTAATCTTCGGCATCTTGTCCAACGCAGTATTCGCGCGGGTTTCCATATCCGCTGACACGTTTCGACAGCTCGACCTATTCGGCGAAGTGTTCGAACAGGTGCATGAAAATTACGTTTCCGATCCGGTCGATTCAGAGCTGATTGAGGGGGCCATTGACGGCATGCTGTCAACGCTTGATCCACATTCAAGCTTTTTGACCGCAGATGACTTTAAAACCATGCAAGAACAAACCCGCGGCAGCTTTGCCGGGTTGGGTATTCAAGTTGCGATGGACAATGAAGGTCCTGACCAGGGCTATGTAAAGGTGATCTCACCGATTGACGATTCGCCTGCGGCACGTGCTGGCATGGTGACCGATGACCTCATCGTTGAAATCGATGGCGAAGAAGTGTTCGGCATGTCCATCGATGAAGCCATTTCCAAAATGAAGGGTAAAAAAGGCACCCGGATTGATATCAAAGTCGTGCGCAATCGCGACGAAGATCCATTCGATATCACGCTTATCCGAGATATCGTGAAGGTCGCGTCTGTGGCTTCACGGGCCGAAGGCGACATTGGTTATATTCGAATTGCGTCATTCTCAGAGCAAACCGAAGATGGCCTGAATAAAGCCCTTAAGGAGCTCTCCAAAGAAATTCCGGGTGGCCCGAAAGGGCTTGTCCTCGACTTACGGACCAATCCAGGTGGTCTTTTGGACCAGTCGGTTGCTGTGGCCGATGCGTTTCTTGAAGGCGGTGAAATCGTTTCAACCCGCGGTCGCCGCGCGCGTGACACATTACGCGAAATGGGCACGCCAGGTGACAAGTTGAATGGCAAGCCAATGATCGTTCTGATCAATGGCGGGTCCGCGTCTGCGTCAGAAATTGTTGCCGGTGCTTTGCAAGATCGCAATCGCGCCTTGCTCTTGGGTACAAAGAGCTTTGGGAAGGGATCTGTACAAACCGTGATCCCACTTCAAAATGGCATTCAGGGTGCGCTGCGTTTGACGACAGCAAAATACTACACACCGTCAGGGCGATCCATTCAAGCCACAGGCATCGTGCCCGATATCAGAATGCCGGTTATCTATCCTGGCCAAGATGAAGTGATCGAACGGCGCACTGAAAGCGACCTTCCAAATGCGCTTTCTGCTGAGGGAGACGAAGCAGCAGACGATGAAGAAGAAACTGTGGCGGACACGACGGACGCCACCGAAGAGGTCGATAGTGACGGTCTGCCACCTGTAGAACCGGTAAAATGCGGTCGCAATGAAGATGGGAGCCTGGAAGATTGCCAGCTCAATCGGGCATTGGAACTATTAGCCGATACAACCGCTTATCGCAGCGCTTTGGCTGATGCTGGTTCCGTTCAATAAGCAGGAAACGCCACCAGACCAAATAGATTTGGCCTAAAAATTACGGGGCGGTCGCTGAAAAGGCGCCGCCCCGTTTCCATTTGGTTAACCCTAATCTCTTTAGGGTCGTTTTCATCAGGAAAACCGGGCGCAAAAGCGCCGCAACCACGCATAAAGACAGGACCTATGGGGGCTACTCGTCGCCGCAAATTCCGCCTACCGGTCGTAAGTCGTCTACGACTTGCCTGGCTCAGCGCATTTGGCCTGCTCTTCATATTAGGTGGTGTCTTCATTTTTGCGGTTTCAAGTGATCAGGGACCTGGGCGTATTGCCTTGGCCCTCAACGATATGGAAATCTTCGCACGTCCCGCCGAAACGACGGACGCTACAAAAGACCACGTCGCAAGCACCACACAGGGGCTTCGGTTAGGCCCGCCGAAATTAGGCGATGATTCCCCGCGGGGGGAAGAACGGTTTGATCCTGCAAATGGGATTGAAACCACGGACAGTCTGATTATTCCAGATCGCTTTGCAGCAATGGGTCCCGATATCGCGGGCCCTATGTCCGATGAAATTGTGATTACGATCAATGGCGGCGGACCAAGAGTGACGTCACCGATCAATGCATCCCTAACATCCGTACCCACACCAATTCCAGATCCCGACCCATCATTGTTGCGCACAACACCATTGGGGCAAGTGCCCCAAATTGCTGCTAACGGGCGCAAATCTTTGACGGCCTATGCCAAGCCTTTCGACAATCCCAATGAAACAGCGCAGATCGCGATTATTGTCGGGGGCCTTGGGTTGAACACAACACTTACCGAACGCGCGATTGACGAGCTGCCCCCTGAAATTTCGCTCTCCTTTGCGCCTTACGCAAAAAATCTTGAATTTTGGACGAAGAAAGCCAGAAATGCGGGCCATGAAGTTCTGATCGAACTCCCGATGGAAGGCTATGGCGAGAATGTTGCGGGGCTCGGCGCGGCGGCACTTTTATCGTCGCGCACACCGGAGGAAAACCTGTTGCGGTTGGACTGGCTCCTTGCGCGATTTGGCGGGTATTTCGGCGCTACAAACTATATGGGCGCAAAACTCTCGGCGGACAGAGAAGCCATTCAACCGATCTTGGACAAACTTGGCCAGGCTGGGGTCGCCTATATCGACGACACCGGTGCCGTGAAGAATGCGACCCAAGGCTCTCACGTTGCTTGGACAGCGGTTAATCGAATGATTCCGCCGGCACCAAATAGCAGTGATCGAAATGCTGTATATCGAGAGCTAAAAGCACTTGAAACGATTGCAGAAAACGATGGGGCCGCTTTGGGCAAAACCTATGCATATGCGACCACTATCGATGCCCTGATTGAATGGTCGGCCAATATCGACAGTGAAAACTTCGTCAATGCGCCTGCATCCGCGGTCTTGCAATCGCGCCGGGCAACCCGTTAAGGGATAACACGAAGCTTTAAAGTCACATTCGTGGATCACAAAACTCTCAAGGCCCATTACCGACCTAATGTCGGCGTCGCGCTTTTTAATCGCGATGGCCAGGTCTTTTATGGACGCCGTCTTAGCGGTTTCCATGATCTCGGCGAAGGACCCGAACATTATCGCTGGCAGATGCCCCAAGGGGGCGTAGATGCAAAAGAGGATATTGGCACGGCCGCATTCCGGGAATTGGAAGAAGAAACCGGCGTATCAACCGCACGGTTATTGACCATCACCACCGGCTGGCTCGCCTATGATTTCCCGGCGGGATACAAGAAAAAGAAATGGCGCGGACAACGTCAAAAATGGGCCGCCATGTTGTTTGACGGCACAGAGGACGAAATAAATCTGATTGCTGATGATCACCAAGAATTTGATGATTGGCGCTGGGGCGAGCTTGAAGATGCGCCATCATTGATTGTCCCGTTCAAACGACATGTCTATGAGGAAGTGATGGCGGCCTTTATTCCGTTGCGCAATTACATCCGCGAATCCGCGTGACCGGCACTTATCCCGAAAGGTTTTTGGAAGACCGAATTCTCTATCGGGATGGATTAATGCTGGTCATCAACAAGCCAGCGGGATTACCGGTTCATGCGGGCCCCGGCGGCGGCGACAATCTTGAAAACTATTTCGACGCGTTGCGTTTTGGATTGCCACGAAAACCAACCCTCGCCCATCGCCTCGATCGCGATACATCAGGTTGTTTGGTGCTAGGACGCCATCCCAAAGCGCTACGTAAACTTGGAAAACTCTTTGCTGGCGGGCAAATTGAAAAAACATATTGGGCCATCTGCAAAGGCGCGCCAGAAAAACCATCAGGGCGCATTTCAGCCGCCCTCAAAAAACAAACACGTGGGTTAGGCTGGCAGGTTGATATTGTACCGGACGACACAGACGGCGCGCAACAAGCCGCTACGACTTATCGCACCATCGCAACAAACAATGGGTTGAGCTTTGTTGAAGCAAAACCAAAAACCGGTCGCACCCATCAAATCAGAGTGCACCTTGCGTCCATCGGTGCTCCTATTCTGGGTGATCCAATCTATGGTGAGCTGACATCAGATGAACGTCGCCACCCGATGATGCTGCATGCGCGACGGATCATCATTCCTATTTCAAAAAACAAAGACCCTGTTTGTGTTGAAGCGAACCCACCAGAAGAGATGGCTGTGCTAACATCACAAGTCAGTGAAACCACTTGAGGTTAAAAGCAATGAAGGCGCGCCGATGAAACGGCGCGCCTTCATTTTTCTGCCTTAGCAGTTCCCCCTGCTACACAAAGTGTGTGATGCAACTAATACGTGCTTATTCGTAAACAAACAACTAATTAGTCTTGCGCTTTAGCTGAAAATTTTTATTTCCCCTCAATTACAATGCCTTAGAGGTATAAAAATTTGCTCAAAAATATAAAATGAGCAAAGAGGCTTGGCTTAATAGGTGCAGAATTATCAAATTGAGGCCCGAAAACGCCGCTACCACCAATCAGGGCTGCATGGACGCCTGATCACTATCCTGATCAAAAAGCAAGAACAGAGTTAAAAAATGCAGCAGTGATCACGGCGCTTCTCGCGCAAACTTGACCGGGGCAATTCAAGAAACCAAATGCAAAATTAAATTGTTATAATCCTGAAGCGGGATTTGGCACCGGGCATGCGTCGACTTCCACGGTCTGATTGGCACGCGCATCAACACGGCGGCAGTCATCAAAAACAGAACAGTAACAGACCGTCAGATTTGCACGCCCTGACCGCACAACATCGCGAAATTCAAAAACCTCTTCTTTTGAAGAATATTTCGCCGCTACAGAAACGAGAATTATATCTTCGTTAGGGGCAATGACCGCACCGATAATGGGTTCATGAGAAATCCCCCGCGCAGATTTTTCCGTTGCTAGCTCGACAATGTCGTACCAGCTTTGCATTTCCTTGCCGTCCACAATTGCCGTGACATTTTTGATGATCGCTGGACCGATGCCGCGATTACCAACAATAACATCAAACCGTTCCTCACCGGAAAGGCCGATATTCATATCGCGAATCCGGATATGTGGCCAAACGCTTGCTTGTTGTTGTTTACGAACCGCATCGGCCTCATTTAGCGCCGCATAAAGCGCAATGAGACCAACGAAAAAACCAACGACCGCAAGCGCTGTTTGTGCCAATGAAATGCGCAAAGCGATCTTGTCTGTGCGCTCAAGGCGCGCGACACGATCTTCGGTTTCCGCTGATATAGCTAGAGGTTTCTCGCTGTTTTCAGCAGCAGAATTTTCCTCGTCACTCATGGTTAGAGCACCGCCTGAAGCTCTTTCAATCGATCCAGGGATTGCTGCGCCGCGAGTTTTTTCTCGTCCGTGTCAGCATCGCTGAGATCTTCCTCTGCATTCTTCATCCGCTGCGCAATCGCTGCTGCGTCAAGCTCTGCTGCTGGCATTGCTTCTTCGGCGAGGATGGTCAGACCTGACGCTGAAATCTCGGCGAAGCCACCACGCACAAAGATGCGTTGTTCATCGCCGCCGGTTTTGATCCGCACCATGCCAGGTGCCAAAGTTGTCATTAGCGGTGCGTGGTTTG
>JAJFGD010000091.1 GCA_021776315.1 Hyphococcus sp. | reverse complement strand
CGGGCACCGTCAAGACCCGCCTTATGCATGCAAGACGCAAGTTACGTGCGTCACTGGAAGGAGGAACGTCAGATGAATGACATTGACAACAAAATTAAAGAGGCATTGGACGTCGAAGATCGCGAATTGCTGGATCAATTTGGCGAGCAAGGACTGATCGCGCAAAGCTTGTCTGTATTTCAAGGGCGGCAAGGGTGGATTGCCGGCGTCGCAATGATTGCGAGTATCGTGATTTTCGCCGGTGCGATCTATGCCGGTTGGCGATTTTTCAATGCCCCTGTTGCATTGGAATCTGCGCAATGGGCTGCCGTCGCTTGGTTTTTGATGACCATGGTCGCATTTATGAAGGTCTGGTTTTGGATGCGCATGGAATCCAATCGGGTCATCCGCGAGGTCAAACGGGTTGAGCTTCAAATAGCGCGCCTGCAAGACAAACCGATGATCTAGCGCGCCTTAAAATGTGGCGGCGAATAAATCTTGGTTGGGGCCGAACCCTGCGCGCTTCATTCCGTCGGAGTTCCACGCGAAGGATACATCGCCGTCCCTAGAGACGGCGATGACACCACCATCGCCGCCAAGGCGGGCAACATCTTTGACCATATTTGCTGTGGCTTGACGAAGATCCGTACCCTGATAGCGAACACGACTAGCGACATCTTGTGCGCCGCCAGCAAGAATAAAATATTCACCAAGGCCAGTACACGATGCGCCCACTTGTTCGTCGGCCCAGCTGCCGGAGCCAATCAATGGTGTGTCACCAACGCGTCCTTCAAATTTACCGAAGACACCGCCGGTTGAGGTGCCGGCCGCTAATTGTCCGGAGGCATCAAGGGCAACAGCCCCAACCGTACCGTGACCCAATTCAGCTTGTGTCATTTCTTCGGGGAGGACGCCGACAGGGACTACGTAATAATTCTCCGGATCTTTGACGAATTCAAATCCGTGTTCGCGACAAAAGTTTTCCGCGCCGCGGCCAGCCAACATGACATGAGGTGTATTATCCATTATGGCGCGCGCGGCCTTAATCGGACTGATCAAATGTTGTACGGCGGCGATCGACCCAGCTTTGCGTTCAAACTTACTTTCAGGCGTACCCAAAGGGCTTGATGTCATGATCGAAGCATCAAGTTCAGCATAGCCGGCTTTGTTTGGCGGAGAGCCTTTGCCAGCAATGTAGAGACCAGAAACCTCCATCTTCTCTATTAAGACCTCAACCACATCGACGGCCTTAGCGCCGCCTTCCAACATGGTTTTGCCCTCTGTCACCAATTCAAAAAGGTGTTTTTCCGCTTTGGAATAATCACGGCCTTCACGTGCACCGGCACCGCCATGCAGGGCGAGCGCAATCTTTGCAGTTTTTGTCATGATACATTCCTTTTGATTGGTTTTGCTCAATCTAACAATTTTCTTCGTCTAGCCAACTGGGTTGAGAGCCATTATAGGGCGCAGACTGTAACAATCAGGAGAATGTGATGACGCGCCTCGCACTCATCCGCCATGGGCAAAGCCAATGGAACTTAGAAAACAGGTTTACGGGTTGGGTCGATGTCGACCTGACAGAACAAGGCGTCGCTGAGGCGAAAAAAGCGGGCGCTCTATTAAGCGCGACTGGCGTTGAGTTTTCTGCTTGTTACACATCTGTCCAAAAACGCGCCATTCGGACTTTATGGATCGTCCTCGATGAGATGGACCGCATGTGGTTGCCCGTCACCCGCGCCTGGCAGTTGAATGAGCGTCACTATGGTGGGCTGACCGGGCTCAATAAGGCCGAGACAGCGGAAAAACATGGTGCTGATCAAGTCAAAATTTGGCGCCGTAGTTTTGATATTCCGCCGCCAGCAATTGATGCAGATAGCGAGCACAATATGGCGAATGATCTGCGCTATCGGGCATTGGGTGTGACAGTGCCACAATCAGAATCGCTAAAGCTGACTTTGGATCGGGTCGAGCCCTATTTCCAAAAGGAAATTGCGCCGCGCTTGAAAAAGGGCGAATCGCTAGCAATTTCCGCCCATGGTAATTCCTTGCGGGCATTGGTGAAATTGCTGCTGGGTGTTTCCGACGATGAAATCGTCAATCTTGAGATTCCCACCGGGAATCCTTTGTTGTTCGACATCGAAGACGGGACGATCAAGCCGACATCAGTGGCATATCTGGACAAAGACCGGGCGCAACCGATTCCGCCGCTTCCCTAAAACTACGACGTCTCAACTCGTGAGGTGATTTCAAGAACCCGTGAGGTTGCCGCCTCAATCGCGTGGCTGGCGGCCCCGATGGTCTCAGGATCTAAGGCAGCGGTCGCGTTTTCCAGATCGGAAGCACGCTCGCGGGCCTCGAATAATTCGTCACAAACGGTCAGCGCAGAAAGTAGCATCAAGCGCGAATCGCCAATTTGACCGAGCTCTTCGGAAAGTTGGCTCACATGATTGTCGAAATGGGCGGCAAGCTGTTGAAGACGCGCTTCCTGACCATTGTCGCAGGTGATCTTGTAGTCACGTCCGTTCACGCGGATTTCAACTTGCGCCATGGTTTAGCCTTTCGAAACAGTATCATAGTCGTTGAGCAGCGATTTTAGATCGCCAATCGCACCGGAAAGTTCCTTGCTGACATTTTGTGCATGGTCACGCGCGGCGCGGGCCCGGTTGCGGGCGGCGTCAAAACTTTCCCCATCCGCTGAGTGGTCATTGAGGCGCGATTCGAGCTTTGTTTCCAAAGTTTCGAGGGCACCCGCGAGATTGAGAACGGCTTTTTCAAGTACAGTCATGGCTTAGGCTCTTTCGTCATATGTCCCTAGTGTGGCGGCGCGCGCTGATTCTGTCCAGCACACAGTTGTGAAATGCCTGACAGGGGGGCGCTGGTGCGTCTTGTCACTCTTGACCCTGACACGCGCCGAAGGCATGAAGCGCGCATCACTGTACCAGTCTCATTTTTTTGCATTTGCCAATAGAGGTTTATTGATGCCAGCAAGCGCGCCGACCGCCGCTAATTTTCCGCAAATGGCCAATGCCATCCGCGCGCTTTCCATGGATGCTGTGGAAAAAGCAAATTCTGGCCATCCGGGGATGCCAATGGGCATGGCCGATGTCGCCACTGTCCTGTTCTCGCAATTTCTGAAATTTGATGCGGCGAACCCTGCATGGCCGGACCGCGACCGATTTGTGTTGTCGGCGGGCCATGGCTCCATGCTGATTTATTCCCTGGCCTATCTGCTGGGCTATGATGGGATGACCATCGAAGAGATCAAAAATTTCCGCCAGCTTGGGGCGAAAACAGCCGGTCACCCTGAATATGGTCATGCGCCCGCCGTGGAAACAACGACGGGTCCACTTGGCCAAGGTCTAGGCAATGCGGTTGGGATGGCGCTCGCAGAAGCGCATCTAAACGCACGCTTTGGTGACGATCTGGTTGACCATTTCACTTACGTCATTGCAGGCGATGGTTGCTTGATGGAAGGGATTAGCCAAGAATCACTGGCGATGGCCGGTCACTTGAAGCTCCGCAAGCTGATTGTTTTGTGGGATGACAATAATATTTCAATCGACGGCCCTTTGTCTTTGAGCGATTCAACAAATCAGCTTGAGCGTTTTGCGGCATCGGGATGGGCGACGACGCGAATTGATGGTCATGACCCTGCGGCAATTGCAGCGGCGATTGCGGATGCACAAAAATCCGATCGCCCTACATTGATTGCGTGTAAAACAATCATCGGTCTGGGTGCGCCGACAAAAGCGGGCACGTCAGCGACCCATGGTGCGCCATTGGGCGCAGAGGAAGTTGCCGGCGCGCGTGAAGCGCTGCATTGGCCACATGCACCATTTGAAATTCCTGATGATGTTTTGTCATCATGGCGTGTCGCGGGTGCCAGGGGCGGCGAGGCCCGTAGCGCCTGGGATGCACGGCTAAAGGCGGATCCGCAAAGCGATAGTTTCAATACGGCGATTGCTGGTGACTATACCAACGCCTTGGTGCCGGCGATCCGCGACTATAAAAAGTCACTTGTTGAGAACCCGAAAAAAGTGGCGACCCGCAAAGCATCAGAAATGGCGCTCGGTGTCATTAATGAGACGATTACGGAAACCATTGGTGGCTCTGCTGACCTAACAGGGTCCAACAATACCAAAACCAAAACCCAAAACCCGCTCACAGCCGAAGATTATGGCGGGCGTTATATGTATTACGGTATCCGCGAGCATGGCATGGCCGCGGCGATGAACGGCATGGCGCTGCATGGCGGTGTTGTTCCTTATGGCGGCACGTTTTTGGTGTTCACGGATTATTGCCGACCATCCATTCGCCTCGCGGCATTGATGGGCATTCGCGTTGTCTTTGTGATGACCCATGATTCCATTGGTCTGGGTGAAGACGGTCCAACGCACCAACCCGTTGAACATGTGGCGTCGTTGCGAGCGATCCCGAATTTAAATGTGTTCCGTCCTTGTGACGCAGTTGAAACGGCAGAATGCTGGGAATTGTCTTTGACGGATAGTAAGACGCCATCGGTGATTGCGTTGACCCGCCAAGGGCTTGAGCCGATGCGGACAACCCATACGGATGAAAACAAATCGGCACGCGGTGCCTATGTGTTGGCGGATGGCGATGATGCAACGATTATCGCAACCGGTTCAGAAGTGAATTTGGCGATGGCCGCGCGTGAAAAACTGGCCGCCGAATGCGTCACGGCGCGTGTGGTTTCCGCCCCGTCTTTTGAGCTGTTTGCACAGCAGCCAGAAGCATATCGCCTTGAAGTGCTGGGTGATCGTCCACGCGTTGGGATTGAAGCAGGCATCCGCCAAGGCTGGGACCAGTTCCTAAGGCTAAAGGATGGATTTGTGGGCATGACTGGATTTGGGGCCTCCGCCCCGGCTGGCGATCTATTTGAAGATTTTGGCATCACGCCGTCGGCGGTTGCTAGTGAAGTGAAACGATTGATTGGTGAGGAGAAATAGCATGGCGTTGAAGATTGCCATTAATGGCTTTGGACGGATTGGGCGCCTGGCGCTTCGGTCAATTATGGAAACAAATCGCGACGGTGTTGAGGTTGTGGCGATCAACGATCTGGGTCCGGTGGAAACCAATGCTCACCTCGTACAATATGATTCAGTACATGGACGTTTTCCAAATACTGTTTCCTCGACGGCAGATACGATTGATGTTGGCGCTGGGCCGATCAAAGTATTCGCTGAGCGCGACCCATCAAAATTGCCTTGGGGCGATTTGGGTGTCGACATTGTTTATGAATGCACGGGCATTTTTGCTACGCGCGACAAAGCAGCGATGCACCTTGAGGCTGGCGCAAAGCGCGTCTTGGTTTCTGCACCGGCTTCTGGCGCAGACAAAACCATCGTGTTCGGTGTCAATCATGACAGCCTGACCTCAGCGGACACCGTTGTTTCCAACGCGTCTTGCACGACCAACTGTCTCGCCCCCATGGCGAAAGTGCTCAATGATGTTGTGGGTATTGAGCGCGGTTATATGACCACGATCCACTCATACACAGGCGATCAACCAACATTGGATACAATGCACAAGGACCTTTACCGGGCACGTGGCGCGGCGAGCAATATGATCCCAACCTCAACCGGTGCGGCTAAAGCTGTTGGTCTCGTGTTGCCAGAGTTGAACGGCAAGCTTGACGGATCATCAATTCGCGTCCCAACGGCCAATGTTTCTGTTGTTGATTTGGTTTTCACACCGAAGAAAGACACGACAGTTGAAGAGATCAACAATGCCGTGATGGAAGCAGCCAGCAAGGGCCCATTGAAAGGTGTGCTCGGGTGCACGGACAAGCCACTTGTTTCATCCGACTTCAATCATGATCCGCATTCATCCACTTTTGCGTTGAACCAAACGCAAATTCTTGAGGGCAAATTGGTGCGCGTCTTGTCTTGGTATGACAATGAGTGGGGCTTCTCGACACGCATGACCGACACAGCGTTGGAACTCGCGAAACATATCTAGGCGGTTATCGTGACAGGCTATCGAACTCTTGATGATCTGGATGTCGCGGGAAAGCGCGTCTTGGTGCGTGTCGACTTTAATGTCCCCATGAAAGATGGAGAGGTTACTGACGCCACGCGGATCGACCGCGCTTTGCCAACTATTCAGGATCTGTCGAAGAAAGGTGCCAAGATTTTGTTGGCGTCTCATTTCGGTCGGCCGAAGGGCAAAGTGGATCCGGACTACTCCCTCGCACCCGTCGTGAAGGTTTTGGGTGACAAGCTTGGCGGTCCGGTAGAATTTGCTGATGACTGTGTCGGCGATAGTGTTCGCAAGCTCGTCAAAAACATGCTCGATGGCGACGTCGCGTTGTTGGAGAACACACGGTTCCATGCCGGCGAAGAAGCTAATGACGCAGAATTTGCGGCGGCTCTTGCGGAGAATGTGGACTTTTACGTCAATGATGCATTTTCTGCTGCACACCGTGCCCATGCATCAACGGAAGGCATTGCGCGCCTTCGGCCATCCGCTGCTGGTCGCGCCATGGAGCGTGAACTTGATTATCTAAAGGCTGCGCTTGCTGATCCCGTTCGCCCGCTGATGGCTGTTGTTGGTGGCGCGAAAGTCTCAACCAAAATCGAACTGCTCTTGAACCTTGTGGGCAGGGCGGATGTTTTGGTGGTGGGCGGAGCGATGGCAAACACATTTTTGTTCGCCAATGGTCAAAATGTTGGCAAATCATTGAGTGAGCCCGATCTCGCTGATACCGCACGTGAGATCATGGCGCAGGCCAAAGTTTCAAATTGTGAAATCGTGTTGCCGATCGATGTGGTCGTCGCCAAAGAATTTAAAGAAGATGCTGACCGGGAAGTGGTTGGGATTGATGCCGTCGCTGGCGACGATATGATCTTGGATCTCGGTCCGGAAACGGTCGATCTGATTGCCCAGAAAATCGAAGCATCAAAAACAGTTGTTTGGAACGGACCTTTGGGTGCGTTTGAAACACGGCCTTTCGATACAGCAACGGTTGAGGCCGCGCGTTTTGCCGCAAAGCGGGTCAAAGAGGCAGAGTTGGTTGCCGTGGCTGGCGGCGGCGACACTGTCGCTGCGCTAAAGCATGCGCAAGTCGCCAAAGAATTCACCTATGTATCAACCGCCGGGGGTGCGTTCCTGGAATGGCTTGAAGGCAAAACTTTGCCGGGCGTTGCGGCGCTGGCCGGTTAGGGTCGGCATTACGGCTTTTGTAATTGCCAGTTGATGCATTTTAATAGTGGGACAGCTGTTAGCGGCGAGAAATGTCCGTAAACAGATAAGTTAAGGGATTAAAAAGATGACAATTGAAAAAATGACGGCGCAGGCCGCAAACAAATACGGCTTTATTGCGGCTCTAGACCAGTCTGGTGGTTCAACGCCAAAAGCATTGGGGCTTTACGGTGTTGATGAAAGCGCTTGGTCCAGTGACGAAGAGATGTTTGCGCTGATCCACAATATGCGTGCACGGATCATCAAATCCCCAGCCTTTACGGGCGATAAGGTGATGGGCGCAATTCTTTTTGAGCGCACGATGGATGGTGACATTGATGGCGTTCCGACCGCGCAATATCTTTGGGAAGAGCGCGGCGTAGTTCCTTTTTTAAAGGTCGACAAAGGTCTTGCGGATACGACAGACGGCGTCAAAATGATGAAGCCAATGCCTGATCTTGATGCGCTTTTGGCGCGGGCGAAAGCAAAAGGTATTTTCGGCACAAAGATGCGCTCTGTTATTGATGCGGCGAACCCAAAAGGCATCGCCGCCAATGTTGCCCAGCAATTTGAAGTGGGTAAACAGATCCTTAGCCATTGTCTGACACCGATCATCGAGCCAGAAGTGACGATTACCATCGTAGACAAAGCAGCAGCGGAAGAGATGGTGCTGGCAGAGATCACCAAAAACCTCGACGGATTGCCTGAAGGCAAACAGGTAATGTTGAAACTATCACTGCCAGAAAAAGCCAACCTTTATAAATCATTGGTAGATGACCCGCGCATCATGCGTGTCGTGGCCTTGTCTGGTGGTTATTCCCGCGAAGAAGCCAATGCACGCCTTGCACAAAATACTGGCATGATCGCCAGTTTTTCTCGCGCGCTAACCGAGGGCTTGTCAGCCACCCAAGCGGACAGCGACTTTGATGCAATGTTAGCATCGACGATCGACAGCATTGTTGCGGCGTCTCGCGCTGGCTAAGCGAATTCCAGGCCCTTGAATTTTCCGGCAGCGCGTCTGATATGTAGATGGGTAAACTGAAGAGTTTACAAGATAACATATCCGCGCTGTCAGGAGGGCCCCAATGGCCAACGCTGAACTTCCCGTGTCGACTGAAACGCCAGATCTTTTGGCCAGTGAGACACCAGCACAAAACCCGGCCAACCCGACTGAGCTCGTCCCCCCTGAACAAATAGAATGGATCAACGGTTTTGCGACGCCGCCGTCGCCGCCCGTGCGGCCCTTCCATGCTCTCGCCTCCGTATTTAAATTGCTGCGCAACAAAGAAGACACAAGGCAAGTCTTTGAGATTGTCAGCGCTCTGTCAGGCAGTTCCTCCAAGAAACTGTTTGAGCGATTTACGGCAACGGAATATGGCCAGCGGGTTTTGCGCGAACCCATCAAGCTTGAAAATATTTTAGGTGACCGGGAGGCGCTGCGAAAACTCCCTGAAGGTAGTTTGGGTAGGGTCTATCTCGACTTCATGGAAGGGGAGAACCTTTCACCAGATGGCTTGATTGATGCGGCGGAAGAAGCGGGCATCGATTTTCGCGGTGAATCCCAATTCGAAGACTATCGCCGTTTATTCCTCAACCTCGATGTCTCTCACGACCTTTGGCATGTGCTGACCGGTTATGGCCGCGATTCATTGGGCGAGCTTTGCAATCTCGTTTATACGCGATCGCAAACGGGCAATGCGGGTTTCCGTTTGATTGTGATCATTGGGTTCTTGGCGCAAAAATTAGAACAACCCCGCGCCAAGATACAAAAGTCCCTCGCCGAGGCAAAACGAAATGCCGATGGCGCGGAATGGATTTTAGAGCACGACATTGAAGAGCTTTTGCCGCTTCCCCTCGCCGAAGTCCGTCGTAGGCTGAATATGGTTGAGCCAATCATTTATAACCGCGTTCCCGATGAGATTAAGCGAACGCTGTTGAAACCAAAAATCAATCAAACCCAAGCTGAGCGCGAACGTGAGCAGCAGGCCCAGGCGTAAAACCGGTTTTCTTTTGGTTGTTGGTGCGCTGGTAATTCGACTATAAGCGCGGACATGAAAACCAATTGCCAACTTTACTTGATTACACCGCCTCAGATCGACAATGCTGATCATTATCTCGAGGCATTGAAAGCTGCTCTCGATGCAGGCGACATTGCTTGTCTGCAACTGCGCTTGAAGTCTATTGACGGCGTCCCCGCACCCGATGATGAGATCTTGCAATTAGCGGAAGCTATTTTACCGCTCACCAATACGGCGGATGTTGCTTTGCTGATCAATGATCGACCAGACCTGGCGGCAAAGGTTGGTGCTGATGGTGTTCATATTGGTCAGTCCGATGCAACTTATGAAGATGCACGCGCCTTGCTTGGCGATAACGCCTCGATTGGCGTGACCTGTCATAATTCGAGACATCTGGGTTTGGTCGCCGGTGAAGCTGGTGCCGACTATGTTGCCTTTGGTGCGTTTTATCCGACCCAAACAAAAGCGGCCTCGGCGGTGGCCGAACCAGCGCTGCTGGAATGGTGGTCCCATGCGACGACAGTGCCGAGTGTCGCGATCGGGGGGATTACCCCTGCCAATTGCGGTTCTTTGGTCAGTGCCGGGGCGGACTTCCTGGCGGTGTCATCGGCCGTATGGTCCCACCCTGATGGGCCTGGCGGTGCGGTGAAGGCTTTCAGCCAGGCGATCCAATCAGTCTAAAAACCCCCGCCCGTAAACCTTTTGGAACGGCTTTTGCTGCACAATCATCACGTTGCGTAACTTGGCCCGCCTTGGGTCAAGGGGGATTTGTGATGAAACCGAATTGGCTTGCTGGAATTTTTGGTGTGGTTTTTGTGGCCGCAACCTTTTGCCTCGCGTTTTTAGAGGGTGCGAATGTGGCTCATGAGGCTGCAGCGACGAAAACCCCGGCCAGCTTGGCGCAAGCCCGTTAACCTTTTCGCGGCCCGCATCCCGATCGGCCAACGACCAAAATATCTGGAAAACTATTCCCCTTTTGTTCTGTCGCAAACCAAGGCATGTTGGCGCGATGAACAAAACGATTCGCGTTTTTGGTATTGATCCTGGCTCCGCTGCGACTGGCTGGGGCGTGATTGATTGCGTTGGCTCACGGCTTTCCTATGTGGCCTCCGGCGTTATTCGACCAAAACGCAGCGCCGGTCATCCGCAGAAGCTGGCAGAGATTTTTCAAAAACTGAGCGATCTGATGGGTCAGCACAGGCCAGACGAGGCCGCAGTTGAGGAAACATTTGTGAATGCCAGCCCTCGCGATGCACTGGTTCTAGGTCAGGCGCGGGGCATCGCTTTGTTGGCACCAGCGCTCACCGATATACCCGTCGCGGAATACGCAGCGAATTCCGTAAAGAAATCTGTCGTTGGGCGCGGTCATGCGGACAAGTCCCAAGTGCAGGCCATGGTGAAAGTGTTGTTGCCCCAATGTCAGGCACCAAAATCGGATGAGGCTGACGCCCTCGCGGTAGCGATTTGTCATGCCCATCATATGGATTTCAAACAGTTGGAGGCAGCGTCATGATTGGACGTTTAAAAGGCACCGTCGCGGCGCTTGGTACGGACACGGTGCTGATTGATGTGATGGGTGTGGGGTATGAGGCTAATGCCATGCCGCGCTTGTTACAAAAGCTAGGCGTTGGAGAGGCCGCAACCTTATCGATTGAGACCTATGTGCGCGAAGATGTCATTCGCCTTTATGGTTTTGAAAGTAATCATGAGCGCCAGTGCTTTCGTTTGCTGCAAACCGTGCAAGGGGTCGGCGCGAAACATGGGCTCGCTATTTTGCAAGTCTTGTCGCCAGCAGAGCTTTATGATGCGGTTGCGGCGGAAGATGTAACGGCCCTATCGCGCGCCCATGGTGTCGGCAAAAAACTGGCGCAGCGCATTGTCTTGGATTTGCAATCGAAAGTGGGCTCTCTCGCAGAACAAACCGGTGAGGTTTTGACCCTTACAGCGCGTAAAACAACCAATGCCACGACCGGTGATCTCGCCTTGTCGGCGCGCGCTGATGCGGTCTCGGCCCTTGCCAATCTTGGTTATGATGGGGTGGAGGCGCGCCGCGCCGTTGCCCTGGCCGCAGAGGCAATGGATAGCCCCGGTGTTGAAGCCTTGATCAAAGCGGCGCTAAAAGACTTGGCGGCGTAAGTATTTATACGGATGAATAATGGCTGAACCTGCATTTGATGACGAACGCCTGATTGATGGTGACAGAAAACCGGAAGATGCGGATGCCGCGCTCCGGCCGAAAAGCCTTGATGACTTTGTTGGTCAACGTCAGGCAAAAGATAATTTGCGTGTCTTTGTACAAGCCGCTGTGCAACGGGGTGAAGCGCTGGACCATGTGTTGTTCCATGGTCCGCCCGGATTGGGTAAGACGACGCTTGCACAGATTGTCGCGAATGAGCTGGGTGTGAATTTTCGCTCAACATCAGGCCCAGTGATTACCAAGCCCGGTGATCTCGCTGCGTTGTTGACCAATCTTGAAAAAGGCGATGTGCTTTTCATAGATGAAATTCATCGCTTAACCCCTGCGGTGGAGGAAGTGCTCTACCCAGCGATGGAAGATTACGCCCTTGATCTGATGATCGGTGAGGGGCCGTCGGCGCGCTCGGTGAAGATCGACTTGCCGCGCTTTACACTGATTGGCGCAACGACGCGTTCGGGCTTGCTCGCCAAGCCATTGCTCGATCGTTTTGGCATTCCGGTTCGGCTGGAATTTTATGGACCGAAAGATTTGATGCGCATTGTGGCGCGCGGCGCGTCAAAACTAAACGCTGAAATGTCAGAAGATGGTGCCATGGAAGTTGCACGTCGGTCGCGCGGGACGCCCCGTGTTGCAGGACGGTTGTTGCGCCGCGTACGTGATGTGGCAACGGTTGAGGGTACAGGCGTTATTGATGCCAATGTCGCTGACCGTGCGTTGAAGCGATTGGAGATTGACGGGCTTGGCCTTGATCCCCTTGATCGGCGCTACCTTCGTTTGATTGCAGAGCATTTCGGTGGTGGGCCCGTCGGTGTTGAAACCCTTGCCGCCTCTTTGGCGGAAGCGCGCGATGCGGTTGAGGATGTGGTTGAGCCATTTCTTTTGCAATGTGGCCTTATCCAGCGCACACCGCGTGGACGAGTGTTGTCAGCAAGTGCCTGGAAGCATTTGGGGTTGATCGCGCCGAAAAAAGATGCCGACCTTTATTGAAAATCTTTTATCGCCGCATTGACGGGCACCAAATAGCAAGCTGATATCCATCCTTTATTGTGGAGTTCTTCATGCGCCGTATTTTTATTGCAAGTCTGTTGTCATTCTTTTTTGCCGCGTCATCAGTGCATGCAGAAAACGCCAGTGCGCCGCTGCAGCGGATTTTACCTTATTTAGTTGAATATGTAGAGCTTCCCCCTGACGAGAAAACTCACTTCAAAATAGCACATCGTGTCAGCTCCAAAGGGACCATGAGTGACCCTATTCGTCTTTGGATTGAAGAAGGGGATCAAACAATTGAACTGCCAGTCGGCGATGATGGTCAGGTAGACTGGACGCCAATTGTCGGGCTGCTCGATGCGAACCTTATGCTCCACACAAACATTCCGAAAGGACAAGGCAGCGTTTCCCTCGACGTCAACCCAATTTTGACCGCAACACCAGAGATCGCGTTGACCGATATGATATTAGCAATCAATCAAGCCAATCGGTCCATCAAGGCCAATGCCGGGGCATTGGGGTTTCTAGCGCCAAAAATGAAGGCACTCTTTTTTATTGTTCCCGAAGGGACGAGCGCGACGATCATTGACGCGGCGGGTGTCCAAACACCATTAGACAAAAATGATGACGGTCAGTTTGTTGTGAAGCCGAAAAAACACCCATTTAAGGGCGCGAATTCTGTCATTTTCAGTGCGCCGCCAATCCAGATTGGATTTGTTGACTGACCGCGAACGGATAAAAGTCACTTGTTTACCGTTTTTCAGTAGAACGATTAGCAAGGACATTGATTTGCGGAGGTGCGCTATGGGCGGTTCAATTGGGCTAACCTTGTTCTTCGGTTTGTTTCTGGCGGTAGGTGTCGGAATATTGGGGTTCGGCATGCGGTCTTTGCATTTGTCGAAACAAGCAGAACATTGGCCGACGGTTTCCGGCGCGGTCACTAGCTCTGATTTTGTGATCAGTCATGATGATGACAGCACCAGCTACCGAACAAAACTTTCATACAGCTATTATGTGATGGGACGTGAACTGACGGGCGAAAAAATCGCCTTTGGATATTCTGGCTCTAGCAGCGAAAAATTTCACCGAGATATTTACAATGCCTTACCCGTGAATGCACAAGTGGCGGTGCGTTATGACCCCAATAATCCGGAGCGCGCGGTTCTCTCATTCGGAATCAATCAGTCAATCAAATTTTTGATGATATTTGGCGCAGTGTGGACGATGTTTACGATTGGCATGATGGCGATGTTTTGGATGAGCACCCAAGGGGCCACCACATTACTCGAAAATATGATTATCTATTCGGCGGGAAGATAATTTAGACTGAGGGCATGGCGTTAAACGCTTGCAAATGCCTTTCGATACGCTTGCGCAATGTCGCGTCATCTTTCCCCTGTAGATGTATGACGGCGTAGTTTTTAACGCCAGCACCATTAGCAATGAACAAATTGGCATTATGCCACCAATCGTCTTGAGCCAATTCAATCACGCCTTGCGTTTGACTGTGCATAACGCCGAAAAGAGCGGAGCCCTGATCGGCGATCACGGTTTCCATCTCTGGCGCTATGCGATCAAATTCCTCTGGGGATGCGTTGCGTGTGTCAAAGACTTTACCGCCCAATGCCTCAACAATTTCGGCGACCGCTTCAGACGGGTAGTGACGTTGGGCAGCTTCACTTTGGGTGTCGAAGCGCGCGAGATAGATGAGTGAGCCAGGGCGAGCTGGTGGGGGTGTTATCGCAAACGCTTTTTGGAATGCAGCAACGTCGCGTGGGCCCCAGTAATAGCTGGGGATCTGCTTGCGCAATATACGCGCTTTTTCAATGCATATGGTTTCATCAGCGATTATATATTCGATGCGCAATGCCTTTAAATCACGGACCACATAAGTTTTGCTGGCGAGGAATGCGGGCAGAATTAGGGGCGAAATAATTTTATCTGCGTTGATCAGCGTGCGTACATAATCGCCGACCCAATCACCATAGGTATATGGTGTTTCCGTCTCAACAATTGTGCCGGCGGGGATGTTTTTCGCATCACCCATAGTCGGCGGCGACAAAATCTCTGCTGTGGATGGTGTACGCAGTGAATAGCGCGTGATGCATTTGCCATTCTCATAGGCAATACCATTTGGCGTGTAGGTAATATTGTCTGCATCGATAAATTCTTGACGCGGGTTGGAATAAACCAAGCGGTGCTGAGTCGGGCGATCGCCATCGACAGAAATACCGTCTGTTTGATGTGTCGTGGTTTCCGCTTTGCTCAATGGCTCCCATCGCCCAGCCAAGGCCAAAGCATTTTGAATGGGCCCCGCCACCGCCATACGTAGGCGGACAAGAGGATGACGCCAATCGAGATTACCGACAATTTTCATGGGTTAGCGATACGGTGCTTGGCCTATCAAGAGCAAGTCAGCGAGAATGTCGAACCGTGCGCGTGAGAAACGTCATGGCGTTGAGGCATTGCATTCCTCAACAGAAATGAACGGGAGAATTTTATGGCGTTTTTTAAATCAATGCTCATCGCTTCACTGGCGTGGACCAATATCGCTTGCGCGTCTGAAGGGCTTGAAGTGCGCTCATTGGCACCAGGTGCATCATCGCCAGCCGCCGAAATTGAAGAGCTGGATTGGCTTGCCGGGTATTGGGTCGGTGAGGGGCTTGGCGGCGTCTCGCGAGAAAACATAGCGCCGCCAGCCGCTGGTCAAATCATGGGTGCCTTTAGTCAGCAAAAACCAGATGGCAGTCTTCATTTCTATGAGTTTTATCTCTTCATGGAAATTGGCGATACGGTGACCTTGCGGATCAAGCATTTCTCTCCGGATTTTGTTGGTTGGGAAAAGAAAGAAGAATTTGTCGAATTCCCGCTGGTCGCGATTGAAGGCACCACGGCCTTTTTCGATGGGCTCACCTGGTCGGTCTCGGATGACGGAACACTTCGATCTGCCGTGAAGTTGGAGGGTCAAGACGCGCCTCTGCAGTTTAGATTTGATCGCGCAACGACTGACTAAATAGGGTTACAGCAAGTTTTTGTTGCGTCTGGCAAAAAAGCAGCGTCAAAAAACAAACATGACGCAACAAAAACCGTTCACCCACACTATTCGGGTTTATTACGAAGACACGGATTTTTCCGGCATCGTCTATCATGCGGCCTATTTGAAATTTTTTGAACGGGGCCGGACCGAAGCCTTGCGGGCTTGCGGTGTCCATCATTCGGAAATGTTGAAACGCGACGAACCCTTAGCTTTTGCGGTGCGAAAAATGACCACGGAATGGCTTGTGCCGGCGCGGATCGATGACCTTTTGGAGGTTCGTACAACCTTCGCTGGGACCAAAGGGGCCCGCATGTTTCTGACCCAGGAAATTTGGCGAGAGTCAGATCTGCTCTCCCGCGCGGAAGTAGAGGCGGTTTGCATGTCTTTGACAGGTCGGCCCAAACGGCTCCCAGCGGCGTTTGTGGCCCGATTTTCCCCATAAATTGGCGTTAATCCTTTCTTAACCGGGATTAAACTTTGGCAATCGCCCTCATCAGGGCTTCCCATAGCCGTTGATTTGCCCAATTTCCGCGCAATCAGGGATTAAATACTGAGCCTATCGGTGTTAACCATGATGCAGCTTCGCGCGGGCATAAGACGCGCGTCCGATAATTTGCGCTCAAATGGCAGATAAGCCAGGCGTAAGTTGAGTTTTGTTCGAACCCGCATTGCGGGCATATCAGGGGATATATTTTCCATGGAAACAGAAGTCGCAACCGCCGCGATTGGGTCTGAGTTCAGCCTCTTTGGCTTGTTCCTAAGCGCCGATCCAATCGTGAAATCGGTGATGGCCCTTCTCGTGATTTCCTCAATTTGGTCATGGGCGGTGATTATAGACAAATCACTGACCTTTGGTCGATTGAAGCGCAAATCATCCCGGTTTGAAGACATGTTCTGGTCCGGCAAACCACTTGATGATCTTTATCGCAAGATGGGTGACCGGCAGGATCATCCAATGGCGCGGGTTTTTGCCGCTGCCATGGAAGAATGGTCAAAATCGAAAAATGCGGGTCGATCTGAGGCGTTGGTTGCTGGCGCACGTGAACGTATCGATAAAGTATTGAATGTGACCGTGGCGCGGGAACTTGAAACTGCCGAGCGTAATCTTGGCGTGCTTGCGACAGTTGGCTCTGCAGCCCCTTTTGTTGGGTTGTTGGGTACAGTTTGGGGGATCATGAACGCCTTCCAAGCGATTGCTGTTGCCCAAGATTCCAACTTGGCCGTTGTGGCGCCTGGGATTGCCGAAGCGTTGTTTGCGACGGCGCTTGGCTTGCTCGCTGCGATCCCGGCCGTTGTTGGTTACAACCGGTATTCTGCGGCGCTCAATTCCTATGCGGTGCGGTTGCAAGGGTTTGCTGACGAATTCTCCGCGATCCTCTCGCGCCAACTTGATGAAAGGGCGCGATAATGGGGGTCAATCTAAATACTGGCGGCGGCCGTCACCGGCCCGGGCGCACCAAGCCAATGGCCGAAATCAATGTGACGCCGTTCGTCGATGTTATGTTGGTGTTGTTGATTGTATTCATGGTGGCAGCGCCATTGTTGACTGTTGGGGTTGTGGTTGATTTGCCTGAGACATCTGCAAATCCAATCCAGGACCAAGGCGAGCCGTTGACCGTCACGGTGTCTGGGGATGGAACAATCTACGTGCAAGAAACGCCGGTTGAATATGAGAATCTGATTCCCCGGTTAGAAGCGATTGCGACAGCTGGATATGATCAGCGCATATATATTCGTGGTGATCAAAACCGCGCCTATGGCGACGTCGTGAAAGTTATGGGGCGCATCAATGCGGCCGGATTTACGCAGATCGGTCTCGTCACTGAGCAAGAAACCCAGTGACAAAGTTTAGTCTTAGGTAGAGAAAGGCCGCCAGTAGTCATGCGTTTCGGCGTTGTCACATCGATCCTATTCCACCTCGCCATTGTAGGCGGGTTTTTCCTGCTTGGCATGGACTGGGCGCGCCGCGATTTTGTGACTGAGCAATATATACCACTGGAGCTGATTGCAGAGGCTGAGCTTGACTTGACAACCAGCGTGCCGGCTGCACGACCAGAGCCAGAACCGGTCGAAGAAATTGAACCAGATCTGCCAGAGCCGATAGTTGAGCAAGCGCCTGAGCCTGAACCCGTTGCGCCTGAGCCGGAACCTGAAATCGTCGAACCAGAACCAGAGCCTGAGCCCGCAGAAGAAACGCCAGAGCCAGAAGAAACACCGCCGCCGCCAGAGCCTGAAACGAATGAGCTTGATTTTGATGCGCTCTCAAAACTTGTTGATCTTGAAAAAGAAAATGAGCAAACGGAAATTCCTGTAGAGACCCCATCAGAAACAGTGCTTGAGGCAGATACAGCACGTCCGGCGATCGGGGCGGGTGATAGATTGACGGCAAGTGACGAAGCAAAGATGCGTGCTGCCGTTGAGCGATGCTGGAATGCGGCGACGATCATTGGTGCGCCGGAACCAGAAAAGCTGGTTGTTCAGATCGATTTTGAATTGAACCGTGATGGTTCGTTAGTTTCCTCACCGCGGGTCGCCAATTCATTGCAGATTAATTTGTCCGGCAATCGGTTTTGGAAAGTCGCAGAACGCGAAGCTATTAGTGCCGTTGTAAAATGTGCGCCTTATGATTTTCTGTCACCGGACAGGTATGATACGTGGAAAGAGTTCACGTTGAATTTCGACCCGAGCCAGATGGTAGGCCGGTAACTTAGTTGGGGCCTGAAAGAGAGTGAAAAGATGAAACGACTGGTTGTATTACTTTTGACGATTTTCATCGGTGTCGCGCCAGCAGCTGCGCGCGTATCGATCGACATCACACAGGGTAATGTGGATCCGATGCCCATCGCCGCACCGAACTTTATCGGCGCGACGGATGATGCGACAAATCTTGGGCGCGATATTACGGGCGTGTTCATGAGTGATCTGGACCGATCGGGGCTTTTCCAAGTCATTGATCAGCGCGCTTATATTTATAACCAAGAAGATATGGGTGTGAATAAGCGTCCACGCTTCGCTGACTGGCGCCTCATCAATGCTCAAGTATTGGTCATTGGCGCGGTCGAAGAACTACCTGATGGACGCATTCAAGTGTCAACGCGGATTTGGGATGTTTATTCTGACGAACAGCTAGGTGCGGTGGCATTTAAGACGCCTGCTGATAATTGGCGCCGTGCTGCTCATAAGGTTGCGGACTTTGTCTATAAGACATTGACCGGTGAAGAGGGTTATTTCGATACGCGGCTGGTGTTCGTGCATGAGACAGGCCCAAAAGAAAAGCGCGTGAAACGCTTGATGATCATGGATCAAGATGGGGCCAATCCGGTACCGCTAACAGATGGTCTCAATTACCAAGTGCTGACGCCGCGGTTTTCACCGACACAGCAGCAAATCACTTACATGGCGTTGTTCGATGATCGTCCTGGCCAGGTTTATCTGTTCAATATTGAAACCGGTGAACAAGAACAGCTTGGCACATTTCGCGGTATGACCTTTGCGCCGCGATTTTCGCGGGACGGTACGCAAGTCATCATGTCGATGGAGCGTGGCGGCAATTCCGATATTTTCAAAATGGATTTGGCGACCCGGCGTTTGACAAGGCTGACGGAAAATTCCGCGATCGATGTTTCCCCAACCATGGAGCCTAATGGGCGTCGCATCGGCTTTACCTCAGACCGTGGTGGCTCGCAGCAGATCTATGTCATGGACGCCAATGGCCGCAGTCAGCGGCGAATTACCTTTGGTGACGGTCGCTATATGACACCGGTTTGGAGCCCACGTGGCGATTTGATCGCCTTTACCCGCCAATATAATGGCCGTTTTTATATCGGTGTTGTCCGGCCTGACGGTACGGGTGAGCGGCTTTTGACGGAGAGTTTCCTCGATGAGGGGCCAACGTGGTCGCCAAATGGCCGTGTTTTGATGTTCTATCGGCAAACACCTACCCGCCGGGACGGTACTGGTGGTGGTTCAGCCCTGTGGTCGGTTGACCTGACGGGCCGGAATCTACGCCGGGTTCGGACGCCAGGGGACGCTTCTGACCCCGCTTGGTCGCCCTTACTCCCGTAAAACAGGAAATTTAGAGGGATTTGTAACCGAAAATTCATTCTCACGCCGGAACAGCCGTTCTTGATTGGGCGCGCAGACACGGCTACGCTAGTGCCGTTGGTTAAATTTTAGGATTTGACTGACACTGATTTGTAAGGCGGGGGATCTACCATCCAGCGCTGCCCGAATTACGCCTCGGGCGAGAGCCTGCTGGTTTTGAATAGAGTTGAGTATCAATTGAGGGGCTATAACGCGGGGGCGCGCTCGCAAAGCCCGAAATAGAATCGCCCAAAGACTTGGGGTCGCAAATGGACCGGCAAGCAATCGGGAAAAGTGGAGCAAAAGAGATTATGAAAAACTTTCTGAAAATCGCCGGGGTGGCAGCAATTTTTGCGCTGATTTCGGCATGTGCAACCAGCAGCCCTGACATCACTGGTGATGGTTCTGGCAACACTGGTGAAACAACTGGCCCAACAGGTCCTGTTCCTGGAAGCCAAGCTGACCTTGAGGAATCTGCAGGTCACCGCGTATTTTTCGGTTTCAACGAATATTCACTCACATCACAAGCACAACAGACGCTCGCGCGTCAGGCAGCTTGGTTGCAGGAATATCCTGAAGCACGCATCATGATCGCAGGGAACTGTGACGAGCGCGGTACACGCGAATACAACCTAGCGCTTGGTGCGCGTCGCGCTGAAGCGGCTCGATCATACCTTATGGGTCAAGGTGTTGATCCTGCACGCATCACGACTGTTTCATACGGCAAAGAACGCCCGCTTGATCCACGTTCTACGGATGACGCATGGTCTTTGAACCGTAATTCTACGACGACGATCCAAGCTGTTGGTTCTTAATCAATCAGTCTTCAGATGAACAAAAGGAGCGCGCCCGCGTCGATTGCGGCGCGCTCTTTTTTATTCGCCATGATTTTGCCGTTTCAATGCGGTATAAGGCGAGCAACTTGGCGCAGTTGAAAATAGCGCAAATTGTAGGCTTTTCTGGATGAAGGCCGAGTATGCGAAGGAAATGGCACCGATGAAATTGAACCGTTTTATGATTGCAATGATTGGCACCGTGTCGGTGGCCATTGTTTCGACGTCTGCGTCTGCGCGCACCAAGGATGATATTATTGACCTGCAAGCGCGCATGGACCGGGCCGAACAAAGCATTTCCGGCCAGGGTGCAGCGATTGTGCGCATCAGTGAACTGGAAGCCCAAATCCAGAGCATGACGGGCCTGATCGAAGAGCTGACCTATCAATTGGACATTACCAATCAACGGCTAGATGCCGTCACTGCCGCATTGGCCGGTGACAGTCTTGGTGTTGATGCCGCCGCGCAAGGTTTTGCAACTACGGCAGCTGGTCCATCGAGTGGTCCTGTAGATCTAACCACTGGCGATCCGATCGCCGATCAGTTGCGCAACGAAGAAGCCGTGCCACCCCTTGCCTCTGCAGCAGGGGCAAATGATATCGCGCTGCCACTTAATCCGGATGCAGCCTATGATTATGCTTCTGCGTTTTTGCTACAGGGTGATTATCCGCGCGCCAAAGCTGCTTTCGAATTATATGTCGAAGCATTTCCCCGCCACGCCCGTACGCCAGATGCACAATTTAGGTTGGGTGAAATCAATCTCGCTTTAGGCGAGAATGCGTCTGCCGCTGATGTCTTTATTGGGCACATCAAAAATTACCCAAATGATCCGCGTGCAGCGGAAGCGTATCTCAAACTTGGGACGGCTTTTGCGCGAATGGAAAATACGGACCAAGCCTGCACCGTTTTCAAAGTGATGAAGACAAAATACCCTAATGCGAGCACAGCGGTGATACAGCGCGCTGATTTGGAAATGGCCCGCATCAACTGCCAATAGTGGCGTTGACGGAAAGTCCCCAGGCGGTACCGGTAACGGCTGAATTTTTTGCGGCGCGTTTGGCCGCCTTGGGTGTTGATCAAGATTTTACTATCGCAGTTTCGGGCGGGCGCGATTCAATGGCGCTAGCACGCCTGGCTACCCTCTATGCAAAAGCTCTGGGCATAGGCGTCACCGCGTTCACCGTGGATCATGGACTACGGCCGGAATCTGCTGATGAAGCGGCGCAAGTATCAAAATGGTGCAAGACGATTGGCCTGCAACACCGCATTTTGGTTTGGAATGGCGAAAAGCCAAAAACCGGCATTCAAGAGGCGGCTCGCAATGCGCGATACAAACTCTTGGCGCGCGCTGCCAACGAACATGGTTTTGACACCATCCTGACGGCCCATAGTGCTGATGATCAAGCGGAGACGGTTTTCATGCGGTTGGCACGTGGTGCTGGTCCCACCGGCCTCGCTGCGATGCGGCCTGTCGGGCGCGTGGCTGATGGCGCGGGAGAACCCGTGCGATTGGTGCGCCCGTTATTATCTGTCTCTCGTGCGCAATTGACGGCAACAGTGGCAGGTTTTGACCAGGCATTTGTTGATGATCCGAGCAATGATGATCCGGGATATGAACGGATCAGAACACGAGCGCTTTTGGCTGCCCTGCAAGAACAAGAGTTGCTTACCCAAACCGAATTGCTGCGTACAGCTGACCGGATGCAAGTCGCGACCCAATCATTGCGGGCGCAAGAGACCGATTTGTTGCAACAATTGAAGGGGTGCTTTTTTCAATGGGGCGGTGTGGCGATTGATTTGCCAAACCCGATTGAAATTGCTTGCGCTGGAATTCACCGGCTGTGCCGGCGACTGGTCCATGCGGTGAGCGGTCACGATTACGCGCCCGATATTGAGGCAACGGCCAAGGCTTATCATCAGGCGATTGCAACGGGTGCCGCGACGCTGGGCGGGGCGCTAATCAAATCCCACCAGCATCAATTGTGGTTTCTGCGTGAGCCAGCGGCCCTATTGGGGAGGGCGGGTGTTCAGCCTTTATCGCCGCATGTGGTTGCACCTGGTGGTGCGGCCATTTGGGACAACCGGTTCATCATTTCTGTTCCAGCTGGGCTTGAGGCCATTGAAATCGAGCCCCTAGGTGTCCGGAAGGCCCCGACAGACAGTTTTTGCCGCCAGTCCGGGGCTCCAGCTGACGCTCGTCGCACGATCCCGGGCGTTTATCGCAAGGGTGCATTGATTGGCGCGCCTTATGTCCTATCTAGCAATGGTGGCGGCGTCAGAATTACCTCTTTGAGCCGTGAACGGTTTGATGGCGAAATCATTAGATTTTCGTAGTTTAAGGGGATTTGACTGGGACCGCCCATGGCGCTGAGCTTTCTTAACGCCTATCTATTAGAATACAGCATTTCCGCGCGAAAGACTCTGTTTAGGAACACCGCATGAATAACGGACGAAATATACTCATCTGGGGACTCGTAGTCGTTTTTTTCCTGGTTGCATTGCAACTTTTTGAGTTTTCGCCCCCTGGGCCAACGCCAGAAGAACTGAACTATTCCGATTTTGTCAGCCGCATAGCAGCTGGTGAAATTAGCACGGCTGAAGTCTCCAAGACAGAGGTTACCGGGGTTCTTGCGAGCGGTGGTGATTACATCACTAATATCCCAGAGGATGGTCAAACTGACATTGCGGATCGATTGGATGCTGGCGGTGTTCAAACAACAATCGCAAAAGAAGAAGAACTGCCGATTCTTTTGTCGCTATTATTCAACATTCTACCCTTACTCATTTTCCTCGCCTTTTTCTTTTTCGTCATGCGCCAAATGCAAGGCGCTGGTGGCACAGCCATGGGCTTTGGCAAATCGAAAGCCAAGCTTTTGACCGAACGTCAAGGGCGCGTCACATTTGATGATGTTGCTGGTATTGATGAGGCGAAAGAAGAACTCGAAGAAATCGTCGAATATCTAAAAGACCCGATGAAGTTCCAACGCCTCGGCGGCAAAATCCCGAAAGGGGCATTGCTTGTTGGGCCGCCAGGAACGGGTAAGACACTTCTTGCGCGGGCCATTGCCGGCGAAGCGAATGTGCCTTTCTTCACCATTTCCGGATCTGACTTTGTTGAGATGTTTGTCGGTGTTGGTGCCAGCCGGGTACGCGACATGTTTGAGCAAGCAAAGAAAAATGCTCCATGCATCATCTTCATTGACGAGATCGATGCGGTCGGTCGATCACGAGGTGCCGGCCTTGGTGGCGGCAATGATGAACGTGAGCAAACATTGAACCAGCTTTTGGTTGAGATGGATGGCTTTGAATCGAACGAAGGCATTATCTTGATCGCGGCAACGAACCGTCCAGACGTTCTTGATCCGGCGCTGCTGCGTCCTGGTCGTTTTGACCGTCAGGTTGTGGTGCCAAACCCAGATGTTGTTGGCCGCGAAAAAATCTTAAAAGTCCATGTAAAGAAAGTGCCATTGGCACCGGATGTTAATGTGCGCACAGTCGCACGTGGCACACCGGGCTTTTCTGGTGCTGACCTCGCCAATCTTGTGAATGAGGCGGCTTTGTTGGCTGCGCGTCGCGGGAAGCGTTTTGTTACGGCAAAGGAATTTGATGACGCCAAAGACAAAGTGTTGATGGGTGCGGAACGTCGTTCAATGGTGATGACGGAAGATGAAAAGATGCTGACGGCCTATCACGAGGCTGGTCATGCGATTGTTGGTTTGACTATGCCGGGTAGTGATCCAGTGCACAAAGCGACAATCATTCCGCGCGGACGTGCATTAGGCATGGTTCAATATCTTCCTGAGCGTGACAAGCTATCATTTTCGCTGGAGCAAATGAAAGCCCGCATCGCGATGGCGATGGGGGGGCGCGTCGCAGAAGAAATGAAGTTTGGCAAAGAAAAAGTGACCTCTGGTGCTTCCTCAGATATTGAGCACGCGACCAAAATTGCGCGCGCGATGGTGACGCAATATGGGCTTTCCGAAAAGCTTGGGCCAATTGCCTTTGCTGAGGACGAAGGAGAAGTTTTCCTCGGTCAAAGCATTGCGCGATCGAAATCGGTTTCCGGCGATACGGCAAAAACTATTGAAGATGAAATTCGTCGTATTGTGACTGATGGCTATGAAAAGGCGCGTCAGATCCTGACGGATCGCAATGACGATTGGGAAGCATTGTCCCTGGCCTTGCTGGAGTTTGAAACACTGACCGGTGATGAAATTGATCGCCTATTGGCGGGTGAAAAGATCGTGCGGGATGACCCATCTGATTCAGAAGATCATACCCCTCCGTCATCTGTACCATCAGCGGGTGCCCCCGCCAGTGGTAAAAAGAAAGATGGTCCAACGGGCGGTATGGCCCCACAAGGTGCTTAAATTCTAAAAGCTCAACTTATTTGTGTGACAATACTGATCAAAAAGGCCGATTGTTGAAAATGCAATCGGCCTTTTATCTTTGCTGCCTATTCGCCAAGCCTGATACCGTCGCGGTCTTCGATGGCACCCGCCCAGGCCCATCCACCAAAAGTTTCTGAAATGGCAACAAGCAATTCATTGTCGCCGCGCCTTAGATCAAGACCAATGCTGTCATGAAATCCAACCGTACCCAGAAAACGATAGTCGCGTAGACGCCATCCTGCATTGCCTGCATAGACGCGCTTGCCGTTAAGATAGACCCGGACCCGATCAGAATACCCAATTTTCATTTCTTTTATCTGGGTTTTGTCTGAGTTGATAGGTAGGCGCGCGAAAACTGTATTGGCTTCGCGTGTCGGTCGGGCCAATTTTGCCAGATTTGCGATGCCATTTGTTTCTACACCAAGCATTTGCCAGCGCATGTCATCTATCATCTCGCCACCAAGAGATAAAACCGAAACGTCATCTTCACTGAAGGTGGAAGAGATGCTCCATTCGTTGATGATACCGCCGGGAAGTTCTGGTGAGGGTTTTGGCGTGCCAACAACATGTTCACCATCCTCTAGTGGACGAATAGAGAGATTAGCAAAATAGGCAGGCATGTCAGCAAGGCTAAATGCCCGTAGACTAACAAACCCTTCTTTGATGTCAGTTTTAAGATCAGGCACATGCAGGCTTGGCGTGTCACTATTGAAATAGATATCCGCGCGATCGCCCTCCACCACAATCTTTACATGGTTCCAATCGTCAAAATTTTGTGAGACTGCAGCGATGGCGTTTTCATCTGAAAAAATTTGCCACGCCGAAAGGCCGCTCTCAGTCGGTGTATATTGCAGGGCGTCTGGTTTGTTGTTGAGATGTCCTCGGACATACATGTCTTCGTATCGTCGATCGTGTTCGGCTCTCCAGCCGGCGCCAGCGAAAATGGTTTGCTCCACATAGGCAATGTCGAATTCGATGACCCCATCGGAGAATGCTACATCATCGGCATTCACCAAACCATTGTGCAGCTTCAACGCAGGTTGGCCGAGATGAGTTTCTAAACTGGCATCTTTAGCGTCGACCCGCCATTCATACCCAGCAAACTCAATCATTTTAGGCTGGTCTTGAGCAAACCCTTGCGACGCTGTCGTTGCGACTAGAACTGGCATCAGGAACGTGGAAAGGAACTTAAAACATGGGCGCATGGGCGCATCCTCCATAGGCAAATGATGGATCGAACTTCTTGGGCAATTTTGGTGGAGGGAGGAGACTAGGTATTGGAAAAAACGGACAATCCCATGCGTTCCTTGTGGAATTGTTGTGGGGTCAAATCAGCCAGTGATTGAAATTCATTGATCATATGGGCTTGGTCGTGAAAACCTGTTGCCGCCGCGATTTGTGCCCAATCAGGTGTCGTTGTCTGTTCTGATAAATGTCCAGCAGCCGTCAGGCGCAATTGGCGCGCATAAAATTTTGGACTGCACCCTAAATGATCACGAAAGCGACGGCGTAAATGGCGTTCGCTGACATTTAGGTGCCTGGCTAAATTCGTGCAGCTTGTACGTCCGTTTCCTTTTCGCAAGATGGCTGCGGCCGCAATTTCTGGCGTTTGTTTGATGTCACGTGAGGCTGTCCAATGGTTTAAGTCGCGGGCGAGCTGTTCGGCAATCGCCATGGGGTGCCCCGTTTCCGCAAGCAAGAGTGTTGCCGAACAAGCATTTATCAATGCTGTTGGTGCCGGCACCGGGTCCTGGTCAAAATATTCGCCGGGCGCCACACCATAAACAGGCGCCGCCATCTCTGGTTTTAGGCGTATAGAGATCAACTCCTCGCGCGGCTCCGGGTAATACCACTTGGCCCGGCGTAAACTTCCGCAAATGGTCAGGCCAATATCCGTGATGTTACCATGAGGGTCGCGTTGCCGTCGGATCGTGAGGCTTGGTTCTCCATGGGGTAAAACCCGGTGGGCATGGGGAGCTACGGCTTTGGCAATACTGATCCAGACGAGATCGAACGGGGTAGATGGGTCGTCGCCCAATTGCCAAGCATTGTACTGGCCAAGGCAATGGCTAGGCATAGTTTGTTCTAGATTGATAGGATCACCCGTGCGCATAGCGATATTCTATCCAATTCGCTATGACGTTTCACCAAAGGCGCGATGAACCGAATTCTGAGCGCGCTATACCGAATGGATTTAGATGGCATGACAGCAAAAAAAGAACCTGGGCAATGTCGGTTGATGGGGATCGTCAATGTAACGCCAGACTCCTTTTCCGATGGCGGGCAGTTTTTTGATACTAAGACGGCGATCGAGCATGGCTTGAGTCTTGTTGCCGATGGTGCCGACATTTTGGATATTGGCGGCGAGTCGACGCGGCCAGGCGCGGAGAATGTGCCAATCGAACAAGAGATCAACCGCGTTTTGCCCGTTGTGGAAGGGTTGGTGCGGCAAACTGATGTCGCCATTTCAATTGATACGCGCAAACCCGTCGTCGCGATTGCTGCCATCAATGCCGGCGCATCGATTTGGAACGACGTGTCTGCGCTCACATGGTCACCTGAAAGCGTCGCCACCGCTGCTGAGCTTCGATGTCATGTTGTCCTCATGCATGCGCAAGGCGATCCAAAAACCATGCAAGATAATCCACAATATGATGATGTCGTAGGCGACGTCTTAGCCTTTCTCGCAGCGCGCCGTGACGCATGTTTGAAAGCCGGTATTGAAGATACAAAGATTATCCTCGATCCTGGGATTGGCTTTGGCAAAACGCTCCAACACAATCTGGATATGATCGCCAATTTGGATCGGTTTGGGGCCCTTGGGTGTCCAGTATTGTTTGGAGCATCGCGTAAAAGATTTATCGGTGCCCTGGATCGAGACGGCCCCGCGGACAAGCGCCTTGGCGGCTCATTGGCAGCGGCGATCGCAGGGTATCAACGCGGCGCATCAATTTTACGCGTTCACGATGTCCGGGAGACCCGCCAGGCCTTGAATGTGCTGGGCGGTATAGAAAATGCCTTGGTAACACCATGATTATCGCGTTAAGGCATTCCTTGGGCGAATGTGCTATGGATAGGCCTTACAAAGGTTAACAGGGAGACCTTGGGATAAATGCGCGGCGACGATCATATGACTGGCAAGCGGGAAATATTCGGAACAGACGGTGTGCGGGGCCTGGCAAATGCTGGCGCGATGACACCGGACAGTATTTTGCAGTTAGGCATGGCGGTCGGTCGGGTTTTTAAAAATGGTGCCCATCGCCACCGGGTGGTTATCGGTAAGGATACCCGGCTTTCCGGCTATATGATTGAACCAGCTTTGACTGCGGGTTTTACCGCCTCGGGAATGGATGTCTTCCTACTTGGTCCATTGCCGACACCAGCCATGGCGATGCTCACACGTTCATTGCGGGCAGATCTCGGCGTGATGATCTCAGCATCACATAATCCGTTCCATGATAATGGCGTAAAGTTTTTTGGCCCCGATGGTTATAAATTGTCGGATGAGACGGAACTCGAAATCGAACGCATGATGAAGGAAGGCCCGCGCGTTGGATTAGCCGCACCGGAAGACCTTGGTCGGGTAAAACGGATTGAAGATGCGGGTGCCCGCTATATTGAATTTGCCAAAACGGCATTTCCTCGACGTAAATCCCTTGAAGGCATGCGTATTGTCATCGATTGCGCTAATGGCGCGGGATACAAGGTTGCTCCAACCGTGTTGTGGGAGTTAGGCGCAGAAGTGAAAGAAATTGGTGTTGAACCAAATGGGTTTAATATCAATCGTGGCGTCGGATCGACGTCGACGAAAAAACTTCAAGATGCCGTATTAGAATACCGTGCCGATATCGGTATCGCGCTTGATGGGGATGCCGACCGGGTCATTATTTGTGATGAAAAAGGACGCATCATTGATGGTGATCAAATCCTCGCCGTGATTGCGCAATGTTGGAAGGCATCAGGTGCCCTCAAAGGGGCGGGCGTTGTTTCCACTGTGATGACCAATATGGGGTTGGAGAAATTTCTGGAATCGGAAAAGCTCACGCTAGAACGCACTCAAGTCGGTGATCGCTATGTGGTTGAGGCGATGCGTGCCAAAGGCATGAATGTCGGCGGCGAGCCTTCTGGCCATGTGATCTTAAGTGACTACGCGACCACCGGGGACGGGTTGGTGACCGCACTTCAAGTCTTGACGGTTGTAGCATCCGAAGGGCGCAAGGTAAGCGATATTTGTCACAAGTTTGATCCGTTCCCACAGCTTTTACAGAATGTTCGCTATAACGGTGGAAACCCACTCAACAATGAGGCTGTCAAAGCGGCGATCAAATCTGGGGAGACCAAGCTCGGTAAATCCGGGCGTTTGGTCATTCGCAAATCTGGTACCGAACCGTTGATCAGAGTGATGGGCGAGGGTGAAGATTCCGGCCTTGTTACCAGCGTAGTTGGCGACATTTGTGCGGCTGTCGAGAAAGCGGTATAGGCGCGACTTTTATAATGAATTGATTGTTGAAATGGGCCAGGCGAATTTCGTCCGACCCATTATCGTTAAGTATTGCTATGCTGCTTGTGCTTGAACAACCGGGAAGTCGATATCGGTTTGTGCGATATGGTTGACATAGTTGGTCAAAATATTGGCAACGACATTTACAGTCGTCTCAACGATTTCGCCGTCATCTAAATTTGCAGCGCGCGCTGCCTGGAGGTCGGCATCATCAACGAACCCACGCTTTTCAACAACCGCATTTGCAAATGTTAAGATGGCGTCTAGCTTTACATCTTCTGATCGTCCGTTCAGACGATTTGCAATTTCTACGTCGCCGACCTTGAGGCTTTTTGAAATTGCCGTATGCGCAGAAGCACAATAGTCACAATTATTGGCGCCGGCGACCGTCAGGGCAATGGCTTCGCGTGTTTTCGGATCGAAACTACCTTTGCCAAGTTCTTCACCAAATTTAAGCGTCGCAGCAAGGGCGGCAGGCTGGTTCCCAAGCACACGATAGAGGTTTGGGACCATCCCAATATTTGATTTGAGAGCACCGAAGATTTCGGTGGCGGCGGGTGTGGCATCGGCATCGGAAAGTTGGATCAGGCGGCTCATGGTTTCAATCCTTTTGGTTTCTAGCCCTGTTTCGGAGGGTGGGGAGTTGATATGGCGACTTGCAATTTCGTCGTGATGGCGTAGATATAGAGTTACGGACCGATTGGTCAATAACTAATTATGGACTACTCGGTAACAAACGCGTGAGGAGGATAAAAAATGGCACGCCCCCGTGAATTTGAGCCGGAAATGGCTTTATCCATCGTCATGGACCTATTCTGGCGGCAAGGCTTTGAAGGCACCTCAATGCATGACATCGAGCGTGAAACGGGGCTGAAAAAGCAAAGTCTCTACCGCGTCTTTGGTGACAAGCGGGCGATGTATCTCGCCGCGTTGCGCCACTATGAAGAAACTGAGGTAAATGCGGCGCTCGAAATACTCTACGGCAATGGACCTGCCCGCAAAAGAATAGGGGGCTTATTCAAAGGCATTCTAGATGCGGTTGAAAAGAACGATCGACGTGGGTGTTTCCTGTGTAATGCAAGCACGGATCAAGCGCAGCTAGACCCAGCAACGCAAAGCTGGGTTAAAAAAATGTTGAGCCGGCTAGAAGCAGGTATCAAAGAAGCGCTGAAAGCGGATATGGCCTATCGTGAAAATAGAAAAACACGTGATAAAGCGGCGGCCAATATTATAACTGTTTATCTGGGGTTGCGGGTTCTCGTCAAAGGCGGGTCATCCCTCGCGATGTTGAAGTCGACAGTGACGCAAACATTGTCCACCATATAAAAAACCGCCGGCAAGATGCGCATGCCGGCGGCTTAGCGCCCGTAATGGGCGTGTGGGGTTAAGCGTACACTTTAATGCGCGCTCGTGGTGAACAGTTGTTGCGCGCGATCCGGCGCATACGGCGTTCTGATACATAACGCGCTTCTGGTCCGCGGGCTTCAACGGTACAAACCAGACGAGGTCCCCGTCTTGTGCGCACAGCTTCTTCAATCAACACAATGCGTGCACGATGACGTGTATCAAAGACTTGGCGATTGACGACGCGACCGTCGCGTCCGCGATAGCCATTACGGCGTCCACGATCGGAATAGTCAACACGGCGGTCATAGCGATCGCCATAAGTGATCGTGAAGCTAACCCCTTGATCACGATAGGTCCCTGAGCGGGTCGCATAATCTGCTGGATATTCGTCATTATAACTGGCGGCGTGACTGCGCTGTTCAGCGCGCTTGTCACCCTTTTTTCCGCCATCAGCGGCAATTGCGCTTGTTGCGCCAAGGGCGAGTAGCCCGGTGACAGCTGCGATGATGAGCTGATTTGGATTTGTCATTGTAGATCTCCGTGCTTGCCCCAGCTGGATTTCCATAAAAACAAGATGGCGGGTGAATAGGGCGACATTGGCACCGAATGTGGCCAAATTCGCGACAATTGTGACCTGAATAAAGGCACAGCATTGGGGCGGGGGCCTTGGTTTTCGCCAATACTGCTTATCTCGCAACCGCATATTGGTATTGTTGCCTGTATTGCCCAAATCAGCCTAGCTAGATCTTTATGGCGTATGCAGATGGTGAAACCACAGAACCCAAGCGTGAAGATGCAGTCTTGCCCCGGTCTGAATGCGGGATGGCGCGTGCCGCAGATCTTCTTGGTGATCGATGGACATTGCTGGTGATCCGTGAGGCGCTTTACGGCGTGACCCGTTTTGACGCAATGCAAGCAGATTTAGGCGCGCCGCGTTCCGTTTTGTCGGCCAGGCTAAAACACCTTTGCGAGGCTGGCGTGATGATTAAACGCCCTTACAAAAAACCCGGCGAGCGTCAGCGACATCAATATGTGCTGACCTCCAAAGGCGTCGAATTAGCGTTACCCTTGATGGCATTGATGCAATGGGGGGACAAGCATTTGCGTGATGACAACCCGCTTGCGCAAATTGTTGAACGCCATACCGGTGCGCCCTGCCGCGTAGGTTTGATCAATGAACAAGGCACACCGGTTTCGATTGGCAAGACGTCTCTTAAGTTTCAGCGATAATCATTTGTGGTTGCCCATCGGAGGTTTTCTCCGCGCTCTCGCCATATTTATCGACAGTGCAAGAAACCCGTTGCCGGAAAGCCGAAAAACTATCAAACCGGACAACATCAACCGCTTCGTCAAAGGCGATGGTTAGGCGTATACGGTCTGTGGATAATCGGGTAGCACCGATGATCTCACCGGAAAATACTTGCGACAAATACCGTCCAGAAACACGAGCGCCCGGTATGAACTGTTGAACCGCCGGGCGATTGCCGATCGCCGCATAAAGCGTGTTCCAGTCTTTGTGACCATGCTGATGGGCAAGAAGTTCCAGCGCTTCACTATGCGAAATGAAGTCGCCATCTTGCGCCAGACATTCACGCAAACGTTTTGCTTGTTGTTTTAAAGCCTTAATAGGCGGGAGGGGGTGAGTAGTCGTTGTATCAGTATTCGTCATGCCAATGTGCCTTTCGCAACATCGCATGTAGATTTTAAAATGGAGCTCGCATTACCACTTGTCCTACATGCCTTGAATTGCAGCGCATCGGATCAATGTCGAAAAAGGACTTCACCAAAGCTTTCGCTTGCGAGCGGCAGGTGCCTTCAACCAGACTGGGTCTTTAGGCGGGCGTCCGGAAAGAGTCAATCGCGATGGTGACCACGCCCATTCATAAAAGTGGCGATCACAATCAAGAAAAGACCAAAGGAAAAGACCATCCAAGAGGCCTTCACTTCAGCCCCCATGCGGAAGGCCGCATCAGGGAAGACCTGAATCAATAATGCCGTGAGGCAACAGGTTAGCCCCACCCAAATAAGTTTGTTTACAGCCATAATCGTCTCCCATCGTGCAAATGTCAGATAATTCGCTGCACGCATATTGCGCAATCATGTCGCTTGTTTGAAAAGAGTGAGGCGATTATCCGGTGAATGCGGTGCATGAGCCGAAAGAAAGGCAAGCCACATTATGCAAGGCCGTGTTCTCATCATTGCAGGATCGGACCCTTCCGGCGGGGCGGGTATCCAGGCTGACATAAAAACGGTGACGGCCCTTGGTGGTTATGCGGCAACGGCAATCACTGCCATCACTGTGCAAAACACAAATGGGGTGAGTGCGGTGCATGCTGTGCCGGCGGAGGTGATCGCTGCACAGATAAAAGCGGTGATGGAAGATATCGGCGCTGATGTGATCAAAGTTGGAATGATCGGTAATGTCGCGACTGCCGATGTCGTTTTCGCGATGGCAAAAGACTACCCTGACCTTCCATTAGTGCTCGATCCAGTCTTAGTGGCGACGAGCGGCGATGCATTAGCGGACGACGGTGTTGCGGCGATCATAAAGGAAAATCTGGCCGGTCTGAGCGCGGTGATCACACCGAACACATCTGAAGCGACGGCGCTAACTGGTATTGATGTGACTGACCGAGACACCAAAGTCGCGGCTGGTGAAGCCTTGGTGGCTTTAGGGGCCAAGGCCGCATTGGTGAAGGGCGGTCACTTAACTGGTGATACGGTTGAAGATGCTTTGATCACGTCCGATGGTGCGCGCATTTTTTCAAATCCGCGCATTGAAACAAATTCAACCCACGGCACGGGATGTACATTAGCCTCCGCAATTGCGTCAGGCCTCGCACAAGACATGGCCCTGCAATCAGCCGTGAAGCGCGCCATTGATTATGTTCATGTGGCGATCAAAACGGCACCCGGTTTTGGGTCGGGTAGCGGTCCACTTAATCACGGGCATCCGCTAGAAAAAAACTAATCACGGAGTTTTCCATTGGGTGTATTTGAATTCGAGACTTATGATGTGTTCACGGGCGAACGGTTTACCGGCAATCCGTTGGCGGTGGTGATGGATGCACGAGGGCTTTCGGGCGACGACATGCAGACCATCACACGGGAATACAATTTGGCGGAAACTTCTTTTGTGTTGCCGCCCGAAGACCCCGCCCATACAGCGCGTGTTCGTATTTTTACGCCGGGTTATGAAATGCCCTTTGCCGGTCATCCCACCGTGGGCACCGCGATTGCGATTGCGCGCGCCCGCGGCTTGTCCGGTATCGTGAAGTTTGAGCTGAATGCAGGCC
>JAJFGD010000010.1 GCA_021776315.1 Hyphococcus sp. | reverse complement strand
CTCGGCAATCGGTTTTTCAAAATCGAGATATGTACGCATCTTGTTTATTGCTTTCTTAGAGGTCTCATTAACTTATCCGCGACGGACGACAATTTCAAACTGTTACGGACGGGTTATTTTACTCAGGTTTTTCCTGCTTATTCGCTAACGGATGGCGCGTAAACACCAGCTCCCTTAGCCGATCTTGGGCAACATGGGTGTAAATCTGAGTGGTCGTAATATCGGCATGTCCAAGCATTTGCTGCAGACTTTTAAGATCAGCGCCCCCCTCTAGCAAATGCGTGGCGAAGGCATGACGCAAAACATGCGGTGAGACTTTGGAGGGTGGAATGCCGGCCTGAACCGCAACATCTTTTAAGAGCTGGGCAAAACGCGCTGCTGTTAGATGTCCTGTCTTCCCTCTGGAAGGAAATAGCCATTTTGAAGACTTCACTTGACCGTTGTGGACTTTCAGAAAATGATGTCGTTGGTCCATATATCGATAGACTGTTGCAACAGCACGTTCCGTAAGCGGGGTAAGTCGCTCTTTGTCGCCCTTTCCTCGTACCAACAACAAACGTTCGCCTTTTCGAATGGCAGCGAGTGGCAATCCAACAAGTTCAGAAACACGTAAACCCGCTGCATAAAGCACCTCCAAAAGCGCCATCATACGCACACCTTTTGGCCCTTCCATTTGCTGAGCGGCGACGAATATTGCTTCAACCTCTTCGTTAGTCAGTATCTTGGGCAGTGGTCGCTCAACCTTCGGTCGCGCAATTGCAGATGTTGGATTGTCTGCCCTATACCCTTCCGAATATAGAAATTGATAAAATTGCCTTAGCGCCGATGTTTTCAATGCCGCAGTCGACGCCGCAATGCCTTGTTGAGACAGCTGTTCAAGCCAAGCAGAAATATCATCTGCTCCAACTGTCACAAGCGACTCACCGCGGGCATGGGCGAAGGCCCTGAACCGCAAAAGGTCGCGGCCATAATTCTTCAAAGTATTTGCGGCCGCCGCTCGTTCAACCGACATCATTTCAATAAACGCTTCGATCAGGCCCGTATTATCTAGCTCTCGACCAGGTTGCGAATTCGCAGATTTTTTTGTTGTCATTGCCCAACAGGCGGTTTCAGCCGAGGCTTCAATCCGCCTTCGTCTTTCGTTTGTTGTACATCGTCATCACTTGCTACATTAGCTTCGTTAGCGGTGAATTTTGATGACCAAGCCTGCTCAAACGCATATCGACGCTTTAAATGCGACAGTCCCGCAATCTCTAGGGACTGATCCACGACGACAGATTCAATCTCTCCACCGCGCACATACCCTGTAGATGCCGCCAAAGCCGCAAGTCCCGCTTGACCCTGCTTTCGGTTAATCGCCGCATCAAAGGCCGCTTCAATTATACGCGCAACGGTTGCTTCATCCTCATGCCCGGACGTCAGCGTTGCTGCGGCACCCTCGCCCAAGGTTGAAACACCTGCAGCACGCGCCACTTGCGCAGCGGTTTGCGGATCTAATACTGCCAAAAGATTGACTTGCGCAATAAATGCCATGGCTTGTGGTTCTGGTAAGGCTGTCACTCCGCCATTGATGCCAACCATGGCAGCGAGCCATTGACCAGCACCCACACTATCGCCAACCGCCATGCGCGCCATCGCAAAACTAGACGCCTCGTCTGCTGAAACAATCGTCCCCTCGAGCGCTGCAATTTCATCGGCGTAAACGAGCGCCAAAGAGTATGCACGATGAAAACTGTCCCCCAGGCCGAGAGCAATTGAAATGCGCTGCGCTTTGTCACGCACAAACTCCGGTGCTGCCATTTCAGCGACTGATTGATATAAAAGTGCGTCCGTTAGTGGATCGCTACCACGTTCTTGCGCCGCTACCGCAGCATTGCTGATTTCCGTGACGTCAAATTCCACGCCTTGTAAAATTCCAGCAAGTAGGGAGGGTCCCATCACACCCATTGCAATTGCGCGCTCTGCTGCAGCAATGCGTATCGTCGCATCAAGTGAAACATCATGGGCGATCGCCGTAAGAACACTGGCATCAGCTTTACTCAGCAGGCTCGGCAACAATGGCAGATCAAGCGTGCGAGAAATGGCATATTGCAAGGCGTTTTCTACCGCTATGGGCGATTTTGGCGTCGCCCCGGTCACAACAGCCAACAAAAACTGTTCATCAGAAGTGCCTAAGGCACCCTGGTCACGTAGTACGCCTAAAGTAAGATCCGCAGCATCTAATTCGCCAGCTTGAGCATAACAATAGGCACGCAACCTTACCCAGAACAATTCATCCCGACCGGATGATAGATTTGCATTACGCTGACAAGCAGCTAACGCATCGCCAGAGAGCAGATCGGCAACAGCTTCTGCTTGCCCAGTCCACGGATCGCCGCGACTAGCAGTTGATATGCTTGCAACAGTCCGTGCTTCTTCTGCGAAACCTGCCCGGGCCAAAGCCAGTAGCTTTTTGCCCCCCAGTGAAGCGGCAGCATCTTGAGGCCCAGGTCCCGGGGAAAGCAATACACGCTTCATCGTCTCGCCAAGACTGGGGGATGATGGTCGCGTCGGTAGCTGTGTCAGCAAATATTCAAGCGTTTGCCCATCAGAACCCTGCCAGAGTGTCGGCGGTAAGGCACCCGTTAAGCGATCCAATGTCCCTGTTGAAAATGCGTCGGTCGAAATTTGGGCCGTCTCAACTTGTTCGGGCAATGCTACTTGCGCCATAGCCGGGGTCACTGTGGCTAAAATGCCAGCGCTTACGACTACCGCTTCGGTTCGGAAGGTAGACTTACGACGAGACATCGAGTGCCTCCTGCTCGATGGTACGTGTGTCAGGTTCCAACATCTGACCGTAAATATACAGCCCCGCCAAAGACGCGATCGCCAACAAAAATATAATAAAGACAAGCCGCACCTAGCACTCCTTCACCCAAATTCGGGCCAACGCACGGGAACGCCCCCCCAGGCGTCGCCCCTCCTCAAATTCGTCATCGTGTCCCATCGGGTCTATTCAACCGACTAGCACTTACCGACGCTCTCCCTTACATCTACCCGCCATGACGCATTCCCGCAAATATCAAGATTTCAACTGCCCCCGCACAATCGTCATGGTTGGCATGATGGGGGCCGGAAAAACGACCGTTGGAAGGCGTTTAGCGCCTCGTTTGGGACTGCCTTTTTTTGACGCTGATAGCGAGATTGAAAGGGCCGCCGGAATGTCAGTTTCGGAGCTTTTTCAACAACATGGCGAAGAAAGCTTCCGACGTGGTGAAGCTCAAATTATCAATAGATTGCTCAGCGGGGAACCCCATGTGCTCGCCACCGGTGGTGGTGCTCTCGTCAATCCAGAGACTCGTGCCATCATCGCTGAAAAGGCCGTATCGATATGGCTCCGCGCCGACATGGATACGATTGTGGTCCGCGCAACCCAGCGCGGTACAAGGCCCCTTCTTAAAACTGGAGATTCACGAGAAACTCTAACCCGTTTGTTGGCTGAGCGCGAACCTTTATACGCTCAAGCCGATATCCATATCGACAGCCAGCCCGGCCCTCACGCCAATACTGTGCACCTAATTATTGACGTTTTGGCGGAGCATTTAGGTATTCCAGCGCCAAGGCCTACAGAAAATAAGGATGCCAGATGACAATTGAAAAAGTCGCTGTCGCACTCGACGAACGCAGCTATGATATTCACATTGGCGACGATCTTTTGGAATGTGCTGGCGCGTATCTCTCCCCCCTATTGCGACGCCCGCGGCTCGTCGTTGTAACCGATGAAAATGTATTGGCCGCGCAAGGGCCGCGTTTGAAATTTGGACTCAATGCAGAAAACATTCAGTATGAGTTTGTGACGCTTCCGCCCGGCGAGCAAACTAAGTCATTTGCCATGCTGGAAAAACTAACAAATGCACTGCTTGAGTTAGAAATCGAGCGTCATGACTTAGTTGTAGCTTTTGGCGGCGGTGTAATTGGCGATTTGACTGGGTTCGCCTGTGCAATACTGAGACGCGGATGCCGGTTTGCACAAGTTCCGACGACATTGTTGGCTCAAGTCGACAGTTCCGTAGGCGGGAAAACGGCAATCAATGCTCGCCACGGGAAAAACTTGGTCGGTGCATTCCACCAACCTGTTGTCGTCCTGTCAGACATTTCCGCATTAAGCACTCTGCCCTCGCGTGAAATCCGCGCCGGATATGCCGAAGTAATCAAGTATGGTTTCGTATCGGACCGGCAATTCTCCGAATGGCTCAGCAAGAATGGGTCTAAAATTCTCGAAATGGGTGAAGAAAAAGAACGCCAGTTTGCGGTCAAAAAAAGTTGTGAAACAAAGGCGGCAATTGTTGCTGCCGACGAGCACGAAAACGGAAAGCGCGCGCTTTTGAACTTTGGACATACATTTGGACATGCTTTTGAAGGTGCTTTTGGATACACAGACAAATTGCTCCACGGCGAAGCGGTCGGCCTTGGGATGTCTCTCGCATTTGACTATTCGGTCCGCGTTGGAATGTGCTCTGAGAGCGAGGCAACATCAGCGAAGGCGCAGATTTCTAAATCCGGCCTTCCAACAACCATTGCTGATTTGAATTCCGCGCCACCCTCTGCGCCAGAACTAATGCATTTAATGATGCAGGATAAAAAACGTGAGGCAGGTAAGCTTACTCTTATTCTCGCTAAGAGTATTGGGGATGCCCATATCGTCAAAGACGTTGACATAGCTGACATCCTCGAATTTCTAAAAGAAAAAACCGCAGCATAGGCGGCCAAAGGAATCCCATGAGCGAAATTGATCCATCCCTTGCAATCCCTGTCGGGATTATTTTTCTGCTTCTAATGCTCTCAGCATTTTTCTCCGGTTCGGAAACAGCGCTAACAGCGACCTCCGAAGCGCGCATGCACAAGCTTGAGTCCGATGGCAATGCACGCGCAGTTCGGGTCAACGCATTAATCCGGGATCGTGAACGCCTACTTGGCTCTATTCTACTGGGAAATAATCTTGTTAACATTCTCGCGACATCTCTCGCTACGAGCGTGTTTATTTCGATTTTTGGTGCAACTGGTTTGGCTAATGCCATTGCGACAATGACGATGACAGTTTTGGTTTTGATCTTTTCCGAAGTTGCGCCAAAAACTGCAGCCATAGCTCGGCCAGATGGATTCGCAATGGTTGTTGCCCCGATTATGCGTTGGGTCGTGTTTGTCTTTGCGCCAATAACACGTGTTGTGCAGCTGATCGTTCGCGGCGTGTTTCATATTTTTGGACTTGATGTTTCCAAAGACAGCGCAGTTTTTTCCGTCGCAGAGGAACTTCGCGGTGCCATAGACTTGCACCATTCAGAGGGCCGCGTGGACAAGGAAGCCCGCGACCTAATTCGCGGTGCTCTTGAGCTTCATGAAATTAGAATTGAAGAAATCATGGTGCATCGCAAATCAATCGAGATGTTAGACCTCGACAAGTCCAATCAGGAAATCATCCAACAAGCCATGAAGAGCGGGCATACGCGGTTACCTTTGTTCCGAGACAACCCAGACAACATTGTTGGCGTCCTACATGCCAAGGACTTACTACGATGCCTCTGGGAAGCTGATGGTAAACCAGACCGCGTCGACCTTGAATCAATTGCGCGAACACCATATTTCGCGCCTGAAACGACAACATTACAAGAACAGCTGGATGTTTTCCGGATCAAGCAAGAACATTTTGCACTGGTGGTTGATGAGTACGGGGCGATAATGGGCCTTGTAACAATGGAAGATATTCTCGAAGAGGTCGTCGGTGAAATTGAAGACGAATATGACAGTCCCGTTCAAGGTGTCAGGCCACAAGCCGATGGCTCACTGAATGTTGATGGCGATGTTACCATCCGTGATCTCAACCGGGCCATGGATTGGAACTTGCCTGATGACGAAGCCGTAACCGTCGCCGGGCTTATCATTCACGAAGGTCAATGCATTCCCGATATTGGGCAAACATTCTCATTTCATGGTTTTCGCTTTCGTATTTTGCGAAGGCGGCGTAACCAGATTACTGCTGTAAAGATAACAACGATTCCGACGCCAGCAACTTAAAGCTCATATTTCAATCAAGAAAGCCTAACCCATGGCGCGAACGCCCGGTCGATACGCATTTTTGTTTATTTTTATTACAGTCCTACTAAACATGATTGGGTTAGGTGTGATCATGCCTATCATGCCGGACCTCATCATGGAGGTGACGGGTCAGGAATTATCCCATGCAGCTCAATGGGGCGGTACCTTAACGCTCGCCTATGCATTGATGCAGTTTATCATGATGCCCGTGATTGGAGGGTTATCTGATCGGTTTGGGCGTCGACCTGTTCTCCTTATCTCCATGGGAGCATATTCATTTGATTTTTTGATGATGGCCATTGCACCAACTATTGGTGTCATTTTGGTTGCGCGCATTTTAGCTGGTGCATTTGCCGCGACATTTTCTACGGCAAATGCTTATATCGCCGACATTACACCACCAGAAAAACGAGCAGCAAATTTTGGCATGCTCGGTGCTGCCTTTGGGCTTGGCTTTATCATCGGGCCGGCCATCGGCGGCTTTCTGGGAGAACAAATTGGTACGCGAGCGCCGTTTTATTTCGTTGCTTTACTCGGTGCATCAAACCTGTTG
>JAJFGD010000090.1 GCA_021776315.1 Hyphococcus sp. | reverse complement strand
GGGACGATACGCGCATGCGCAGCTTCCATCTTCTGCGCAATTTTTCGGCGCAACCCGATGACAGGAACCTCGGTTACCGACGCATTTCGGACCAAGCCCGAACCGCGACCGCCGCCCTCGCCACCGCTGGCAATAAAGGCGTCCAAATCTTCATGCGAAATGCGGCCCGCTGGCCCGCTGCCCATCACACGCCGCAAATCAATACCCGCGTCTGCTGACCGCTTGCGTACTGCTGGCGATGCCAATGGCTTTTCACCTTCGGGTCGCAATGCTGCGCTCGACTTTGACACTCTAGCACCATTTGCTTTCGGTGCGGCCGGTGCCGGCGCTGATTTTGGGGCAGCATCTTTCGGTTTCGTCTGCTCTTTTTTGGCCTGAGCTTTCTCTGCAGCCGCGGGTGCAGGGTCATCGCCAGGCTTTACATTGCCTTCGCCTTCAATTTCAAGACGAACAAGCGCCGAGCCAACGGCCATAACTTCACCAACGGTGCCGCCTTGCCAAACCACCTTACCCTCAACAGGGGATGGAATTTCAACCGTGGCCTTATCGGTCATGACAGAGGCGAGCACGTCGTCTTCTCGAACATTCGCACCAACATCGACGAGCCATTCAACGAGTTCCGCCTCTGCGACACCCTCACCCACATCGGGAAGCTTGATGACATATTCACCCATAGCTTAAGCCTCCATCACTTTTTTAAGAGCGGCACCAACACGTTTTGGACCAGGGAAGTATTCCCATTCATGTGCATGCGGATAAGGCATGTCATATCCGGTTACACGAATGACCGGCGCTTCAAGGTGATAAAAACACCCCTCCATCACCAAGGCCATCAATTCAGCGCCAAACCCACAAGTCTTGGTTGCCTCATGCACAATCACGCATCGTCCAGTTTTCTTAACCGATGCTTCAATCGCTTCGATATCGAGGGGTAAAATTGTCCGCAAATCGATGATCTCTGCATCGATACCCGTTTCTTCCACGGCAGCTTCCGCGACGTAAACCATGGTGCCATAAGCAAGAACAGTGACAGCTTCACCTTCGCGTCGCGTCGCAGCTTTCCCCAATGGAACCGTATAATATTCATCGGGCACTTCACCCAATTCATGTTTCGACCAAGGCGTAATAGGGCGATCATGGTGACCGTCAAACGGGCCATTATACAATCGTTTCGGCTCCAGGAACATCACCGGATCATTGTCTTCTATGGATGCGGCCAACAATCCCTTGGCGTCATACGGGTTCGACGGGATCACAGTTTTTAGGCCAGAGACATGAGCGAAAATTGCTTCAGGGCTTTGGCTGTGGGTCTGACCACCAAAGATTCCACCACCGGTAGGCATGCGGACCACCATCGGCGCTGTAAAATCATTATTAGAACGGTATCGAATGCGCGACGCTTCTTGTGATAGCTGATCAAACCCCGGGAAGACGTAGTCCGCAAACTGAATCTCAACACATGGGCGAAGACCGTATGCCGCCATACCGATCGCAGAACCTATAATGCCGCTTTCATTGATTGGACTATCAAAACAGCGATGGCTGCCATATTTTTTTTGCAATCCTTCGGTACACCGGAAAACACCTCCGAAATAACCGACGTCTTCACCAAAAACGACCACGCTTTCATCGCGGGCCATCGATGTGTCCATCGCGCTGCGGATCGATTGAATCATTGTCATTCTAGACATGGATTAAACTCCCGCTTCTTGGCGCTGGCGAACGATATGGAGCGGCATTTCTTCGTAGACATCTTCAAACATAGTTTTTGCCGATGCATGGGGACCATCGTGAAGTGTACCATTTTTCACAGCTTCACGATTCGCTTCAGCAATTTGTGCCTCAAGCATTTCGTTTGCTTGAACATGGCGCGCTTCCGACCATGTACCGCGTTTTATCAAATATTCTTTTAGGCGTTCAACCGGGTCACCCAGCGGCCATGCATCAAATTCCGTCTTTGGTCGATACGCAGACGGGTCATCAGAGGTCGAGTGAGCGCCGGCACGGTAGGTCACATATTCAATAAGCGTTGGTCCAAGGCCGGCGCGGGCACGATCGGCGGCCCACTTTGCGACAGCATAAACAGCCAAATAGTCATTCCCATCAACACGCAATGCGGGGATACCAAAACCAAGGCCACGAGAAGCAAACGTTGCAGCCTTGCCGCGCGCAATTCCTTGGAAGGTTGAAATTGCCCATTGATTATTGACGACATTCAAAATTGCTGGGGCACGATAGGTTGAAGCAAAGACCATCGCTGCATGAAAATCAGACTCTGCTGTCGATCCATCACCAATCCAGGAGGCTGCAATTTTATCATCACCACTAATCGCGGACCCCATTGCCCAACCGACACCTTGAATAAATTGCGTCGCAAGGTTGCCTGAGATCGTAAAGAACCCATGCTGCTTTGATGAATACATGATCGGCAACTGGCGCCCTTTTAGGGGGTCGGCTTTGTTGGAGTAGATCTGGTTCATCATGTCGACCATTGGGTAGTCAGCTGACAGCAGTAATCCTTGCTGGCGATAGGTCGGAAAGTTCATGTCGCCCGGGCGCAGAACTTTCGAAAAGGCACAAGCGATTGCTTCTTCACCAAGTGCCTGCATATAAAAGCTAGTTTTGCCTTGACGCTGCGCTTTTTGCATTCGCGCATCAAATGCCCGAACCCGAAGCATATCTTCAAGGCCTTGTTTAACCTCGTCATCATTCAGCTCACCAGCCCAAGGGCCAACAGCGTTACCTTCGCGATCCATCACCCGGATAATCGTGTAGGCCAGATCATGAATATCTTGTGCGTCCACATCGATAGGTGGCTTTCGCGCTGCACCAGCTTTCGGAATCGGCACGTTTGAAAAGTCAGGCTTATCACCTGGACGAAATTCAGGCTCAGGCACATGCAGGGACAAAGGTTTAGGGTCAGCGGCTTTAGGCTCGCTCATCTTAATCTCCGGGTTTCCGCAGGCCTCGCGGGAATGCCGTGAAGCTCTTGATTTCATGGAATCTTCCGGCCGGACTCCGACTGGGTTGGCGATCATGTAGTCCGCCGCCAGCCCTTGTGGCAATGGTAGATCGCTGGACTCTTCAAAAAGAGCGAGGCCGTCTTTGGGGGCACTAGCGCTGAGTTGATTCCCCTAAATTTTAGACTTTCGGCGCAAGAATCTGACACTGTGAAATCAAGGCTAATTAGGCAAAATCACATTCAAAATGGCGAATTGAGCAATTTCAGGCCGAGTGGGTCCAAGATCCTAAATGAACGATTCAGCACCTATTTGGCGGCATCAGCCAACCAATTTCAGCCACGCTTCTTCAGTCAAAACTTCTACCCCAAGTTCTCCCGCTTTTTTGAGTTTCGAGCCAGCGCCCGGCCCGGCAACGAGGATATCTGTTTTAGCGGAAACTGATCCAGCCACTTTTGCCCCCAAAGATTGAGCTTTCGTTTTGGCCTCATCGCGGGTCATCAATTCTAGCTTTCCAGTAAAAACCACTGTTTTACCTGTAACAGGACTCTCTGTCTTGGAGACTTCAGCATCTGCTGGTGCCACCTCTGCTAACAATCGGTCAACAGCATCTCGGTTGCGATCTTCATCAAAAAATTCCGTAACACTACGTGCAACGAGCGCACCTACACCATCAATTGACAGCATATCCTGATAGGCTTCGCCTTTTGAAT
>JAJFGD010000089.1 GCA_021776315.1 Hyphococcus sp. | reverse complement strand
AGGGCTAACATACCTCAATCATGAGTAAGTAAATGGACGCAACTAATAATATCGAGATTATGCTATCGGAAAAACCCGGCTCAGCACCAGTCGTCGTGGAATTTCCGCCGCCCCTTGCTGGGTTTCAGAGCTTTTTTGCATGGAGCGTTTACAAAGCTGGGAGCACGCTTTTAACTAGGATGCTAGAGGACTATCTTGCAGCGATTAAATTCCCGGTACTGAATGTTCCGGGCATTCTTTTTCGAAGCGGATTATCCAGTGACATTGGAAAAAATGAATACAAGAAAATCCTATTTCAGGAAGGATACGCATATGTCGGCTGGCGAAACGCTGCAGCCCTGAAAGTTGAGCTTTTCGATTTTGGACGAGTTAAGAATATATTTTTAGTACGTGATCCACGTGATAGGCTTGTATCGTCCTATTTTTCAATCGCGCATTCACATTCTATTCCGGCGCAAGGGTCGTTAAAGGGGGTGATGGAGGCTGGTCGTAAATCGGCCATAGATCTCGGCAATGTCAACGATTGGTTACGCACATTTCCGAAGGAGTTTAGCAGTTTTTTGGTAAGTATGGATACCTTTCATAAAACTCTTCCAGCCGAGTCAACGAGAATTTACCGTTACGAAGATATCATCTTCCGAAAAGAAGAGTTTTTACAAGACATTGTTGTCTATGCTGGCCTCCCAAGATATTCTGATCACATTCGGGATGTTGCTCGAAAGCATGATATTCGCCCATTAGATGAACGCCCAGACCGTCATATTCGCCAGGTAAATTCGGGTAATTTTAGAAAGCATTTGAGCGCTGAAAGCTTGGAAGTCGTGGAATCAAAATATCGCCACTATCTTGAGGCCTATGGGTATTTCGAAAGTGAAAAATTTGGCAAACAGCTAGTTTTTGCGGCGGAAGGTAAAGAGGCACGGCGAGTATTGAGCGTGGATTTATTGCCTGGTTAAACAAGAGTTTTTCAGGACCGAGGAAAGATTTGTCGCCAAAAGAAGAAAGTTAAAGATGTCGGCAGGTTCAAGTATGGAAGACAAAAATATTGATGACCTACTCGCAGACCGGGTTCATACCTTAATGAAGAAAAGGGACTGGGCTGCTGCAAGAGTACTATTGGAACAGCGCCTTTTAAAGCCGCTTCGCCACGCTCAGCTTCTTTTTTATTCAATCATTTGTTTTCGAAATGCCCGCAGCAGCACTATGCTTGATAAGGTCTATCAAAATCTAGCCATAAACGGCCAAGTAAAAACAGATCGAAATTATATCGTTGACGGATTGCCATTCATTGGGACGGAGAAGTCAAATTGTCACCGGGATTATTTATTTGTAAGTGGTGCTCCGCGTTCAGGAACATCATCCTTTGGAAGGATGCTAAATCTTCACGATAAGGTTGCAGTGCTAATAGAGCGGTATATGCCTTTTTTCGGGTACCATCCTGATATGTTTCTTGAGCAAAATATTTTTTCACCTGGAAGTGAAAACCACCGACATGCCGAAGATATGCAAGAGCTCAAGCAAAAATTTACAAATGCACGTTGGATAGGCGATAAGCGCCCAAACTTTGCTTTTGGTGCGGCAATAACGAATCAACATTTCGCGGGATGTGAGTTGCGGATATTTCATATCCAACGAGATATGAGAGAAGTGTGTTGGTCATATGAAAACAAGGTCAAGCGAAGTCTGGATGAATGGAGCTACAAGAAAGCCTGTTTTGACTATAATTACAATAATCGCGCCTTATTGAAGTCGTCAACTAACTGCCATCGTGGCATTAAGATTTATGTTGTGGATTACAAACGTTTGCATACAGATTTAGAGTATTTGGTTACTGTGTTTGAAAAATTGGATCTTGAAATTGATTCCGCATTATTGGCAAATTTGGAAGACTATCTCGCTAGAAGTGCAAAAGTTTTAAAAATTCCAAGAGAGCTGTCGCCTGATATCAGCCAATACATAGAGAAAAATATAGATTGGTCCACAGAAAAGGCGCTTAAAAAGTTTTCATTGGTTTAGTGCAAAATGTACTTCGCTAAACTAATGGTGATAAGCGAAAGATTTTTGGTTAAATCGGCTCCCCAATTGTTACTTTGATCCTCTCAATGCGATCAGAATATTTTGTAAAGCTGTTGTTTGCTGGTCTATCTTTCTTTGAAGAAAAAGTTGCCGTTGCCGAGCGTAGATATAAACGACGCCGGTCGTACCTAGAAGTATGGTGCCGAAACCCAGCGCCCAGAACCAATGCGCAAATGAGGACCAAGAATGCGATAAGCTGGGTGCGATGAACAAAAACCCAATAAACAAAAACCCCGGTAGTGCAAGCGCCAATCTCTGACCCAATAGTCGCAAACACCAAGTTATGAATTTTGCGACACGATAAAGAATAGGGAATCGGATTTGGAGAAAATTGGAAAGGCGCTGTCTGTCTGTCTCCTCAACAATTGTTTGACTATCTAGGCTCGCATCACTAACTGGCATTGCATTATTGGCGAGTGCTTTTATATGTGAGAGTCTTTTTTCTAATAATTTTACACGGTCGCTTTGCGTTGATAATGCTTTCGAGACGGCATGTTGACGTTTAATTTCGAACGTTTTTGTCTGGCGCTCAAAGTAAAGAGGGGCGCTTTCTTCATCAATTAAGGGATAGTCGGATGGATTGATATTTACCGCTTTTCGAGTCGAAAAATCTGCCGCCAATGATTCGAATAGTTCCTTGTAGCGTTTACCTTGCGCCTCGAATGAAAACATATCGTTCGCAAATTTTCTGCAACTTTTCGACAACGAGTTCCCCGTCACTACGTCAAAAATTCCTTTGGCAAGCCCATCGCAGTCCCCAATTTCAACTGCTATGCCACGCTCGCCGCTCCCTGTGATCGTTCCAATGGCTCCAGTTTTGAATCCAACTATGGGCGTGCCGCATGCAACCGATTCCGCCGCGGTATTTGAAAATGTCTCCTCAAGAGAGGGGATTAGCGTTGCATCAACTGCCGCATATACCTGGGCCAACATTTGTTTGCTATCAATTTTACCAAGGCTAATGGTGGGGTAAGTGAATTCGTGATTATCGACGTCTTTTGCGCCGGAACCCGCAACCACGACATTGATTTTGATTTCCGGATGGGTTTCACGCAAAATTCGCATGGTTTCCCTGAGCTCGGCCCGTCCTTTTACTTTGCTATCAAAAGATGGAATATAGAAAACTGCATACTCATCAGCAGGTATCCCGAGTTCGCTACGCGCAACACTTTTTGGCGACGGTGCAAATGTTTCAAGGTCTATTGGGTTTGCAATAATTTCAATTTGACAACCGCCTAAGAGTGGAGACTTCCTAATTAGTTCAGCACTGTGTTCGCTAAGAGCCACGACGGTAATATTTTTTAGGTTCCAGTTTTGGAGTTTAAACAATTGCGCGCGCTGTGGAAGATTTCGATTGTCATTCTTCAGTTGCGGGCAACCAAAACACTGTCCCTTCCATTTCTCGCAGCCGTGGAAAAAATGGCAACCACCCGTAAGCGGTTGCATATCACGGACTGTTATTACTATTGGTTTTCCGAGATGGGACAAATATGCGATATTCTCAATGGATAGCATCCTTGCTACCCATTGAATGTTGATAACATCAGCTTCCTGAGCGATTTGTTTTATTGTATCCTGCGTCAACCGCGGTTCGTTTACTGTAAAAATAGTGTTTCCGGGTCGTTGATTTTCTCGTACTTGGAGAATATCCCAGTTCCCCGCAAGGTCGGGTTTGATCTGCTGGATAAACGGTACTTGACGTTCAATGGTTTGTTGACTTCGTGTAATCAAGGTAGAATTTGCGCCGGCACGTAATAGACTCTCATGTACACGCACTGCTGCCCCCCCGGCACCGCCGGAGGCAATAGAGGACATGACAGTGACTTTTAGGCGTTCTTTTTGTATTCGAGACAGCACCGCAGTCAAAAGGTCCAATTGATGTTCTGGAGCAAATCGTTTCAGACATGATTGAGCGAATTCTAGGTTACTCTTAAAAGCGCCAGGATTTTCGTAGAAAGTCGATAAAGCTTCGCCGATCGCCGGCGAGTTTCCGTGTGGAACTATTTTTGCAAAAGTAGTCTCGTCGCCAATAATTTCTGGCGATCCGCCGGCATCGGATACAATCACCGGTAATCCGCTTGCTATTGCCTCGAGAGTAGACATGCCAAAAGATTCTGATCGAGCCCACTCGTCATCTGAATATGTGGACGGAAGAACAAAAAGATCATGTCGTGCGTAGAAATCTGGGTTTTCATTGAAATTTACATACTCGACCAACTCGATGTGTTCGGTCAAATTCAGGGATTCAATTTTAGTTTGTATTTCATCTAAATTTTCGTTGCCTCCGCCATATACGATGGTCAATTTTGCATTTGCATTGGTTTTATCCAAAAAATGCCGAAACCCTTCTATTAGAAATTTGTGTCCTTTTAGTTGTATAAGGCGGCCCACATTCAAAATACGTAATTCTCGCGAGCCATCAAAAAAGTTAGTCTCTTTTCTATTTTTGAAAAACCTTGGGTGAATGGTGTTTGGCACTACTGTGACCTGTTCGCGTGGAACTCCTCTCGAAACCAGTTCATTTGCCAAATATTCGGAAACCGCAGTGAATTCTGTTTGTGGGTCAATAACTGCATTTCGGATTATAAAGTCGCGATACGCTGGATTTGTATCTATTGCGAAGACATCAATCCCATGAGTCATATGGATTGTCGGTATTCTTAGGTCTAGATCTCCAATGCGAGAATAAAGCCATCGACCGCTCGCAGCAAAGTGACAAACAATGCTATCTGGGTTTATTCCTTTGAGTAATCGTTCGTACAACCAAATCCGAATTGCATCCGATAGTTTTGACCATGGAATTTCAATACAGTTCTCGAAAGGACGTTCACCTTTTAAGCGTCGTTCATCGCAAAGCATTACGTTGTGAAATTTTCTGCTTGATTGCATACGCTGCAGCAAGTCATAAATAAAAGTCTCCGATGGTGTGGAGAATTTTTCAGCGTAGTGGAGAATAACCTGTTTTCCATTTCGCTTTGCGTCTTTTGCAAGGCTTACTATTGAGTCGATAGAAGTGACAAGGTCACAAATATTTCCGGATGGTGAATTTACTCTAACAATTGCCGGGTCGATTTTTAGTGACTCCAAGAGTCGTCTTGCTAAAAGAAAACAATCCTCGAGTTCGTTCGCTTCAAAGGCAAAAGCGTGCCGCCGTTTAAAGCAGTATTCTACATACGATCGCAATGAATTCAAAAACTCTGGATAATCCACGCAATAGCGATCGACTATCTCGTTTAGTGCCCCAAGCCGATTCTTCGAAAACCGAAATAAGTAAATCTCCCGTGCATCGTCATCATTTAGATAAGGAAAACGTTGTTTATACATATGGGCCGATTCACGAATCAGCAATTCACGGCGCTCAGGAGTATTACCGGAGGAAAGGCCTCCGTCTGAAAAATGTACGATCGCATTGCCGCAAAAAACAAATGACTTTTTGTTTGCAAATGCTTGCTGCACCCAAAGCGTATCACTGACGATTTTAAAATCTTCACTATATGGGCCGATGTCTTCATAACAGTCACGAGATACTAAAAATGTTCCATGAAAATAGTTGAGATGCCCTAGAAAAATGCCCTCGTTCATTTCACTTGGGCTGAGTTGAATTCCGTTTGTTTCAATAGTACCGCAAGTAATGTCTGGGCTTTTCTCAGTGGCCTTTGCGGTTATTGTTGCGATAAATGATGGATCATAAAAATCATCAGCATTAAGGATGCAGATGTAGTCCCCCGTGGCGAGAGATATCCCTTTGTTCATTGCATGATATACGCCGTCATCGGGCTCGGAGACAAAGTAATCGATTTGGTTTTGGTATCTTTTCAAAACGTCGAGCGTTCCATCATCACTGCCGGCATCAATGATGATATGTTCAACATTCTTGTATTTTTGATCTATGACGGAACAGATTGAACGCTCAATCGTATCGGCTCGATTGTAGACGACAGTCACAATCGAAACGCGCGGGATATCTGTCTCGTATGATGACGGATTTTCGGAAAGCCGCTTTCCCCCTTCGGCTTTTCGCATTTTTGTCAAATCTGGATAGCGGAGATGAATTCCCACCCATTTTGACAGTGGCGTTTTTTTATTGTCCGCATCTTTATTGGTCGTCATCTAAAATTACCCGAAATTCTAACTATTGAGGGGAGATATGTAGTATACCCATTGGCGTGAACTCTCATAATACTCAACTCCTGACTTCTACAATAGCCTAAAATCCCGCCATGGAATCATCCGACATTGGACTGTGTAATGTACGGAAGCCAGCATTCTATATCTGCAAGATTTCATAGTTAAATCCTCGCTGCATGCAAGTTTTCCATGAACCGTAGTTTCAAGCTGTGGTCTAGATTTCGACGAATGCCAATAAATGCATTGCGAGAAGATATCACTGTTTAGTGACCAGTTTTTTCCAGTAGGATGACAAAAATCCGGCCAGATATTCCAAGTTCGGTGCCATCACTACCTTTTGACGTTTTGGTAGAACCAAACACCTAATAAAGATCAGCGTCTCGTTTCCAAAAAGCAATGGGCGACCATGTCATGGCTTTTGCCATTCTGCCGAATGATACTTGGCGATTTAGTTGTATGTGGGAACGTTCTTCAAGAACCTGCGGTAGGTTAATTAGGGCGTGCCAAACACCTCGCATATATGCACTTCCACTCCCTCTCAGCACAAAAATAGGAATCAATATCAAGGTAATTACCAACTGCGCTGGCAAAGTGAGAATTAGCAAAGGGAGTGGCATATTGCGAAAATAAGTCCACAGACGGTTACGATGGCCATGATAGACTGCAAAACCACTTATTTGCTTGGTAATGCCGGAGCCTTCGTGATGAACAATAGCATCGCGTAGTTGTATGCATCGCCCACCGGACAAGCGTAGGCGAAACGCTAAATCAACGTCTTCGGAATAACAAAAAAAGCTCTCTTCAAATCCACCCAGATTTTCGAATACCTGCCTTTTGAAAAAAGCTGCGGCAGCGCATGGCGCGAAGCATTCTCCGTCTGGGGGAGCCGTGTCTATATGTCGATTAAATTGACCGCGATAAGAAATGCCGGCTGCAAAATAAGCGTCTCCAGCCCCATCGATCAAAGTCGGGTCATTTGCATTCAATTGCAGTGATCCGAACGCGTCGACGTCTGGAAAGCGTTCGACACCTTTAGTGAATTCCTCAAGCCAATTCGCCTTCGCATAGGCATCAGGGTTGAGTAGTGCGAGCCACTCACCTGACGACTTTTTTGACGCCCGGTTATTAGCAGCCGCAAAACCAACATTTTCTTTCATCCGGATAATAGTGAAATCAAGGTTCTCCGGTGGATCAAATTCCAGCGAAGCGTCTGATGAGTTATTGTCAACAATAATGACTTCGAAGTTACGATATGTCTGCAACGACAATGCCGAAAGGCATTTTTCGAGCCGATAACCGCTGTTATAGTTGACGATAATAACCGATATGTAGGGAGACATTTGAATAGGCGGCCATTTTCCAGCAGAACAGAAGTGGCACAATAAAGACTCTAAATCCTACCTCAAAACAAGCCCTATTGATCTTTCATGGCCTTATTACTGATGTCCGCCAATGGCTTCAAAATATAGGCCAAAACGGTCCGCTTCCCATTCAACACCGATACTTCAGCAGCCATGCCAGGAAGAATCTTTAGATTACCACGTTTGCTTTGGAGCGCATCAGTATTGGTGCGTACGCTAATCGTATAAAAGCTTTCACCCGATTTTTCGTCTTCGATGGCGTCTGGGCTGATCGTTTCGATAACGCCGGGCATCGACCCATAAACCGAACTGTCAAAAGCCGTGATACCGACCTTGGTTTCCTGTCCAACATGCAAAAAACCGATATCTGATGGCTTTATTTTTGCTTCGACAAGCAAGGTATCTTCACTCGGCACGATTTCCACAATTGTCTCGCCGGGTGCCACGACGCCACCGATGGTGGATACGAGAACACGATTGATGACACCCGATACTGGTGCGCGGATATCCGTCCTAGCGACTTTATCCTGCAGAGCAGGGAGCTCACCCTTTAGTTCTTCAAGTTCGGTTTTCGCACGTGAAAGATCGTCGGCCGCAGACGCTGCAAAGGTTGTTCGAATGCGTTCTATCTCACCTTCTGTCTCAGCAATTTCAAATTCCGTCCTATTCACTGCTATCTTACCGCGTTGAACATCACTACGTGCTGCAGCCTCTCTTTGGCGCGCGCGCAACAATTCTACTTGAGGTTCAATACCCTTTTCGACCAAACGCTCAACCATTTCCAATTCTTGTTGTGCCAGGACCAGCGCCTCTTGCGCTGTCCCGAATGATACTTTCGAATCCTCCAATGCTTCTCGGCGTTGATCTAGTTTGCGTGTTTCAACTTCAATGGATGCATCCAGTTCAGCTTTGCGCGCTTTATATAGGGCTTGTTCATTTGCCACCATCCGAGGCGATGCAAGTGATAATTTCCGGGAAAAATCGACAGGCTTCAACGCCGCTTCAGATTCCAATCGCGCTATTTTGGACGCCAAAACGTTATAGCCCTCGCGCCCTTGATTAAACTCAACATTTATTTGTGTTGGATCAAGCTTAATTAGTACATCGCCTTTCAAAACCTTTTGCCCAGGCGAAACGAGAATTTCTTGGACGATGCCACCTTCCAAATACTGTATCTCTTGGAGCTGATTGGAGGTTACGACGCGTCCTTCACCCCGGGTCACCCGGTCAAGCTTGGCAACCGACGCCCAAATGATTGTCATCAAAACTAACCCTGCGATGACGTAAAGTAATAGCTGTGCGGCGCGGCCTGGTTCGATCAACATCACATCGTCCACAGCTACATTTGCAAGCGTTATGTCACGTTTCTCTGACACTATGCAGCCTCCGTTGGTGCCGAACGGACGCCAGCAATTTGTTTTGTTTGCGTATCACGGGTCGCTGCCATGGCATGAAGGACGCTATCGCGTGGCCCATCAACAACAACACGGCCACGGTCGAGTACAATTATACGATCGACAAGCTTCACCATCGACATGCGATGAGTGACGACTAGTAATGTTCGTCCGGTCGTTGCTCGATCGAGACGGGCGATTAGCGCTGCTTCTGCCTGTCCATCCAGCGCACTGGACGGTTCATCCAACAATAGAATTGAAGGCTTTGACACTAGCGCGCGAGCAAGCGCAATGGCTTGACGTTGACCGCCGGATAATCCTTCACCGCGTTCTGCCAATCGCTGATCATAGCCGCCAGCCGTTGCGCCGACGAAATCATGGACACCTGCAATCTTTGCCGCGGTCAAAATCTCTTCATCGGAAATGCTTTCAATACCGAGAGCGATATTTTCTTTAATGCTACCTGAAAACAAACAAACATCTTGTAGCACAGACCCAATATTGGCGCGCAAATCATTCGGGTGCAGTTGGCGAATATCTGTATCGTCAACGAGGACAGACCCATCATTCGGTTCGAAAATACCTGTAAGTTGACGCACAATCGTACTTTTACCAGAACCATTCTTGCCCAAAATGGCCACACGCTCTCCTGGTTCGATGGTAAAACTGACATCGTCAAGGGTTCTCGCTGATTGGCCTGGGTAAGCAAAACAAACATCTCGGAATTCAATTTTACCCTGCAGGTTTGGTCGTGATAGATAGTCGCGATTTGGATCCACTTCCGACTGGACAGTCATCAATTCGTTTAAAGATTTATACGATGCGTAGGCGCCATTAACGCGGCTCAATAGCCCTGCAACCTGCCCTAGCGGTGCCATTGCGCGTCCAGTTAAGATAACGCCCGCGATCAATGCGCCGGTTGTAATTTCCTGTGCACCAACCAAAAACACGCCGATCACAACAACACCAACTTGAGAAAATTGTTGGGCGAAGCCAGCGGCGTTCACTGCAAATTGATTGAAAAACCGGCCCATCGTCGCAACGCGGGCCTGTCGCATTACACCTGACCGCCAACGGGCGCGCATCATTGGTGCCGCATCCACACTTTTTACAGTTTCTAGCCCGGACAAAGTTTCAATCAGCACCGCGTGTTTTTGGTGCCCTTCGGTCATGGCGTCTTTAGTCCGCTGCATGATGAGAGGTTGTATGATGACGCCAGCGATGATTGCACCAAACACACCGATCAATGGAACAAGGGCAAGTGGGCCAGCGACCAACGCAATAGTCCCAATGAACAGGAATATAAACGGCATATCGACGATCGTGACCAATGTTGCCGAGCTAAAGAAATCACGTAGATTTTCGAATTCTTTGATAAGGCCAGCAACGGCACCGGTTGATGCACGCTTGGAATCAAGGCGCATCGACATTAGATTGTCGAATACGGTTACACCGACCGTTGCATCAAGGCGTTGGCCAGCGATGTCGATAAAATAGCCACGAAGCGATTTCAAAGTGAAGTCAAAAATATGTGCGAGCAAAACACCAATGGTAAGCGCAATGAGTGATTCAACAGCTTGATTCGGTAATACTCGATCATAAACCGTCATAATAAAAAAAGACGAAACCAAACCCAACATATTGACGATCGCTGCGGCCAGAACTGTTTGACCATAGATCTTCGCATTATCGCGCAATGGCGCAAATAACCAATGTTCTACGGGAATGAGTTCTTTTAGACGCGCCCGTGCCTTATCCATCTCCAACCTCGGAGGATTGAATCGCATGTTCACTTTGCGGCGAAAAGAACCGGATCAAGTCGCCGGTATGTTCCATTACGCCATAAACAGCCATGTCTCGATTGGCGAGACCGGAAAGGTAAGAAACGCCTGCTTCAAAATAGTCATTTTCTGCCTGCAGCACATCGATAAGATCACCGCGTGCGACGCGATATCGCTCAAGAACCAATTCACGCGTTTCGTCATGTGCAATGACGGCGGTCTCCAACGCTCTTAAGCGCGCTGACGATCCCTCAACGCGTGCGAATGCAAGAGCTGCGTCTCTTGCCACTTCCTGGCGAATTTGATCTTCGCTAAATTGACTTTGTCGTGTGCGGGAAGCGGCCTGTGAAATATCAGCTGCACGGGCGCCACCCCCAAAAATATTGTAATTTAGATTGACGCCGGCACGTACATCAAAATCATTCCCGGAATCGAAAACATCGTATTTGATAGCATCAACGGACACTCTAATCTCGGGAAGGCGCGCACCTTTCGCCGCTTTGTAATCTGCTCTTGAGGCATCGGTGCGGGCTGTTGCTGCTGCTATATCAGGGCTTTGGTTCAATGCTTCTGTTACAACTTGATCACGCGTGTCCGCGACAAAAACATCGAAAGATGGACGTTGTAAGGTGCCAGCGGTTTCAGCAAAGAGTTCTAAATAGCGAATTTCAGCGAATTGCTTACTCTCGCGAATTTCCGCTACCCGTGCTTGAGCCGTAGCAAGCCGCGCAACGGCACGGGTCACATCCGCTTTCGATCCGGCCCCAAGGCGTTCGCGTTCACGAACGTCGTTTAGAATTTTGGTATGGCGCGCAATAAAGGCGTTACCGAGCGCAACAAGCGCTTGGTGGGTGGCGAAGTCATGATACGCAGTGAGCGAGGCTAAGGCGAGGTCATTCGTTCGGGCAGCCAAGGAGTTTTCGAATTCGGCATTTCGCGCTCGAGCACTTTTTATGCGTTGAAAAGTTGCGCCGCCATCAAACACAAGTTGGGAGGCAGAAATCCCAGCAGAAAACTGTTCGCGAGGTCGCAAAGCCTCTACCGCATTGTCCGTATTGGCGTCAAAGTCTCGGGCCAATGAATAGTCACCCCGAAGCTGGGTAGACAATTGTGGATAAAGCGCTGCATTTGCACGCCGTCGTTCATAGCGTGTTTCATCTAGCGCTGAAATTTGAGCATGATATGCAGGGTGTCTACCCACCGCATATCGAACGGCCGAACTAAATTCAGCGCTGATATCCATGGGTTTCAATATGTAACCAGCTGGCCCAAGAGCTTTGGCCAGTTCAGGGTTATTCTTGTTCATAGCACCGGCAATTGGTTTTGCTGTGGCTGTTGGCTTTTTTGCCTTATCTGTCGCCGCAATCATCTGTACTGGTGACGCAAGATCCGTTGGATAAAGCGAGCCACTCGCACCTGTTTGGGCGAGCGCCAAATTAAACGGTGCTACAATCGGCAGACAAATAGCCGCCGTTACAAGGTAATATCGAAAATGCTGCCGCATGGATCCACCTGTTACTCACAACTTTTATTAACCAACGCTGATCGTTAAGGTTAATTGTCTCTGTGATAGGCGTAGATCCCTGAGAAAGGTTTAATTTGAGGCTTTCAAACAAGAAACTCAATGAATTCTCGGTAAAGATTGCGGTCTATTAAATTATGGATTTGTTAATCAACAAAAATTTTTTTCAACCTACCCAATTGTAAAGATTAGGGTCACGAGAAGCGCGATCGCGAATACTGATCTGAACTCGGTAACCGGATCGAGCGTCAAATACTTTGAACCAAGTCGCCAAATAATCGGCAATGCAACCATTTCGATTGCAGCAAAACTGACTACAGCTGCCTTCTCGCCAAAATATTGATAAACGGTTGGGGTCACGATCAACACTGCCGAGCCTGCAAGAACCGTAACCGCTGTGAAATTACGGCTATCCCCGGATGCCAGTATCACCGTGTTAATCAGTTTAAATGGTGCCATGAGAAGAAATGGCGATAGCAGCTTCAAATAATGACCGACGCCTGAATAGGAGTCTGAGTAAATGAATGAAAACACCCATTCAGATAAAAAGAACGCGCCAAAACCTAATACACAGGCAACCACATCAATCAACAAACGAGCTTTGCGATAAGCTTTCGTAATATCCTTAGGCCGTTCACGCAAAATCTCGCTGAAGGCTGGGAAAAAGACCCGGCTATTGATCGTCTCCATTACGGTCGCACCCGCAACAAGCCACATGGCGGCCACGGCATATTGGCCAAATTGGTTGCTTTCCATTAGCCCACCAAAAAGGATCTGATCGCCTCTATTCACCAAAAACCCGAAGAAAGATGCGATGATCAGCCATTTTCCAAAATGGAAGATCTCCGATGCATAAGCCATTTTAAACTGTAAGCGCATCCCAGGACCGGGGAAGATAAAATGGCTGGTCGTCGTATTGACTATCGCTCCTGATAACATCCCGATAACAAGTGCCCACACCCCAAATCCCATGAGAGCAAAACTGATTGTGACAAACATGGTGAAAAGTTGAGTAGCGATTTCTAGGGAGACGACCCTGCCCATCGACAGTTTTCGTTGCGCAACAAATTGATTGATTGAACTAAAACCCGTGATCAATAATTGCGCGCTGATGGCCCCCATAACCAGCGGCAACATCGGTGTAGAAAAAACGCTTTCTGGACGAAAAAACTCAACTTTTGCCATGAAGAATATACCAACTGCCGCAAGCACGATAATCAGCCAAATGACAAAATTGCGCAAAATCTGAATCGTCCAAGCCGTCCGCAAAAATGCCGGGTCCTCGCTATTTCGGCTCCGGATTATGTTGGTACCGATACCGATATCAGTAAGCATTATTGCCCAGATATTGATGGAAACCGCGACGGCCATTAGCCCGAATGCCTCCGGTACCAACAGTCTGGTGAGGATCAAGTTTGAGACCAGACGTAGGATTTGAGCAGTGCCAAACCCACCTAAGGTAAAAGCACCACCCGATTGGATACGGCTTCGCAGAGACGGTGTAGAACCCTCCTGGACGTTGCCCTCTTTCGGGAAAAATATGTTAGTTAACAACTTCATGTTTATTTATCGACTAACCATAGCCTGTAAGCTAATTGTCCAAATGACGCCACGATGAATAACTATCCGATGCAAAAATCTCTATATTCCCCCCGAAAGGCCCCTACTTGGATCGGTTCTCGAGCTTTGAGTAGACGATTGGGTTGTCATTGATATGTCTGCGCATTTGAAAGCCTATATTGTTGTATTCGCTGTGTCGGTCGTAGCGCTTATATTTTTCCGTGCACCGTTTTCAAAAATTGTTGGGGCAAAACGTGTTAATAATTGGGCAATAACCTGGTTGGTTATGAGTAGTTGTGCCTTTTTATTAAGCAACTACTGGGTCTTTCTCTTAGTTTCTGCAGGCGTTGTATTTCTCCTCTCGCGAAGTGAGCCCGTAAAACCAGCCATATATTTATTGTTGCTCTGTCTGGTTCCGACCTTGGGCGAGGCTATCCCAGGATTTGCGGGAATTACGAAATTCATTGAAGTCAATCCACAGCTCGTCATTGCGGCGATCATTCTTCTGCCGATTATGTTCGCTCGGCGACATATGAAAAAAATTAATAAAGTTGGGAGCGGTGCAGATTTCCTGTTTCTTCTCTATCTCGTTTTACAGCTGAGCTTGTCGTTCCGTGCTGAGAGTTTCACGCATATGTTGCGTACGGCTATTCAAGATTTTCTTTTAATCGCACCGCTTTATTATGTATTCAGTCGATACCCAAAAACATTTGACGATATCCGTATCTTGTCGGCGGCATTCTTGTTGCCTGTATTGGTCCTTTGCGCGATTTCGATTCCTGAATTCGTAAAGAATTGGCATTTCTATTATTCGATCACGACCAATTGGTTTGGGTCCATGCCATTTGGTTATATTTTGAGGGAAGGGTATCTGCGGGCCTCTGCGTCAGTTTTCAATCCTATTGTTTGGGGTTTTATTGCGATGTGTGGGCTCGGGGTTGGGCTCGCCGTGCTCAATGACGGCGTCTCGAAGATTTACCGCTATTCAGGATTCGCGTTGCTGGCCGCTGGCCTTGTTGTTTCGCTTTCGCGCGGCCCATGGATCGGTTCCATAGCAATGGTTGGGATCTATATATTGCTCAGCCGTCGCATGATCACGCGTTCAATCCAAGCAATGGCCTTGGGGTCCGTTGCATTCCTTGTTTCCTTGGCAACGCCATTCGGTAAAAACGTTATAGGGCTATTGCCATTTTTAGGCGACGGTCGTGATGTCACCATTTCTTATCGGCAACAATTATTGGATCAAGCTTGGGACGTTATATTGCAAAATCCGTTCTTTGGCTCCGGAGACTTTCTTTCTAACAGCGCCCTTCAATCGCTTCGGCAAGGACAAGGCATCATTGATATCGTCAATACCTACCTTCAAATTGGGTTAAAGTCTGGCCTAATTGGTCTTGGCCTATTCGTCAGCTTTTTCTTTGTTATTTTGTTTAGATTGCACAAAGTATTCAAAATCGTTCGTGTTGAGCACCCAATTTTTGCCAATTACTGTCGTGCATATATTGCAACGCTGGTCGGTATTTTGATCACCATTTTCACAACAAGCCATGTCGGACAGATCGTGTATATCTATTGGATATTTGGTGGGCTTGGTATTGCTCTGTCTAGGATCGGCACCGATCTTATCAACGGAGAGGTTTACGTAGCGTCGAAACCGCGATCGCAACATGGATTTAATTGATCTATAAATATTCGAAAAACCGGTATACATCCAAAGTCCCAAACAACAACGCAGCATTTCGAGAATGAAGAAGATACTAAAAATTACATTCTTGATGTTTAGGCCGAGCGCTGCAGGGGGTGACAGGGTCATATCCATCTATGCGCGCTATCTCAAACAGCACGGCCATAGCGTAGAAATTGTCGGCCTAGCGACGCCGCGACCGTCCTTTAAGCAATCGATCAAGAACCTTTATCGGGGTAAAAGGCGAGAGCCATCACCAACACTTCACTTTGAAAATGCCGGGATTAATGTAAGGCTTGTCAAGAATTCTGACAGCGTAACCGATGACAATATTCCAGATGCCGATGTGGTGATTGGAACCTATTGGCTGACGGCTGAATGGGTTGCTCAACTAAACCCGTCCAAGGGTGTAAAAGCATATTTTGTACAAGCGAATGAATCTAAATTTCCAGGTGTCGATATCGACCGGGTCAAGGATACCTATCGCAAGCCCTTGAAAAAAATCACGATATCAAAAGAGATTGACGATTTAATGCGCAACGAATTTGACGATGCTCCAGTGGCCTTAATCCATAACAGCGTTGATCACCAACAATTCTACGCACAGCCTCGGGCCAAAAATGCTATCCCTACGGTTGGGTTTATCTACCACAATAGTAGCCTCAAAGGGGTCGATACAACGTTAAAGGCAATCGAAGCGATTAGAGATAAGATTCCGAATTTGAAGATTGTTTCTTTCGGCGCATGCGTGCCCGATAAAACTCTGCCGCTTCCCGCCGGGTGCGATTTCCAATTTCACCCGCAACAAAATGATATCCGCAAATTTTACGCGCGTTGTGACGTTTGGCTTAGCGCCAGCCGTTATGAGGGTTTCGGACTACCTTTGTTAGAGTCGATGGCCTGCCGCTGTCCGGTTGTGACGACCAATGTGGGGGCAGCACAAGATCTGGTGACGGATGGTGTGCAGGGCTATATTGTGCCGATAGATGATAGTGAGGCCCTTGCTGAGAAGGCATTGAAGGTTTTGACTGTTAGCGATGATGATTGGCAAAAGATGTCCGATAACGCCCATGAGACGGCAACCCGTTACAACTGGGATGATGCGGGGGCATTGTTTGAAGCAGCGCTTTTTAAAATTGTTGAAGAGAATAGAAACACCGAACAATGATTGATATCCAACCGACAGCATTAGATGGCGTAGTCATCATTACGCCGAAACGTTTTAGCGATGATCGCGGCTTTTTTAGTGAAACGTATAATGAGCAGCGCTTTATCGATGCGGGCATCAATGTACGCTTCGTTCAAGACAATCATTCACGTTCCGAGGTAAAAGGAACCGTCAGGGGGTTGCACTTTCAAGCGCCGCCTTTTGCACAAGCCAAGCTTGTTCGGGTTACTGCGGGGCGTA
>JAJFGD010000088.1 GCA_021776315.1 Hyphococcus sp. | reverse complement strand
GCCCGGGTCGGCTTTGACTGGCCAAAGGCGAAAGATGTGCTCGACAAGATTGTTGAGGAAACCCAAGAGCTCACCGAGGCCGTCGACAGTGGCGAAACATCGGACATCGAAGATGAGTTTGGCGATCTTTTATTTGTGATGGCAAATCTATCGCGCCATCTAAAAGTTGATCCAGAAGCGGCGCTACGAAGGGCCAATGAGAAATTCTCTAGACGGTTTCAACATATTGAGGAATCCATGCGTGCCGCCGGGCGTGATCTCGACAAAGCCAGTCTCGATGAATTGGAGGCGCTTTGGAATGAGGCAAAGGCATTGGAGAAATCATCATGAAAATGAATTAACCGTGCCATATTCAAGCCATAGTCTTTGACGCAATATGATGCCTATTACCCAACAAATATAAGGGTTTTCGCCAGCGCAAAAGTCGTTACAATTGAATTTTTCCCATTGCGCATTAAAATTGCAATTATGCTTCAGTAGGAGTTAGACCATGAAAAATCTGTATTTATCTGGGACGGCATTGCTACTCGCATCAATCGCCCCTGCCAGCGCTGAAACATCGTGGGAATATCGCGTCATAAACGATGGATTCACGGATAAAACCCATCATGTCGCGACTGTGAACAATCTGTCACTTTCACCGTCTGAAGAATTTCGGGCGGGATTTGAATGCCGCAATGGCAAGCAGTTTGTATTTACCGTACGCGCCAACCGCAATTTAGGTGGTCGAAACAAACCGTTCAAACTTGATTATAGAGCGGACGACAAGCGTGTAAAATCCGTCAAAATGCGCACTTTTACAAATTCGGAATCTGGTGGTTTGAACAGAATCCGGGCCATCGACGTTGCCAATGACTTTCTCAATGCGGAACGGCTTCGCGTACGCATGATCACAAAAAATGGCGACCAATTCAGTACTGAGCTCTCCGTTGAAAACGCGGCTCCCTCAATCCTTCAGGCCGTACAAGCCTGTGGATTAACTGTGGGTCAATAGGCAAGCGGGTCGTCTGCCCATCACGCCTACAAAATACTAAAAATTGACTTAGTCCAAATATTCTTCGAGTGCCGCAAATTGGCGCTCCCCTTCGACGAGCTCGTAAATCAACTCCTCACCGTCGACGAATAGGTGGGAGCCGACCCATCGCGAACCGTCATACCACACGTCCACATCGATGGTTCCAGTAATGCGATATTGTTCCGCGGCTTGATTATCAGGGGCCGCAGATTGTCCAATATGCTCCACGCCCACATCTAATATTTCACCGGTCTGGGTATTGATCACCGAACTCGCGTTGATCAGTGATTTATCCCAATAGCTTGGCGGTACTGCATCGACCGGTGCCGGCCCAGAATAAAGCGTACCATTGATCAAAAGCGTGTCGCCTTTGCGATGGGCGAATACCGAAGTTTTGGTACCATTGTCATTAGTTTTACTCTCTATGGAAATGACCTCCCCATTGCGCCAAACTTCACGGGCTTCGTGGTCATACTTATAGAGTGGTATCGGACCAAACCTAACGCGCATTTCTACTTCAGTGTCGACGACCAAACCAAGAGCCGTTTCTGTCCCGCGGACCTGATGATAACCGATTACTTTGCCTTCATGCTTGATTAGAAATTTTGCATCGAGTTCGCTCGCCGATGCTGGCATGGTAGCGACCGCAAAAAGAACTGAAAGCAAGGCCACGATTCTCATGATCAATCTTTCCGAAACACACTTCACATCTCACAGAATGAGCCCATATCCGCAGTCCAAAAGATGCCTGGGACCCCTCCCGACGCCTATCAGTGTTTCAGATAGTTCTTGCCAGAATCCGGAGTAAACCGATGACATTTAGTGAAAATGCTCTGGACCTTATCGGCAATACGCCATTGATCAGACTGCGTAGCGCGTCAGAAGCAACTGGTTGCGAAATCCTTGGTAAGGCAGAGTTTCTCAATCCTGGACAGTCGGTCAAAGACCGTGCCGCTTTGGCGATCATTCGGGATGCACAAGCGCGCGGTGAGTTGCGTCCGGGTGGCGTCATCGTCGAAGGGACGGCAGGCAACACTGGCATTGGTCTCGCCATGGTCGGCGGCATCCTCGGCTTTCGTACAAAAATTGTTATGCCCAGGACCCAAAGCGAAGAGAAAAAAGCGGCCATCCGCTTACTTGGCGCGGAACTGATTGAAGTCGATGCGGTGCCCTATGCCAACCCTGATAACTATGTCCATTATTCACGGCGCCTTGCGGAAGCGCTCAATGAGAGTGAACCCAACGGCGCGATTTGGGCAAACCAATTTGATAATACGGCTAATCGTGAAACCCACTACCGAACAACCGGGCCCGAAATCTGGGAACAAACCGATGGCAAAGTCGATGCTTTCACTTGTGCGGTCGGTACCGGCGGCACATTGGCTGGAGTGACGATGGCATTGAAAGAACGTAACGCAGATGTAAAAGGGGTTTTAAGCGACCCCTATGGATCAAAAATCTTTAGCTGGATCAAAACTGGGAGCTTGGAGAGTGTGGGCGGTTCCATCACAGAGGGCATTGGTCAAGGACGGGTTACCGCCAATTTAGAAGGCGTCACTTTCGATGATGCCAATCGTATCGAAGATCGTGAGATGCTGGACACCCTTTACAATCTCACCATGATCGACGGGCTCTGTTTGGGTGGTTCGGCTGGCATCAATGTCACTGGTGCGATAAAACTCGCTAAAGAAATGGGACCTGGGCACACGATTGTCACTATTCTCTGCGATTATGGAAATCGATATGCATCAAAATTGTACAATCCTGAATTTCTACGCTCAAAAGATCTACCGGTGCCCCCTTGGATGCAGTGATCAAAGACAGGGTTTATTATGGTGACATTCGGACCGTTGGTAACAACAGAATGGTTGGCTGAAAAGTTAGGCGACCCCGCTCTCAAAATCATTGACGGCTCTTGGCGCATGCCTGGCTCCCCGCCGGCGAGCATTGACTACGAAAAACGACATATTGCCGGCGCTATATTCTTCGACCTTGATGAGGTTTCCGACCGCACGTCCGAACTGCCGCATATGATCCCTTCGCCAGGGCAGTTTGAGCGCCAGGTCGGAGCGCTTGGAATCTCGGAGCAAGACACGTTAATTGTCTATGACGATCAGGGCTGCTTTTCTGCCGCACGCATATGGTGGACTTTTCGCGCTATGGGACACGAAAAGATTGCAGTACTCGATGGCGGCCTGCCAAAATGGATCGCCGAGGACCGTCCGATTGTCAGCCATTCCACAACGACAACCCCGCGGACCTATTCTGCGGTTTTTGAGCCGGAAAGCATTGCTAGCCATGTGGACTTAAGACATCACCTGAACAAGAAGGACGCCTCAATCCTTGATGCACGATCAACATCGCGCTTTGACGGCACAACGCCAGAACCACGCGAAGGCTTAAGGTCGGGTCATATCCCCGGTTCGGTCAATCTGCCATTTCAGGCTTTGTTCAACGATGACCACACTTTCATCGACTCGAAAAAAATTTCCGACCTTGTTGCTAAGCTCGGTGTCGAAAACGAAAAAACGGTGATCACCACATGTGGCTCAGGCGTGACCGCCGCTATATTGTCATTGGCGCTTGAACTGACCGGCCACAACAATCATAAACTCTATGACGGTGCATGGGCGGAATGGGGAGACATTCGCCATAACGAAAGGGAGTTTCCTGTCGTTGTCGGATCAACAAAGTAGCGACCGCGTCGAGGTCACGATAACTTACCTTGAGCAGACCGAAAGACCGGTGTTGATGCCAGCGCCGCGCCCAGGTCGAAAGGTTGCTATCTTGCGCGCGGAAGCGCCGCCCGCACATTTCTACCGCTACCTCTATCGCCATGTGGGCGAGGCCTATAACTGGGTAACGCGAAACCGCCTCAGTGATAGCGATCTTGAAAAAATCATCCACGACCCGCAAGTTTTCATTTACGTGCTCTACGTTGACGGCGTGCCCGGTGGCTTCGCAGAAGTGGATGAGCGAGATTCACCAATCCACGAGATCAAATTTTTCGGATTAACACCTGAATTCCTTGGGGCCGGCCTTGGACGTTATTTCCTTACTAATATCGTCGATCTCGCATGGTCACGCGCGCCAGGAAAACTCCGCCTTGAGACTTGCTCTGCAGACCATCCAGCGGCATTACCCCTCTATCAACAGCTCGGCTTTCAGGTCTTTGATCGCCGTCAAGGCGTGATTGAATTGCTAAAGGATGCTTAAGCCGTCAACGAAAAACTCGTGAGCTCTTAATTCCTGATGCAAAACACGATATGGATATAAGTTACGCTTACGATTCAAAGGATTTTGGGTGGATTTCTGATGAAAGATAACACCAAGATTGTTGTGGCCGGTCGCCCCCATCAGCGCCCAGCCCATCCGGTTAACCAGCCTGTTGAACGGGCATCGACCATTCTTTTCCCGACCTATGATGATTACCTGGCTGGCGCCAAAAGCATCACCTATGGGCGCCTCGGCACATCAAGCCATCGCGCGTTGGAGGAAACAGTAAACGCGCTGGAGGGTGGATATGAGACGCGCTTGGCCCCATCGGGATTGCAAGCCTGTACTGCCGCGATCTTGGCTTTTGTCGCTGCTGGTGATCACGTCTTGATGACCGATGCAGCTTACGACCCAACTCGGAAGTTTTGCGAAAAATTTCTCAAGCGGTTTGGGGTTGAGACAACTTTCTATGACCCATTAGCGACGGCCCAAGACATTGCTGAATTAATGCAATCAAACACCAAAGTGGTCTTTGTTGAATCTCCCGGCTCTTTGACGTTTGAAGTGCAAGACATTCCAGCCATCGTCGAGGCCGCTCATGCCGGCGGTGCCGTTGTGGTCGCCGACAACACCTGGGCCGGTGGTTATTTTTGCAAACCGATTGCGCTTGGCGCTGATGTTAGCCTGCAAGCAGCGACGAAATATATTGTGGGTCACGCAGATTGTTTAGTTGGCACCATCACGGCCGCCAACGAAAAAATAGCGCAGAAAATTTACTACGCACTCTTGCAATTGGGATCGAACGTATCTGCTGACGACGCTTATTTGGCGCTACGCGGTATGCGCACTCTCTCCGTACGAATGAAACGTCACGAAGAAAATGCACACGCATTGGTCAAATGGCTCAGCAAACGCAGCGAGGTCGAGCGTATATTGCACCCTGCCAATAAAACCTGTCCTGGCCATGCAATATGGAAACGCGACTTTACTGGCTCATCGGGACTTTTCGGCGTTGTTCTAAAGCCTGTTTCCCTCGCCGATCTCAAGCGGTTTTTTAATAGCTTTAAGCTTTTCGGCATTGGGTTTTCTTGGGGTGGTTTTGAAAGCCTATGCGTTCATATGCATCCGGAACACAATAGAACAGCCACAAGTTGGGACGATCCCGGTCCGGTTTTACGGTTTCATGCAGGACTTGAAGATATTGACGATATGACCAATGATCTCGACCGAGCCTTTACCGCGATGGCACAGTCCTGATTGTGAGGAGTTTAAAATGGCTAAGATCATACATTTAGTGAGCATTGTCGCACTGGTCCTGCCATCGACCGGCTGTCTAACAATTCTAGGCGGGGGCGGTAACAAAATCGACATTGAAACGACACCGCCAGGCGCCACCGTCAACCTTGAAGGGTTTGGTGAGTGTGAAACCCCATGCGCGATTCAGCTTGAACAAACACGACGGGTCACGGTAGCGAAAGCCGGCTACAAACCGGTACGCCTTAGCGTCCCACCGGATAGTCGTGATATTTCTATCATTTTGGAACTCGCAGCGCCGACAGACGAAATCGATTCAACGACATTGCCGGATCTCGATTAATGCGCGTAATGCGTCATCGACATCAGACCTCCCACACACCAAGTTGATTGCCCCCTTGTGTGTAGATCGCAAACTTTCCGAAACCAGGAATCTCCATTGCTGGATGAATAATTTCCCCGCCCATTTTGACAACGCTTTCCAATGCGATTTCTACATTATCGACGAGAAAATAGGGCCGAATGACCGGCGTTTCTGATTCGTGCATCGGTGCCCGGACGCCAATCCGTCCACCGGCAATGTCCGCGACACGTGCGTTTCCCAGTGACTCCTCTGGGGCGCAAAATTGTGCACCAGCTGATTGTTCATAAGCGTTACAAACCGCGTCAACATCAGGTGTAACAATTTCTAGATAGTGAATCTGCATGGGCCAACTTTCCTTGAACGTATTGATTATTACGCTTCACCAAAACCAAAAAATTGTCGTGCGCGAATTCGACAAATCAGCCTTACCCAAATTTGTAAAAGGTGCAAGTGCCGTATTCATAATTTGAGTCCGGCTATTCCTCAGTTGAGCTATGCAGATCATTCCAGGAAGGCAGGTCACGTTTTTCGGACTATTGCTGCTTTGCAATCCAATCCATGACGATGTCCTCTCCACTATGATAACTCTGGAAGGGTTGGGAAAGAACTATGACAGGGGTAAGCGACCCTGCAGGGACCTCATGCATTTCATTCAGGGTGTAGCAAAAGGACTGCCCTTTGCAGCCGGTTTCCCAGTTGTGGAACCCAGTCGCGTAATTGATATAATAGCCAGAATTTGGAAGCTGGAAGCTTGTTCCCCGCTCCGCCCAAAATTGTTCACGGTCACCCATCTGTTCGCCGATAATCATAGCACGATCCCCGGCATAGTACTTTAGCATCGCTACTGTCACGATCGCGGCGGAAAAAGTATTTGGGCCCGTAATAATGTAGACCGCACCGTCAGGCTTTACCGCCTTTGGTGCCGTTCTCGCGAATTCCATAGACTTCGTGTAATCGCCGCCATCATGAAGGCGGAAGTCGACGACAAGATAATCAAGGCTCCCTTCCGCATGATCAGCCAACAACTCTTTATAAGCCCCTTTGATCGCTTGATCTCCAACAGCGAAACCTGGAAGTGCGCGAATATAAAGACCGCTGCCATGCAATTCGTAAGATAGGATTTCGTCGGGCGTTGTCAGATAGCGCGCTGGCGGTGCCGCCTCTGCCTCTAGGATATGTGACCACGCGATCTGCTCATACTTAAAACTCCCGGGTACGAGCGACTGCCATGCCCGGCGCGAAGGCGCTTCCTCGAGAACACCTCTGGACATACCCTCAAACACAACGCGCTCAATATCGCCCGTTGCATCTTCAAGCTCTAGCGTAATCGATACCGACGAATTCGCGATGCCAGCTGCTTCAAGCAGCTCTGGCGACTCCAAAATCAGTATCGTGTAAAGGTCTCGCCAAACAGTGTTGCCGCCGCGATAACGCCGAAGCGATGCCCTCACCTCATCAATCGGTTGGTCTTCAATACTGACAACCCGTCGGCCAAGCGTGTGTACTTTTTCTGGGGCCGAACTGACAATGAATAGCCCATCTTCAAAAGCGTAAAACCGAGCGCCAATCGTGTTGAATTTCGTGTATTGGGGTCGGTAGCTGACATTTGTGTGACCATTATCCGCCAATGCAACAGCTTCAGCAATCCGAAGATATAATGCCGCCTCGCTCATCTCGTCGATGTCGTCGGCAATTGCCTCTACAGCCGCGGCAAAGGCGACTTTTTCTTCGTCGTTGAACGAACGATCATACTCTGTAAGCGTCGAAAGGTAATCGAGATCTTGTAGCTTTGCTTCGCGTTCATTGCTGGGCGTATCATATTTGGGGGCAGCAATGATGGTATTGTAGACCCACACCATCCGTAGATATGGCCAGTACAGTGGTGCCGTGACAATACTGACGACAATCCAGCCGAAAAACAAATATCTTAAAAATTTCCACATTGATCCACCCCTGCCCAATGTAATCGTCGCAGAATTATCACTTGAAGGCTAGGTCAAATACAGTGGGCACCGGAACGAAGCAGAGGCATATAACTCCACCACTTTCGAGCGCCGAAAAACTGCATCCAAAATAAATATGTAGAATGATGGCGACCCCGATAGGACTCGAACCTATAACCCTCGGCTTCGAAGGCCGATGCTCTATCCAATTGAGCTACGGAGCCAGCGAGCGATGCATACACGCAAAACTAGCAATTGGCGAGCCCTGCAAAGGGTGAAATTTCCAAATCTTTTGGATCGCAAATCAGGTCCGCACCTTGCTCTGAAAGTCCTAACCTCATTAAAATCAGACACATGATTGATTTGTTGATCTCGTCCTGTTGGAATTATCAAAATTTGCCACTGTACACCTAGAAAGACCAAAGGATGAAAACATCAATTAGAAATGTGCGCAGTACCGATCTCGCGGCTGTTGTCGAAATCGACAAGGCACTATTTGGCGCGGAAAGTTTTCCTAGCTTTTCCATGCGACAGTTCATTAATCTGTTCCCGGAGTCATTTTACGTCGCTGAACAAGACGGCGTTATGGTTGGTTATGCCACTATCGGTGTTAATGCATTTTCAAGTGATGCATGGCTGTTATCTGCAGGCGTCATCGAGCCTTATCAAAATCGAGGGATTGGTACCGACTTACTCGCATCCTGCGATGATTATTGTAAAAAAATGCCCGTCGAAACTTGCCGACTGACGACAGACCCTGACAATGCAGGTGCTATTCGGCTTTACGGAAGATTTGGGTTCCAAGTGGAGAATGAAATTCTTGATTATTACGCGCCGGGTGATCGAAAAGTTATAATGGTTAAGAGCTATATTCATTGAGGTACTGACTATGAAAAGCGATGTCCATTATTGGTTTTCCGGTACATTAGGTCACCGGACCAAATGAATTCTAGAATTAAATTTCATCTATTAATGCCGTTCACCAACGCAAAAACAAGTTATAACGTCTGCTCTTGGCCCAAAGGGGACATTTGAATTGATCGAGCATTGTAGATCCATGGTATGTCCTACTAAAAAATTCTCCACGAATACTCCGTCATCGAAACACAAGTGCAACACTGCGGGCTTGCTGGATATTTCGCACTAAAAATAGTGTATAGTTTAAATTGGTGCGATACGCTCTAGAACCGGCGAGATTGGCGTCAACCTTGCTGCCAAAACTTCGGGACGGCTAGTGTACAGTTTTGGGATTTTGCGGAAATGGCGAAATATTCAAAGAAAACAACGGCGGATATTTCGCCGACTGAAAGCGGGAGCGCTCATCGAAACTGGCGTGACGGGATCGCGGTGACGCCCCGAAAAACAGCGTTGATTCTTTTCGGTGCAATGGCGGGCTTTTCAGTTCTGAATATATTGACGATTATTCTGGAGTTCGGTTTCGGGTACGATTGGGCTAAGGGTTTCGTCCCACTTTTCCGGCTAAACACCGAGGCGAACCCACCGACGATATTCTCTGCTTTTTTACTCTTTGCCGTCGCTTATCTATTCGCGGCGATTGCAAAGGAAAAACGGTCTACCAACGCCGCGTTCGCTAGGCGTTGGACCATTCTTGCAGGCATTGCATTGTTTTTGGTCTTTGACGAAGCATTCATGATCCATGAATTATTGAACGAGTATCGCGGCTGGACAAATGGATTATTCAATCCCACCGGCTATCTCGTTGGCCCCTGGGTCGTCATATACGGTATTATTGTTCTCG
>JAJFGD010000087.1 GCA_021776315.1 Hyphococcus sp. | reverse complement strand
TCATCACGCCACTTATTTGCTCTGACCATGGCGTTATGGTGAACTCTTTATCCAAGCAGGTTTTGCGTTTTGCATGGCATTGGACCAGCGCATTGTGGATGTTGGTTGCCGCCTATTTGGCATTTGCCGCGAATGGGCAGATCGCTCACCAGCCGCTTCTGCTCGCGATCGGCGTTGTTCATTTGGTCGCTGGACTACTTGATGGACTATTTACGCGCGGGAAACATATTGGCTGGCCACCGATCACATTGATCGGGGTGTTGGTGCTGGCGGCTCTATTGTGATCCGAACCAATAATTGCAACCGGCAATTTTTCGCCAAAAGCAGACATTTGGTCATTTAGACCCTAGAAAGAATTTGCACAAATCAGGGATAGAGAGTTTTCCATGAACTTTTCGGTCAATTACCATGTCGAAGATGAAGAGACCCCGAAATATGTAGATATTGAAAATGATGAATGGTGGAGAATTGACTCGCGTATTTTTCCCGGAAATGTGGAGCTCAAATTGGGCTCTTTCCATGAAACTTTTCACGACTATCCACTCGCGTTCTCAGCTAATATGATCAACGTAATTCATTTCCTCATTTTCTACGGGGGTAAACAAGAAGTAATTCATTTTCAGGATAGAGGCGAATTTCTGAAATTGTCATTGAATGATGGAATAGCTTCTTTCGAATTTTGGGCCGGGCAAGACGAACCTCTCGTCAAAGGTGTAACAGAGCCGCTGGCTTCACTAATTAAATCAGTTTCGAATACCCATCAAAAGCTATTATCGCGACTTTTCATTGTGCACCCAAAAATACTCTACAATAGAAAATTCATGCACGGTTATCCGGATGCTGTTGCACTAAGTCAGAAGTTGCAGTCGGAGGGGAAAATTACCCCACATGTTCAATGACCGCTTTGAGCCAATAGCCGTCATTCATCCCATATTGTCACAGTTGCAAAGGTGAACGGCGGTTTTTCGCCAGGAATGGTCATGGGCTGTAATCAACTAAACGTCTTAAGCTGAGCCAACTAAGACAATTGCTTGAGGCAGAACAAATTAGGCAGTTTTTTAGCGGTGGTTGGAGAAAATTAATGAACAGGTATCGGTGACCCTTCACCAAACGGAATCGGGTAAGGGTCGTTAACGGTGGCTTGAGTCGCTGGTTCAGTCAGACCGTGCTCAGCAAGTAATTTGACTACATAAAGCAATCTTGTTTTATCTCCCTCATCAGCACGCTTTAGTTTTCTTTGCACGAGATCAAACGCATTTTCTCCCCCATAGGTAGCCATTGCATCTGCACCTTTTATAAGTAAAAATTCTGCTGCTTTTTCATATGGGTAGGTTTCGTTATAACCACCTATTCTCTCAATTGCTTGATGTAATGCAGGATTTCCAATTCGGCTTCTTTGATTGGGGTCTGCACCTTTTTCTAGTAACTGAATTGCGGCTTTGGCATTAGTTCTTATGCATTCGTTTAATGCATTTTCTCTTCTAACAAAGTTAACACCGTTCTGGCTTTTAGGTGCTTCCTGATGGGGCAAGTAGCCCTTGTCCAGAAAATGTTGAAACGCATCGATGTTATCTCTCATCGTCCAAAAGCAGAGTTGACTTAAAAAATAATCTGCCTTCGGCGAAGCCAGCTCAATCTCATCGAAACTTGAAGCATACTCAACTAACGCAATATCTTTGTGGTCTCTAAAACCAAATAATGCACTCTCTAGGGGAGAAGAGAATTTGTTAGTTTCTGTAACGACATCCAATTTTGATTTTTCGACAATCGCTTTTGTCAGTTCCAACGGGCCATATTGAAACGCAAGCGTGAATACGGTGCCGCGCAACTTTCGACGCTTCTCATCTTCTAAAAGCCAACCTCGCGGTTTTCTATTTTCCGCAGTCGTTTTGCTAAAATAACTTCTTTCACCAATTTTTGAATTTGGCCGAAGCCATTCCAAATTGGACGGAACAATTTCTGTATCTGGATTTGCCCCTCGCCTTAGCAACCACTGCACAATAGGCGCTTGTTGAGCCTGAACGGCTATAGACAGTTCAGAATTTGCGAAGTTACGGAGCGGTACGATGTCGCCTCGGTAGACACTCCTGACATGATGAAGATCACCTCTTTTGATAGCCGCTATCAATGTATTGGCGCGATGGTCAATTTCTTCTATTCCAATTTGAATCGCTTTGAGGTCATTATTATTTATTGCTCTAGAAAAATTTCGGCGCTCCATACGTGTCGCAAGGTTCGTATTAGTGCCAAAAGCAACCACATGATTAAGAATGTCTAATTGGTCTGCTTTGTACGCTTCTTCCCAAAGAAATTGCTCGTATTCTGATCTTGCCGCTTTTGCACCTCCGCTTTCCACCAAAAGCTTCAAAGCAGAATAATTGTTACGCTCGGCTGCCGTTTGGATCGGTGCGAGTCCTGACCGATCCCGCAACATGACATTTGCACCGGCATCAATAAGAATTTTAAGGATGTCGGAATATTCATTTTCAATTGCGGCAAAAATAGGCGGCTCACCGCCATCATAACTGTCTATATCTGCGCCTGCCGCCAATAATGCTCCCACAATCTCCGGAACATTATTTTGTACGGCTACCCCTAACGGTCGACCATATACATAGCCACCACTGAAATACTGAAGGCTATGCATCCCAGCGCTAGCTTTGTTAGGATCGGCTCCAGCCTCAAGTAGTAGTGTTGTGGCTTCCAGATTCTTTAAAGCGATTGAAAGGTAAAGTGGCGTAATCGGATACTCACCAACACCATCAACAGTTGCACCAACATGCAATAATGTTGCGGTTAGCTCGTTATCTGACCTTAAGATTGACCAATCTAAGGCACTTAAGCCGAAAATATCTCGAGCGTTCACGTCTTCACTGCCGGTATTTAAAAACTCAATGACCTCCTCACGCCTTCCCAAACGCGCCGCGCCGACCAATGTGCCATCTCCTTCAGCGTTTCGTGTTCTATCAAGCCAACTTTGCAGTGATAATACCGAGCTATTATTGCCGTCGCGCGCTTGTAAGTCGGGTGTTTCCACGGCCTCACACACATCACGATAGATAAATGCAGGATTCTTTATAATCGCTTGGTTGAAGCGCGTCACATAGTCATTCGCCCAAGCACGCCAGATTACATCATCTGCCCCAGAAATTGCATCGCTAAAGAATAAACTACCGTGAAGTTCATCTTCCGGCCAATCGATAAAACACTTTATGCCGGGTAATGTTGGGCCGATCCAAGCGTGGGTAATTTGCAATAGTCGGAAGACGTTCTTTTTGATTTGGGCATCTGCATCACTCTCAGGTAATGCAGTTTTCAACTCAACGACCCATTTACGAAAAGGTTCAGCCAAACATTCTATTTGCTCGTCACTGGCGAATAGAGGGTCCTCAATACCGCAAGCCTTCATGTCTGGCTCTTGTGCCGCAAAATCCCCATTTACTGAGAGCGCCGCACCAATCCCAAATAGTAAAATTATTAAACTCAATTTTGAGTAAGGCATGGTGAATATTCCATTCGCAACAATCCTTGAGACAATAACAACGCCTGATTGGATGCACAAATTAGACACTCGCTCTTGAGGCCAGACAGGCTGGAATGGGCCAAAAGCCGCCGTTCGCTTAGAATTTTCACATTTGTGGGTGTGAAGGACAGCTTTTCGCCAACTCCAGTCACTGAAAGGTCAAAATTTCAAAAACTCTGGCACTCCATTGGTCGTTTTATCCGCAAGCGGCGACTCAGCTTTTAGTGCTTAAGAATTTTGGGCCTGTGTTATTGTGGAGAAAACAACGTCGCCTCACCTGTCGATACATCCAGTCTATACATTTTCTCCACACCGGATCGGTAGGATGTGAATAAAACATCATCGGTACCAGGCCGCCAAACTGCCTGATGATCCCATGCATCATTGTCTGTCAATTGTTGGACGGTGCCCGTCTGCAATGTCAAAAAGAAAATTTCTGCGTCACTATCATCGCCTCCAGGGGTGTCATCCGTATAGGATAGAATAGACTCGTCCGGTGACAAGGCTGTGCCGTATATCCGACCAGATGAGGAAACAAGGGTTAATCGTTCACCCGAAGTGCGATTAATACTCTCAAGAGACGACCCCAAACCTTCTTTGTGTTCGACCGCAAAGTATAAAACATTTCCATCGGCTGACATTACGGCGTCATGTTCAGAGATATTTGGCGTATTTGTTATTTGCTCAATGACCGAACCAGTAAGGTCGGTGATGTAGAGATCGCGCTGCCCGTTGATTTCCCAAAATCCATAAACGCCCATGCCATTCGGCAACCATCCGTTGATTGACAACCAGCCTGTGTCAACGTCAATCAGCGTCTCTTCACCCGTTGCCAAATCCATCAATACCGGTTGTTTCTTTTCTTCATTAACGCCGCGATCAAAAATTATTTTTTCTGCATCCGGCGAGAATGTTGCATATCCGTCCCACCCAGCGTGGTAGGTAAGCCGCTCAACATCTTTGCCGTCCGCAGTCATAGCAAAAAGCTCCCAATCCCCGTCGGTATCAGCGCTTTGTTTCATAAACACCATTCGCTCGCCATCAGGCGAATACACCGGACGATGGTATGCAGTCGAAATCGTCTCGGAAGCATCCACAAGATCAGTTGTCACGTCGACGTTCTTTTCGCCGCAAGCGACTAACGCGAGTAAGGTGACACATGCAAACGGGAATCGGTATTTCATTTTGTGTTCCTCAAATAGACGCCGACGGCTGAATAGCCGTGCAGAAGTTAAGTCAAAATGTAGGAATATGGCAGTATTTCCGACGACATTTATTATACACAATTTTGCCACTCGTCCATTGATAGCGATAAGGCCGGAAAGGGCCAAAAGCAGACATTCAACCTAGATTTTTGCGTTTGCGAACGCCAATGGCTGTTTTTCGTCATTCGCGGTTCATGGTATAAACCTCAAAAATAAGGGGGCCCTATGCTGCTGCGCCGCATCACCGAACATGTGACCGCTCAAAACTGGACCGCGGTTGCACTTGATTTTGCTATCGTCGTCACCGGCGTTTTTATAGGATTGCAAGTTTCTAACTGGAATGATGCTCGCGGCGACCTAAATGAAGAACAGCGCTATTATGAACAGTTGCTTGTTGATCTGGCGCTGGATGTTGAAACGGCAGAAATTGCAATTAAGGTGGCCAAACGCAATGACGATGCGGCCGATCTTGTATTTGAGGCAGTTACAGATGAAGAATTTGAAATTGGTGACCCGACCATGCTTGCGGTGTCATTTGAAATGGCTAGCTATGGTTTCATCCCGCTCACCAAGTCCGATACTTTCGATGAATTAAAAAGCACCGGTAGTTTCCGGCTATTGCGTAACAAAACCCTGAAGCGCGAAATCATTGACTATTACGGCGACCTTTCGGACAGTCGTCAATGGGATGCGAGTTTGCGGCAGGTGCAACAAAACTATAGTTTCGCCGCCGCCGGTCTGTTGGATCGCGATCAATTGCGCTCGATGTGGGATACGTCAATCCATGTGTCAGAAGATGAGGCCCGCCGAATTATTGAACAAGCAAAACTGCGCCCTAGTCTTATTAATCACCTTGCGCCCCTGGCTAGCGTTCAGGATCGACTGCGCAATGATAGCATCATAATGCGTGACCGTGCCAACGCGCTTAGCGATTCAATCAAGGCCGAGATTCAATAATGTTGCTCCGCTGTTTTATCCAATGACCGCTTTGGGCCAAAAGCGGGCATTGCAGGCTCATACTTCAATGTCTGATTTTCGATATTTCTTTACCGTTAGAATGCTGAAGCAGAGTGGAGTAGATATAAATGCAACAAGCGACGAAGAGCTGAAGCCCGTTCGATCTATCCGAAATTCGCTATCAAAAATCCGGCTTTACGTGTTCCCTAAGCAAGTCGGGGCATAAAAATTGCGATGTGCACAAGCTCTTCACAAAAGGCGCATGGTTTATTTGAGGGTATACCATAGTCATTTCCGCAAAGTATGCCGCCTTTTTTAGGAGCTTTTTAGCCTCCTCGAACTTCATGCCTTGCAGCTCTTCGATTCCGTTTATCAATTTTTGTATTTCTTCGAAGTCTTCTGGAGTTTCGGCGTAATCAAGAGCGAAACACGCTGATTCCGCATGCCAATTCAGTCGATTTAATTCTTCGTCGTCAATTTTCCCATCAATCCATTTTTCTACGCCAAGAATACCGTTTTGCAAATGTGCTTGTGGAATGAGGTGTTGAATTTTCCAACAACAGGCCAGAAAGTAACGATGCAAGATCAGTATGAGAGATTTAAAATTTTCTGGGTTTTTCGTGTGTAAGGCCAAAAGCATTTCGGGAGCTGATCTTGATGTCTCCCATTCTTCTCTAGTCATAAAAAACGCGACATTTGTCGCTAATTTAGTTGGAATAAGTTCCCCGATAATGCATTCAACAATCAAAAGCAAGCAATAACGTTTTACCCGGTAAGTAGTAAAGCGAGAACGTAATATTGTGTGATTTAGAAAGCTGGCAACGGCAACCTCCTGCATGATTTCAGACGTTCATATTGTGTTGGTGAATGTCTGAAATGGGCCAATAGCCGCCATTCAAACCAGATTTTGCAGTTGCGAACGTGAACGGCGGCTTTTCGCCAAAAGCGGACATTCACAGCGGTTATGATTCAAAGCCGTTTGTGTGTAAATGATACCCATGAGCAAAGATAATTTCGACCACCGTGAAGTTTGCTTGGAAGGCACGGTTGAGGTGCCCCCAAAATTTCAGCCGTGCTGTGAAGTATTCGGTGGCCACATATCTACTTGTGCTTTCGATCTCCGATATGAATGGTGGGAGAAATCAAACAAATGGGTCATCAGAATAGCTGAAGATGTAGGCGGCGGCGGGATTACTATTTCGCATTGCCCCCATTGTGGTCAGAAACTGAAGTGAAAGACGAACCATCGCCATTTTCGGACGTTGAGTGTTCAGTCACCGTTCTTATCCATGTCAGAAAGCGCCCGTACTGCCCTGGGGTGGCCGGGCTTTAATCTCAGCGCGTTTTTAAATGCAACACGCGCGTCGTTCCTTCTTCCTAGCGCGGCATAAGCTCGCCCAAGGCCAAATGCGGAGTCAGCCGAGTTCGGGTTGTCCACGGCATTTCGCTCGAGGAGCGCAATAGCTGTTTCTGTCGCGCCCATCTTGAGTGTTTGGTAACCAATTACTTCACTAGCTACGCGAGTGTCTTCTTCGGGATATGCCCGTCGGAAGTGACGGTAGGTCCAGAGTACTGCCTTCGGATCCGCGCGTTGGACGTAAAGTTGTTCCATGAATATTTGAATTTTGTTTCGCTCGAAATCGGGCGGCGAGAACCATTTCAGGGGGATATCGACATTGGCCTCAATTTTATTCCATTGCATTGAGCTCATGGTGCGGCCAGTCGCTATTTCTGTCTCTTCAAATCGGTGCGGAAATAATACGCCGGCAACTGCGCGATAATCACCAATACGTGTTTCTGAAACAACTTCGTCGCCAAATGCATGCACTGACGCTGAATGCCTCGACGCCACGATAAGGAACGTTTCCTGATCAATAAAACTGTCACTGGAGTAGCCGTCCATCATGGTCAGGCGTACTTGGAATGTTAGTCGATTGTCGATTACCGGCGTATCGATCAACTCAACCCGGTGGCCCTTGTCTGCATAATCTACGAACGCTCCCTCGACATCAGCGCCGTGGCGAATTGCTTCGGAAGCGTCACCGACAGTTCTCACGACCAATCCTGGGTTTGAAAACCACTCCCATGCCGCACCGTCGTAACCTTCCATGTAGCCTGGGTCTTGTTCGGGGTGCCCAACGAGCTTAAAGTAAGGCCGCATTATCATCATTACGGCATCGCCCTCGCCGGTATAATCCCCTTCTTTATATTGTCCGTGGCTGAATACGAGAGACCTGATGGCCTT
>JAJFGD010000086.1 GCA_021776315.1 Hyphococcus sp. | reverse complement strand
TCATTTGATCCGCGAATTTACCATTGGCGGCAGTAACTAATAAAAATGGCGCGGTCGAAAAAATGACCGCGCCGCTTTTCAATTCTCAACTTCGATAGCTTTTATTCCGGCTTGCGAAATTTCAGTGTCATACGGTCACTTTCACCAATAGCTTCGAGCTGTGTTCGAAGCTCAGATCCTTCTTCGCTCGTTGCAAGGGTTGGCGGCAATCGCCATACAATATCTTCTTCTGACGGTTGATCTTGTGGGTTCGCATTGACCTCGCTCGCCTCAACGAGCTCAAAACCCGCACTCTCAATGAATGATATAATCCGTGACTGTTTCACATATCCATTGTCGCCAGTCGCCCACTCGTCCGCATGTCCTTCCGGTGCGCGATGTTGGACAACACCCAATGTGCCGCCAGGTTTGAGAACGTTCATGGCATCGGTTAGCGCTTCTGTGAAAAAGCCACTAACATCTTCGAACCGATTAAAGTGATGAGCGGCGCGGACCATCATGACAACATCTGCAGAGCCGTGTTTTTCTTCAGGCAGTGATCCAAAATTAAATGCACTTACTGGCGCGTCACCCTCTCCGCGGTTTTCATCGACGCCATTAACAAAATCTGTCTTCCAGTTGCGGCGATTTTCAATCCATTCCTCGGTAGCAAAGCCACCAAAAAGCGGCCACATATCCATCGAATAGTCTGCACCAATGACCGCACCATCAGCTCCCAGATAGTCGGAAAGTATGCCAGCATACCAAACTTGGCCCGCCAAAGAATCCACAACGGTCATTCCTGGCTCGACGCCAAAAAACATCAACGTTTCCTTCGGATGCCGTTGGTCATAGCGCGCCTTTGTTTCATCACTCTGTTCGGCCAATACGGCATCAAGCGTGTCTTCTGCAGAAACTATGTCGACCTCGACGGTTTCGACCACTTCTGTTTCCGCTGGGCTTGTGGTGGATGCTAGGTCAGCATTGTCACAAGCGATAAGCGCAAATGCGCTTGCAGTCATGAGAAAATATTTCACGGCAATTCCCCTCTATTTCAATAAAATGTCTTTTACCAGGGTCACCGCCCATAGCAATGAAAACGAAAATCCAGGCCGGAAAAGTGCCAATTCCAGGCTTCATATGTGAAAAAACGGTGCGTCCCGCCAGAGAACGCACCGTTTCAAATCCACGAAATGTCGTGACTTTTTATTCCGGCTTGCGGAATTTCAACGTCATACGGTCACTCTCACCGATGGCCTTATATTGTTCACGCAATGCGGCCTGCGCTTCATCTGTTTCATAATCACGGGTCGTACCTAGGCTTGGAGGCAACCGCCATACGCGATCAGCTTCTGTCGGTTGATCATCAGGGTTTGCATTGACCTCGCTCTCCCCAACAAGTTCAAAGCCAGCAGCGGTCACAAAGTCGACGATATGACTTTGCTTCACATAACCGTTGTTACCGACAGCCCATTCGTCAGAATTGCCCTCAGGTGAACGGTGCTGAACGATCCCAAGTGTACCACCTGGTTTCAACAACGCATTTGCATCTGCAAGAGCTTGTGTGAAATGGCCACCCGCTTCCTCAAGCCGATTAAGGTGGTGAGCAGCACGCACCATCAAAAGTGCGTCGGCTGTCCCAGCAAATTCTGCTGGCATTGCCCCATAGAACATAGCGGAAAAAGATGCATCCCCTTCTTCGACCTCTGCATTGCGTTCCCCAGCCCATGTTACCGGCCAGTTCGCATTTTCAGCCTGCCATTCGTCAGACGCATAACGTCCGCCCATATCCATACGATGCGCAAGAGAAAAGTTTGCACCAATGACATGCCCTTCAGCGCCAAGATATCCGGATAGAATGCCCGCATACCAAACACTACCCGGTAATGTGTCGACTACCGTCATGCCAGGTTCAATTCCCAAAAACTCCAACGTCTCTTTCGGGTGGCGGTACTGATAGCGTGCTTTCGTGTCTTCATCTTGGGCATCCAAAATCAGATCCAGATGAACACTCGCAACAGCCATATCCAATCCTGGTTCAGCAGCAGCAGTTTCGATCGTTGTTTCAGGCGCAGCTTCAGTTGCTGTCCCGCTTTCGCCACCACAGGCGATTAAAACAAGCGCGCTCGCGCTCCAAAGCAAATGCTTCATGGGTAGTCCCCTTCTTCTTTACAATATTTAGTTGTCCGGTCTCGCTTACAAAGCTTTGACAATCTCTTCGCACATCTTCTTAGCATCCGAGAATAGCATCATGGTGTTGTCCCGGAAGAACAATTCGTTCTGCACACCGGCGTAACCTGATGCCATGCCCCGTTTAACGAATAATACCGTCCCGGCATTTTCTACATCCAATATCGGCATGCCGTAAATTGGCGATGTTTTGTCGGTTTTTGCCGCTGGATTGGTCACATCATTCGCGCCAATCACAAAGGCAACATCAGCTGAACGGAATTCGGAATTGATGTCTTCTAGCTCGAAAACTTCGTCATAAGGCACCTGCGCTTCGGCGAGGAGCACATTCATGTGCCCTGGCATCCGTCCGGCCACCGGATGGATCGCATATTTCACTTCGACGCCCTCTTCTTTGAGTTTGTCACACATTTCTTTCAATGCGTGCTGCGCTTGTGCCACGGCCATACCATAGCCCGGCACAACGATAACCTTGCTCGCATTTTGCATAACAAAAGCAGCATCCGCAGCCGAGCCTTGTTTCACTGGTCGCTCTTCAACATCGCCGCCAGCAGCAGCCGCATCATCACCACCAAAGCCACCCAGGATCACCGATATAAACGAGCGGTTCATGCCTTTACACATGATGTAAGAAAGGATCGCGCCAGACGAGCCAACGAGTGCACCTGTTATAATCAGCGCCATATTCTCTAGTGTGAAACCGATACCCGCGGCCGCCCAGCCTGAATATGAATTCAGCATGGACACCACCACGGGCATGTCTGCACCGCCGATGGGAATAATGATCAAGAAACCGAGCGCAAAAGCTGCCAAGGTCAAAAGGAAAAATGTCGTTGATGATTGCTCAAAAGTCATGAGCATTCCGATCATCAACAAAATGAAAAACCCAAGCCCCATATTGATCGGATGGCGCATGGGCAACATGATCGGTGCCCCAGACATATTGCCATTTAGCTTTGCGAACGCGATGACCGACCCTGAAAAGGTAATGGCCCCGATCGCAACCCCAAGGGACATTTCAACAATCGATTGAACGTGAATATGGCCTGGCTCACCAATGCCGAAAGATGCAGGTGCTAAAAATGCGGCCCACGCAATAAACACAGCCGCCAAACCAACAAGCGAATGAAATGCTGCAACCAATTGCGGCATCGCGGTCATGGGAATCTTACGCGCAATGTAAGCACCAGGGATCGCGCCCGCTGCAACGGCGATAAGGATAAAGAACCAAGTCCCGAACCCTTTGTCTTGTAACACAAAGAGCGTCGTGAAAACGGCAATACCCATGCCGATCATGCCGAAGCGATTGCCTTCGCGCGCTGTCTCTGGCGACGAAAGCCCACGCAAGGCTAAGATAAAAAGTATGCCTGAAGCGACATAGAGAAGAGCTGGGAGATTGTCCGCCATTGTCTTCCCCTACCGTTCTTTTTTCTTGTACATAGCGAGCATCCTTTGCGTCACCAGGAACCCACCAAAGATATTCACGCTAGCCAAAGCCACCGCCAAAAACCCGAAGAGCTTCGGCCAAAAACCATTTGCTGCACCGGTTAGGTCAGCACCAAGGGCGATCAATGCCCCAACAATCACCACTGACGAAATTGCGTTTGTCACAGCCATAAGCGGCGTATGCAAAGCCGGCGTTACTGACCAAACGACGTAATAGCCCACAAAAATCGCGAGAATGAATATCGTGAATAGAAAAACGAAATCCGAAATCGGGCTCGACGCGGCAATGATCGCTAATTGGTCGGCGATTGTCCGCGCCTGTTCTGCAGCCGCCGTTGCGGCTTCCGCATTGCCACTGGCGTTCATAGCCGCAGCCTCCGCCGCATCGGCGGCCTGTTCTGCCGCCCTCGCCGCTTCGTCTATTGAATCTTGTCGATCTTGTCCGGCCATTGGCAATTCCTCAAAGGATTGGATTAGGCGTCTTTATTGTCGTCACTTGTTTCGTCTGTTGGGGCTTCGGCACTAGCTTCGACTTCCACCGCAACTGGTTCATCTGCCGGCGCAGGCGTTTCTGCTATGGCAAATGATGGATGAGTGATGGCACCATCGCGCGTGAGCGCTACCCCTTTGATAATGTCGTCTTCCCAATCCACCGCGAAATCCTGCGTTTCATTATCCCAAAAGGCAGAAATAAAGTTGTAGACATTGCGCGCGTAAAGACTTGATGCATCGGCGGGCAACCGCCCAGGTACATTGAAAAACCCAAGTATGGTGACGCCGTTAATTTCAATCGCTTCACCTGGCCGCGTCAGCGAAACATTTCCGCCCTGCTCTGCTGCGAGATCAACAATGACTGATCCAGGTTTCATCCCAGCGACCATGTCATCACTCACAAGTTGCGGCGCTGGCCGACCGGGTATGAGTGCCGTAGTAATGACAATATCCTGCTTCTTGATGTGTTCAGCGACGAACTCTGCCTGGCGCTTTTTAAAATCGTCAGACATCTCTTTGGCGTAACCGCCTTCGGTTTCAGCCTCTTTCATCGCCTCTTCATCAACCGTGACGAAAGTTGCGCCAAGGCTTTCTACTTGTTCCTTCGCAGCAAAACGCACATCGGTTGCTGACACGACTGCTCCCAAGCGTCGGGCCGTCGCAATCGCTTGCAGGCCGGCAACACCGGCCCCCATCACAAAAACCTTGGCGGGCGCAATGGTGCCCGCAGCGGTCATCATCATCGGCAGCGCTTGGCCATAATAGGCACTCGCATCAATCACCGCTTTGTAACCGGAAAGGTTTGACTGCGACGACAACACATCCATCGACTGTGCCCGGGTAATGCGCGGCATCAAATCCATTGCAAACGCATCGATCCCTAACCGAGCGTATGAACCAAGTGCATCTTCGTCCCCATGGGGTGCCAGCACACCAATCAATTTAGACCCGCGGCCGAAGACTCTCAGTTCTTCGGTTGATGGTGCTTGAACTTTTAAGATGATATCCGCGCCCTGCGCAGCATCTGCAGCGCTCGGACTAATCTGTGCTCCCGCTTCAACATAGTCTGCATCAGCAAAACGGGCTAAATCGCCGGCACCCATTTGCACCATGACATCAGCGCCGAGTGCCACATATTTTTTGACAGTTTCAGGCGACGCAGCAACCCGGCTCTCGCCAGATCGCGTTTCCTTTAGAACGGAAATTTTCATCAAGCCTCCGACGACGGACGCACCGTCGCGCTAGATCGACATTAATGGGAAAAGAAGGTCTTCACGACAAAATACGCAAATACATAGGTGGCAATGCCGGCAAAGAGCGAAAGCAGAAAGCCGTTTTCCATCACCCAACTAGTGAAAAAAGTCGCCAAACCCATCGCTGCGGGCACACCAATTTCAGTACAGGCCCCCATGATAGTATCATAAGAACGTCGATGCTCTTCGGCATCCTTGTCACGCTGCAAAGCTTCGTCAGTCATATCTAACCCCGTAATTTCAGGTGTTTTTTTGACGGAATTCCCCGCATTGGGCAAGGGTTTCGTGCGCGATTTGGATCAAACACCAAAACGGACAGGCCAGCAGCTCAACAAAGTCCGCAATACAGACACAAATGCGGTCGGCTGATCCATCATCAAATGGTGATAAGCGTTTGGCATCATTATGAAAGGCGAGCGTCCCTTTGCCTGGTCTCTGAGGTGCTGAAGGCCATCGCCTACCGCAAACATCGATTTTTCCCCATAGATAAAGGCCAAGGGGCATCTTGACGCCCGCAAGAGGTCACGTTCGAAACTAATGGTGAAATTCTTGCCTTTGGATGGATCGAACTTCCAGGTCCAGCCAGATGATCCATCGGGGGCCGTTGCTTCGCGCAATCCGTGGCGTGCGATATAATCTAACAAATACAGATGCTCACCGGGTTGATTGGGCAATAAGCGAAACCGCGTGATCGGCTCCTCGATTTTAGCATATACCCGGCCAGTATGAGGGCCGCTCGGCTTTTCATCGTTGCTACCGCGAATGACCGTATAGCCCTCATCCGGATCAGGCACACCGAGCGGGCTATCGACGACCACAGCACCACCCAAACGCTCGCCCGCGCGCTCCACAGCCGCCAGGGTCACCCATCCGCCAAAACTATGTCCAACAATCACCGGGCGGGCTCCTTGATCGAGCCCGGCGGCCTCAATAACGGCAAAAACCTCGTCGACCAGCAAATCCAGCGAATATTGATCTCGCCAGTCAGAATCGCCCATCCCTGAAAGGTCGAGGGCGGCAACCCGCCGGTCATTGGCAAAAAACGGTGCGAAAGGCCGCCACCAATTCCGATGGGCCCGCCCGCCATGGACGAATAACAACCCACGGCCACCATGCTCGCCCCAGGCCGTGTAGGTAATTTTTGCCCCTTTGACGGTCACCGACCCCTCCTCGGCTGGGGCCGCGATCGCATCTTCAAACCATGCCGGCGCTGGTGGCGTAGCACCGCCCAAATGCTCCAATGGTCGGATGAGATCACGATCCTTTGACTTTTCGTTGTCCGCCGCCATGGAAGATTGTCCTTTATTCAAATTTGCACTGCCTAATGGGGTGATAGCGCAGGTTTTGGTTCGCGCAAATAGCCGCTCACAGCGCCCCTTGGAAACTGCCTTAACCCTTCATTAATTCGTAAACGAATGGTTATCAGAGGGCGCAGAAAAATGTTCCGCAATGATACGGTTTTAAACGGATCTTTACTCTGCTCCGCCATGGTCTTTGCAACAAAGCTATTTCCAAAAAGGCATTTACACCATGGTAAAGACAATACTCATCGTTGATGATGACCCAACCCAACGCCGTATCATGCGCGGTGTTTGCGAAAAGGCTGGGTATCCAGTGCTGCAAGCCGATAGTGGTGAAAGCGCATTGTCATTGTTGCAAAGCCAACAAGGTCAAGATGTCGGGTTGATGATGCTTGATTTGCGCATGCCGGGGCTTGGTGGCATGGAAACGCTGATACGCTCTAAAGCGTTCAGAGAAGACCTGCCAGCTATTGTTCTGACGGCACAAGGCGGTATCGATACTGTCGTTGAAGCTATGCAAAATGGCGCGGCTGATTTCTTTGTGAAACCAGCATCACCAGAACGAATTATTGTTTCCATCAATAACGCTTTTAACCTGACCACACTTAAAGGTGAGGTCTCGCGCCTGAAACGCAAACAAGAAGGCGCAATGGGGTTCAAAGACCTTGTTGGAAATAGCCCTGCACTATCCCATGTCATGAAACTTGGCGAACGCGCGGCGGTATCAAACATTCCAATATTGATTACTGGCGAGTCCGGTACGGGTAAGGAAATGATTGCGCGGGCCATTCAAGGGTCATCGGAACGTGCCGGACGTCCGTTCATTACGGTCAATTGCGGTGCTATCCCTGAAAACCTCGTAGAAAGCATTCTGTTTGGTCACGAAAAGGGATCGTTCACCGGTGCCAATGCCAAGCATATCGGTAAGTTTCAAGAAGCAGATGGTGGCACAATTTTCCTCGATGAAGTTGGTGAACTACCACAAGATATGCAGGTGAAATTGCTGCGCGTCTTGCAAGAAAACGAAGTTGATCCAATCGGCTCCAAACGTCCTGTCAAAGTGAATGTTCGGGTCATCTCGGCCACCAATCTAAACCTTGCTGAAGAAGTAAAAGCCGGCCGGTTCCGCGAAGACCTGTTCTATCTCCTCAATGTATTCCCGATTGAAGTACCAACATTGGCATCACGACGTGATGACATTCCAGCGCTCATTGATCATTTCATTGCACGATACAACGCAGAAGAACGCCGTGATGTTCGCGGCGTGCGCCATGAAGTGCTGGAAATTTTAGAAGCTCAGGCTTGGCCAGGGAACGTTCGCCAGTTGGAGAACACCATTTTCCGCGCCGTTGTATTGGCGGAAGGGGCCTATCTTGCTGCTGACGACTTCCCGTTTCTAGCCAGCGAATTCTCATCTGCCGGCATCGATGCAGGCCCGCCGGTCGTAGGGGCCACAAATAACGAATCTGGGCTTCCATCATTGTCGTCCGTCGATAGCCATGAGCATGATGAATCCGTCGCGATTTTTGATCGTGAAGGCCATTTGCGTTCACTGCAGGAAATCGAAAAAGATCTGATTGAGCTCGCGATCGATACTTATGAAGGAAAAATGTCGGAAGTGGCACGTCGCCTCGGCATGGGCCGCTCGACGCTCTATCGCAAATTACGCGAACACAATCTCGAAATCCGGCGCGCTAGTTAACCCGGGGGGGCAAATGTTTAGGCCGAAAAGCTTAGGCATTTAAAGAAAAAAGCGCCTCGCAGAGGCGCTTTTTTTTCGTCCAATTTTGAAATCCAGCCGCCTTCGCTAGCGGCTATTCGCCAAGCGCGCTGAGATAAAGATCAAGGATGGCTTCTTGCTCTTGGCGCTCAGCACGGTCCATCTTTCTGATCCGAACCACCTGACGCAAAATTTTCACGTCATAACCTTCGCCCTTGGCTTCGGCATAAATTTCTTTGGTGTCATTTAGGATCGCGGCCTTTTCTTCTTCAAGACGCTCAACACGCTCAATAAAGGACCGAAGACGGTCTCCTGCTACTGTGGTTGCGCCTTCAACATTCGCCGATCCATCCGCCACGATTGCGTACTCCCAATTTTTATCTGTTTACGGATCAATGCCCGCTTGCTCGAAAGAATAGGAATATGAACACCGCACGCAAACGCGCAAGCACCATCACACCAAATGGGGAAAATTAAATCTCTTGACCGTCAAGTTCTCGGCGCAAAATTCGCGACTGGCGACGGGCGGTTTCATCATGGGGATTCCATTCTAAAACCTTTTGAAACATCTCATAAGCCTCAAGCTTATCCCCACCGGCAAGCAGGATTTGAGCAAGTGTCGTACGAACTTCGAATTGGCGCGGTTCCAGCTCTAACACTTTTGAGAAATCCTCAATCGCGCCTGCCCGATTTTCGTGGTTGAGCCGTATCATTCCTCTTAGCGCATAGCCTTGGGCAAAATTGGGTGAGAGACCAATCACATGATCCAGCAGGATCACCGCAAGGTCGTCGGCATCATGGGCCAAGCTTATCTGCGCACGGTCATACAACACATCGACCGTATCGCTTTGAGAGTCGGACCAAATTTCGATGATCCGGACGACATTTTCTTCGGCGCGGATGGCATCGCCAACCCGCAGCTCCTCAAATAGAGCATCAAGGCGTGGATCGGTCTGATCCGCCGCCGCCGGCAGCGAAACCGCCAACCCCAATAAAAAAGCGCAAATACCCGTTCGCATGGCTAAAAGCCTAGCGTGCAACCGGCGAAATTCCAAGAAAGATGTGGCCGAAACGATTAACCCTGGCGGGCTTTAAAACGCTTCTGCGTCTTGTTGATCACATAGACGCGGCCCTTGCGACGCACGACGCGGCAATCTTTATGTCGCTTTTTCAACGACTTAAGGGATGAGCGGACTTTCATGAGACTTACTTCCAATGCGATCTGAGCGGCGGAGATAATCAAACCAGCCAATTGTGTCAACTAGGATTGGGACCAGAAACGCCGAAATCTGGCCATTAGAGCAAAGAATCAACCGTGCCCTGAAGGGCATTCACCCTGCCGGCGAGCTTTGGCCCTGCCCTGCTCAAAGGCCATCTCGTTTCCAGATTTCTGCAAGCCGATCGGACCCCATCAAGATTTCAGGCTTATCTTTGCGAATGGCGATCCGCCAATCGTCAAAAACCTCATAGACCTCGTCACCATGTATCGCCGGACCATACCTGTCCGTGAGGTCAACTCGTAACCGGTCAATGTCCGACGGCCCGAACAACACCCACATCTGCTCCAGCACACCGTCGCCAAAGACATATTCAAGCTTTCGCGGATAGCCGCCAATCTCAATCCCATAACAATTGAGCTGTTGTTGCTTTGCGGGTTCCGTTCTCAGCCAAGCCTCCGCGATATCGTCTATGCGCAAGATATTGCATTTATCTTTTACAAGTTGATCGATGTCGTCGAGGGATGCGCCAAACACGATTTCGTCAGGCATGGCATATGATCCCATTGGTGCCGATGGGGTATCGTTCTCCCAAGCAGGGTTGGCCCAAGAAAAAGCTAACCCGACGAGCATCGGCGATGACAGCATCCATGCTTGCCCAGCGTCGCCATTGACCAAAATCAGATGAGGCATATAGGCGTCAAAGCCGCCAACATTCGCGACAGGATCAACATCAGGGACCATCGCATTCGGCGCGCCCCGGGTTTCGAACATGACAAGGGCATCATCGGCAAATGTAAACATAGCATCGCCAGCACTTTGACTATCGGCGAGTGTTAGCCCCTGACAACGCAAATGCACTTCGCTTTGAAATGCTTCGGGAAATCGCGTGTTATCAATTTCAATCCGCGTGACAGCATTGCAAGCAGCATCAATTGCAGGATGCAAATCTGTTTCGCTCGCTCCAAATGCCACGCCCTGAACCGGAATGGATTGCGCCAATGCGTTGCCGGACAGCGCCAATATACCGGCTGTGATCGTTAAAATACGCATATCCATTGCCCCGTCATCAGTCAAAACACCCTATCAATAATTTCAGTACCGTGACTTTGACTTGTTGATCCAAAACTAGCAATCCAATCCGCCGTGCTTTCGCGGCACGTGATCGCAAAAGCGAAAGTAGATGGATTCACTGGTTTTGTGATTCACTTGGATCCCGGATCAAGTATGGGATGACGCTTAGAATAGATAGTATAATTATCTCCAATCGTCATTGCGGGCCCGACCCGCAATCCATCCGCCCGTCACACTTAGCGAACAGAAACATTTATTTTCTTCGTTCACTAACATTTACCTGTTATACCATTGGGAATTCGTTGATGGTACGAATGATGCAATGACCGACCCCAGCAAATTTGAAATATGTGTTGTCATCCCTGCTCGCAATGAAGCTTTGGCGATCGCTGGTGTCATTGGTGCCATTCCGTCTTGGGTCTCCAAAATAATCGTCGTTGATAATGGCTCAAGCGATGGCACAGCCAAAATCGCTGAACAAGCCGGCGCGACAGTCATCAATGAGCCTGTACCCGGTTATGGTCGGGCCTGTCTCGCAGGGATCGAGGAAGCGAGCGCGTGTGACATTATCGTTTTCATGGATGGCGATGGTGCCGACATCCCCGCTGAAATGACGTCTTTAGTAAAACCGATTTTGCTTGACCATGCCGACCTCGTTATTGGTTCTCGTGCACTTGGCACATGTGAAGCTGGCGCCCTTACCTTTCCTCAGCAATTCGGTAATGCTTTTGCCTGCGCCTTGATGAGAATATTTTGGCAGGCACATTACACTGATCTCGGTCCATTTCGTGCGATCCGCCGAGAAACACTCAACGCGCTCGCCATGACAGCGCCAACCTATGGCTGGACCGTCGAGATGCAGGCCCGTATTGCAAAGCGCAGAATAAAATTCACCGAAATCCCTGTTAGTTACAAACGGCGCATCGGCACATCAAAAATTTCCGGCACGATCAAGGGTACTATCCTCGCCGGCGTCTACATCATTGGGACAATCATGCGAGAAGCAATAACGAACTCGACGGATTAGACGATGCGTCGATGTTTTTGCCTTTCACCTACCAACCGAAACCTCAAACGGTGAACTGAACCATATGTTATTGCGAGGCGTCATTCAGTGACCAATCATATTTATAATTATTGATTTTCTGGATGCCCTCCAGTTCCTTGCGTAACTGCGGCTCTGCATATTGACGCCAATGCTCAATCACCTCGCCATCATTCATCCCAAAATCCACGCTAAACCAGTTATATATGGATGATGCTGTAATCTTTCCGCGAACCACCTGCACACCTCTTGGGTGATTGATATAGGCACGTGCTGCAATATCCAATTGCTCTTCCAGCCCTTCCCCCGTCAGCGGTGTTAGTGGGAGATTGGGGCATCCGATGGATGCACAATTGACCGCATAATGTACCCGTGGCTCATCCCAAAACGCCCGAAGAATATCATGTTCGATATTGTCGAGAGAAAGCATAGCGCCATTGATCGTTACTCTGCCTTTCTTCCAGGGACCGGTCGCAATGACGCTCGGGCGGATATCTCGAATGCTTTTTACGGGATAGGCATCCAACACCACGTCCAAAGTCACGGCATTATAAAGGTTTGCCCAAAAGGCGAATGCTTCTTCACGGTTTAGAGCTGTGGGATCAACCGATTCAAGCGATGCGATATAGGTTTTTAAGAGCTCATGATCTTGGGGCGCTACATTGGCATAGTCCACATAAACTATGCCGTCTTCTTTCAGCTGCGCATAACTTTGAGAAAAGCTAGCGAATTGTTGATGATCAATGATCTGCTGGTCAGTTGCATCATATTGATCAAAGACACCTGAAAAGTCTTGGGCGCTGGCGAATGTGGTCCACACCAATGCCACACACACGGTCGCGATCATTTTAACGATAGTCGACATATCCTCTTTCCTCATAGGCTCAATTGTTCATTTACATTTGGTACGGATCGGCGCTTCGGCGCGCGATATATTGAATAGGCAATGATCCCAAGCGGCGCGCCAAACTCTATGGGTACAAGAAACATGTCGAATACCGCACTGCGTCCAATCTCTTCGAAATAAAATCGCAAATAGTAAATCGGTAAGGTCATCGTCAAGCAAGCGATACCTAAAACAGGCACAAAAGGTAATAGAACGAATAGCCAGACTGCGTACCACGGATAACCTGTTGGCGAGAGAAAAAACAACAGGGCGATAACGGTGAGAATTAAAACGGGAAGCCGTTGTATATCGCGTTGCGCAAACAGGCTGAAATAGGCAATGAATCCCAAGACTAGAACGGCGACAAGCATGCGCGCGATTGATCCGCCATCCAACCCGACAAGATCGATTGCCCCGGAAATCAACGGAAATAAAAACGCGTTGCGTTGCCAGTCATTTGCATAAACGAACAAGCCGCTTGATTCTCGGTCTATGCTCACCAGCATTGGTGCCAGAAAAACCACAAGCCCGATGACAAAGACGATGGCGATCATCATGAGTTTAATTGGCTGCACCCGCCACTTTCGAAAGACCAAAGGTGCCAACATAGCTGGCCAGAATTTGATTGCCGCAGCACCCGCAAGAGATATGGCCGCAATATATGGCCGGATTCGAACAACCAACAATATCGCCCCGACCAAGAACGGTGCAATCAGCACATCCATATGTCCGGCATTAAAAATCGTCACAATCGCGAGCGGGTTCCACCAATATAAAAGAACCCAACCCAGATTGCGTTTTAATGCTGACAAGAGTGACAACAAAATCCAAACCACACCCAAGTCAGTGATCAATAATACGACACGCCAAGCATCCAAACTGAATGGCTTGAGCAAACCAGCGGTCGCAAATGCAGTCTGCGTCAATGGCGGGTAGATTGTTGTCAGATAGGGATAAGCAACGCGTTCCGGGAAATGTGCATGCTTTTCTCCGGCAAGACGTGCAAGGTCTAGCATCCGAGCGTTTTGTTCAACTTTTTCAGATTCAAACGGATTTACGCCCAACACATCGGCGGGCGTGAAAAAATAGGGATTGACCCCTTGGTTCACGAGTGCCCCATCCCAAAGATACCGATACCAATCATCCTCGTAGTATGGCGACGACCCAAAGAAAAAGAGACGTGCAAAAGTGCCAACAGCCAAAAATAGCATCAATGTTGAGCGATCGATTTTTGCGTCGGGCAACCAACGGAACAAAAACAAATAGACCATGCCAGCAGTCACCATCAGACCAAAGAAAGCTGCGCCAATTGTTGTTGGCGGCGGCAAGCCATAGCTAAATGTTCGTGAAAGCATTGCGACCAGCAACAAAATCGCCAACAAGCCCACGCCAATCAACAAAATTGATTTGTTTGCTTTCGATAGCCCGACGATAATTGCTCGAAGACTTGTCATTGAATAATCAGTGTTATGAAATTCGCGATTTTCTTTCCGGTAACGTACTTTAACACATGCAATCCGTGATGAGAGAACGTAAACCCCGATTTGGCTCGGTCACAATTACGTGAGCGCGTGAATGTTTGAAGGCGCGAATAGTCCCAGCAATGAATATTCGTACCGATGTTAATTTGCTTTTATCCATGATTTGTGACAGCTTTCCGCGGGACGATTAATCTATAAAGGGGGCATTTGTTCATGAATTCCAATACTATTAGAACGGCTCTAGGCTTGTATTTTTGCGTCATGCTAGCAGCATGTGCTGCAACGATGGGTGCGGATCAAGATGCCCTTGTCTCAGGATCAGAGTTTACTGAACCAACCTCAGAAGAACAAAGTTCTCAAACCGAAATCGCCGCCGCAAATGACGATCCGGAGCAAGCGTCGACAAATGACGAATATGCCCAAGACGTTCAAGATGCGCTTTTTTGCACTTACGAAACACAAAAAGGCACGCGATTTAAAAAACGGGTCTGTCGATCGCAACGACAATTGGAAGCGCGCAAACAGGATTCACAAAACTATACTCGCCAGTCTCAACGCCCCGTCGGTTCATAAACTTTCTCATTGCAGTCTTTCGGTTTAGGGCGTCGCGTCTCACGATCCAATCTTTCTACGTCAGCGATAGTTTCGATGGCGTTCTCACCAACGCTTTGTTTTGCAGCCGTTCACCTGAGCGTGAAATTGGCCCTAGCCATGTTGGATGGGAGATAGCACCGCCCAAATTAATGTTTTCGCCATTCTGTCACTAATCGGATTTCTCCAAGA
>JAJFGD010000085.1 GCA_021776315.1 Hyphococcus sp. | reverse complement strand
GGCCATTGCGCCGGGGTTTTTTGTTGGGTACCGAAAAGGCGCGTCTTTTCATACCTGTCGCGTCGCAATGGGGAGTGTGGAATGCCAGAACTGCCTGAGGTCGAAACGGTTCGCTGTGGCCTTGCTCCCGTCTTTGAAGGCGCGGATCTGGTCAAAGTCACTGCATCACGTCCGGATTTGCGGTTTCCCTTTCCGAAAAACTTCGTGTCCCGGCTTACCGGCGCTCGGGTCGATACGTTGGGGCGGCGGGGGAAGTATCTGCTGGCCGGTCTATCGACGGGCGAGACGCTGATCATGCATTTGGGGATGTCCGGTCGATTTGTGATCGATGATGGAACCGCAAAAACGCCTGGGAAATTTAACCAAGCCCCAGCTTGCAACCCGGTTCACAACCATGTCGTGTTTTATTGTAACAATGGGAAGCCGGCGACGGTCACCTATAATGATCCACGTCGCTTCGGGTTTATGGATTTAGTTGCCACCCAAGCCTTGGAAGACTGCAAGCAGTTCAAGGCTATGGGACCAGAGCCTCTCGGTAATGGCTTCTCGGTAGTGGCATTCAACGCAGCTCTGAAAACCAAAAGCGCGCCCATCAAGGCCGCCCTTTTAGACCAACGGGTCGTGGCTGGGCTCGGCAATATATATGTCTGCGAGGCGCTCTATCGCGCTGGCATATCGCCACGACGACGTGCATCGAGCGTTGCTGGGCGGCGCGGTGAGCGATTACACAGTGAAATCCTCACAGTATTGCGAGCCGCTATTAAGGCTGGCGGGTCCTCTTTGCGTGATTTTGCCGGGGTTCACGAGGATCTTGGCTATTTTCAGCACCGTTTCGAGGTTTATGATCGTGAAGGTGAGAAATGCCCGAAATGTGACAGTGAAATTGGCCGTATCGTGCAAAGCGGGCGGAGCACTTTTTACTGCTCTGGGTGTCAGCGGTAAAACTGCTGAAATAAGGCGCATTTCCTATGTTGACGGGGTTTCAACGCCTCGCTATATACCGCCGCTCGCGCCGCTATTGGCGTATAAAAACATCAAGTGAATGAAACATGGCCAACACTTCCTCCGCTAAGAAAATGGTTCGTAAAATCGAACGCCGTACAGCCGTCAATAAGGCGCGCCGTTCTCGTGTGCGAACATATCTTCGTAGAGTGGAAGAAGCGATTGCCTCTGGCGATCAAAAAGCGGCGCAAGACGCGTTTAAATCGGTTCAGCCAGAACTACACCGTGCAGTAAGTCGTGGCGTTTTTCACAAGAATACGGTTTCGAGAAAACTATCCCGATTGTCGTCGCGGATCAAAGCACTCGCAGCGTAAATCTTTTTTGCGCGTTTTTGCGCATAAATTTATCCTAAAACTATGGACAGCTAGTCCTTCACTTCGCATTACGTGATGCGCACACAGTGCTAGCGCACTTTTTGCGGATTATTATGCACATGTAATGCAAAGCGTAACAGCTTGTTTTTTCTGCGAAGCTTATTTTGCAAGTGATTTATGTACGCTTGTGGTTGTAAAAAAAATGCAACATTCGCGAATCATCTATTGACGTTTGTTACTCAAATTAACTACACTAATCATGTCATTAGGACGGGTGCGGAGTATCTTTCGCACAACTAGTTTCAGTATTGATTAAGTGTAAAAATTAGCCGCTTGAACCTGTTCATCGGGCGGCTTTCGTATTTTTGTGCGGCAAGCGTTGTTGACAAAGAGGGGCGTTTCAAGGTGCGGGTGGATGTTTCCTTAGATATTTTTTTGAAGTCAGTAATTCGTGTTGAATGCACCCCGTTACTACTCTAGTTTTTTTTGATCGGGTATCGGCGGCCCGTATTCGCCAAGTAGACAAAAACAATCGAATGCTTTGCGCAGGTCATTTCGTTTTGCGCATCTCAGCATTTTTATAAAAAATTGGGCACGAACAAGATGGACAATAAGAACTTCGAAGGCGGCGTGAAATCGGCAATGTTTGGTCGGTATTTGGAGGCGCTCCGCGGTCGAGTTGGGGAAGCAAAATACAAGTCCTGGTTTTTGGACCTTGGTCTTGCTGACATGACTGATGATTGTGTGACGCTATCAACGGGGTCTCAAGCCAAGCGTGATATGCTTGATAATCGTTATCTCCCGATCCTTGCAGAAACATGGCGCAAAGAAATTGGACCGGTCAGCAAGTTGCAACTGACTGTTCAAAAGAGGTTGCGCGAGCACGCGAAAAAGATAGATGAGCGCGAAGAAGAGCGCGCGCGCCTTATGGGGTCATCACCGGCGACGGCGAGCGAGCATTTCACCGACCGCCCGTCAGGTGACAAAGGGTTCGATACGAGTGCGACACGTGATTTCTCGAGCGTCGCAACGCCGCTTGATCCGCGCCGTACCTTTGAAGCGTTTGCGCTTGGCGATAGTAACCGTATGGCTTGGGCGGCCGCACACCAAGCATTGGTGACCGATCAGCCAAGAGAGCTGATTTATTTCTACGGCCATTCCGGGATCGGCAAAACGCATTTGCTACATGGTATTGGCCATGCATGGCGCCAAAATAGCGAAACCGGCTCTGGTGCCTACGTGACCTATCGAAATTTGATCAATGCTTGTGTTGGTGCTGTGTGGTCGAACACTACGCAAGATTTGCATAAGTCGTTATTGCAAAATGACCTTCTTCAGATTGATGACATTCATTTCTTGGAAGGTAAAAAAAGAACGCAAGAGGAGTTATTGATTGTGATTGATGCAGCGTTGGATAGTGGCAAACAAGTTGTGATGGCGGGCGAACTTGCGCCGGCAAAGCTCGTGGATGCGGGTATCAATCAACGCTTGGCTGATCGCCTTGCTGGCGGTCTATGCGTGCCGATCCATCCTAGCGACGAAGCCTTGCGCCTAGCCATTTTGAAAAAGCGCCTAGAGCAAGCGACAACAAAATGTTCGATTGATGAAGAGGTGCTTGGGTTTATTGCCCGGACCTTTACCCATAGTGCGCGCGAGACCATAGGTGCGCTGAACCAATTGCTGCTGATGTATGGTGGCCAGGAAACGCAAGTTGATCTGGATGAGGCCAAATCCATCCTCAAATCGCGCCTGGAAGATCGCCAGAAGATCTCGACCATTGATGATGCCATCGCTGCTGGTGCGGAGGCTTTTGGCCTCAAGCTGGAAGATATGACAAGTCGCGCCCAACCCCAGCGTATTGTGCGTGCTCGCCATGCGGTGGTTTGGTGTGCCCGCGATGTTCTCAAGGAATCGTTCCCGCGCATCGGTAAAGCCCTGCGCCGTGACCACACCACAGTGATGTCCAGCTATCGCCGGGCTGAGGCTTTGCTCGAACGCGACAAGGCATTTCAGGACGGCGTACGCCGGATTCGTGAAGCCTTAGAGGGCTAATTTTCAGGCCTTGAAAAGCCTCTTAATATCAATGATTTAAAAAGCAGCGCCGGCGCGAGAAATTCGCGCCGGCGCTAGCTGTTTGGGGGCGGTTTAGGCTATAATTTTTATGGATTTTTTGGTGGCGATTCTTCGCGCGCGCAGCCCCTGTTTTGAGGTTTTTTGCGGGAGGAGATTTGGTTGCCACCGTCCATTTTGAGCAGTTTTTTCCGAGCTATTTACATTCCGAGAAAGCAAATCGCATGAAGGTTACGATTGAACGGTCCGCCCTGTCGAAGGCGCTGGGGCATGTGCAAAGTGTTGTCGAGCGGCGTAATACGATCCCCATCCTATCGAATGTCTTATTGCAAGCCCGGGGCGGTGTGCTGGCCCTGACAGCGACCGATTTGGATATAGAGATATCAGAGGAAGCGCCGGCGGATGTCGCGCAAGAAGGGGCAACGACGGTTTCCGCTGTAACCCTCTTCGAGATCGTTAAGCGTCTGCCAGACGGCGCGCAGATCCGTCTTGAAGTGTCAGCGGAAGAAGGGCGTTTGCAGGTTTCTGCAGGGCGTTCGCAATTTGCATTGGCCGTGCTGCCGGATGACGACTTTCCGAGTTTGACCACCGACAATTTGGAAACCCGGTTTTCGGTTCCAACAGATGATCTGCGTCGGCTCTTGCACAAAACTCGCTTTGCGATGTCGCAAGAAGAGACCCGCTATTATCTGAACGGTGTTTATCTTCATGCGGTTACAGATGGCGATACGCCTTTTTTGCGTGCGGCAGCGACAGACGGTCATCGCTTAGCGCGGCTTGATGCGCCTTTGCCTGACGGCGCAAGCGCCATGCCTGGCGTGATTGTTCCGCGCAAAGCGATCGCAGAGCTTGGTCGTTTGCTTGAAGATGCTGAAGACACTATCGAAATTGCTGTTTCCGAATCGAAGATTTTGTTTGTCTTTGGTGCCGGTAAGCTTACGTCAAAACTCATTGATGGAACATTCCCTGATTACGAACGGGTAATTCCAAAAGGCAATTCCAATATATTGCGGGTCGAAACCAAAGACTTTGCCCAGGCAGTCGACCGTGTTTCGACGGTTTCAGCGGATCGCACACGTTCCGTGAAGCTTGCCCTTGATTCAGACCGGCTTCGGTTGACCGTGAATAATCCGGAAGCTGGATCTGCCCTTGAAGAGCTCTCGGTCGATTATGGCGGCGATGCCATCGAGATTGGTTTTAATGCGCGTTACTTGTTGGATGTGGCACAGCAAGTAGATGGCGAAACGGCAACGTTCCGCCTTGCAGATCCGTCATCACCAACAGTGATAACCGATGAAGAAGACGAGCGCGCGCTTTATGTGTTGATGCCGCTTAGGGTGTGAAGTTGAGCCAGACGGCGATCAAAAAAACACAATCCCAAACGACGCCGGTTGCGATGCCAGCGCGGGGCGCGCGTTTGCGCCGTTTAACCTTGACTGATTTTCGTTCGTATGAGCGCGCGGAAATTGTTTTTGACGGACGTCCTGTCGCCATAGCTGGTGAAAATGGTGCCGGCAAAACAAACCTGCTTGAAGCCATTTCTTTGATTGGGCCAGGGCGGGGATTGCGGAGCGCACGTCTTGATGAATTGCCGCGGCTTGGTGGCCCTGGCGGATGGGCGGTCTCTGCCCGTGTTGACGATGGTGA
>JAJFGD010000084.1 GCA_021776315.1 Hyphococcus sp. | reverse complement strand
GCCGTTGCCGCCGCGTTTCTCGCTTTTGTGGTTTTTACGTCGAATCCGTTTGAGCGTTTATTTCCAGCACCGGTCGATGGGATGGATCTCAACCCTTTGCTGCAAGACCCTGGCCTGATCATTCATCCGCCATTTTTGTATCTGGGATATGTCGGGTTTTCGATCGTGTTTGCCTTTGCCGTTGCCGGGTTGATTTCTGGAAAAGTTGACCAGGCATGGGCAAGGGCTGTGCGCCCATGGGCGTTGGCCGCTTGGGTGTTCCTGACGATTGGCATCACGCTTGGTAGTTGGTGGGCTTATTATGAGCTTGGCTGGGGTGGTTTTTGGGCTTGGGATCCGGTTGAGAACGCGTCATTCATGCCGTGGCTTGCTGGCACAGCGTTCATTCACTCTGTACGTGTGTTGGAAAAACGAAATGCGTTAAAAGTTTGGACTGTGCTGTTGGCTATTTCAGCATTCTCATTGAGCCTTATTGGTACCTTTCTGGTGCGGTCGGGTATTTTGACGTCTGTCCACGCCTTCGCTGTCGATCCGGAACGGGGTGTGTTTATTCTCGCCATTCTTGGGGTGGTGATTGGCGGTTCGCTTTTACTATTTGCATTACGCGCACCATTACTGAACTCAACAGCGACTTTTGCACCGGTTAGCCGTGAAGGCGCGATCATCGCCAATAATATTTTGATGAGCGGTTCATGCATCACGGTTTTTGTCGGTACATTTTATCCCTTGTTCTATGAGATCGTCAGCGGCGGTAAACTGTCGGTTGGAGCTCCCTATTTTAACGCGACATTTTTGCCGTTGATGGCAATTTTGTTTTTCATTATCGCGCCAGCGGCCATGTTGTCTTGGAAACGCGATACAATCGGTCCAGCGTTAAAGCGCCTTTGGCCAGCTGCGATTGTGGGTCTTATCGTGCTGGTTTTCGCTTTGTTTATCACTTGGCCAAAACAGGTCGCTGCAACGGCTGGTGCGGGGCTAGCTGCATGGGCAATGGTTGGCGTGTTGATTGACTTCGTTCGGCGAACGTCAATGGGTAGTGTTGGTTTCGCTGCGGGCATACGAAAAATATTCTCATTGCCGCGGCCCTATTTAGGCATGGTGACCGCACATTTTGGTGTTGCCATTATCGCAATAGGTGTGTTGGGCGCTACCGTTTGGCGTAGCGAAGAGATTTTGTTTTTACAGCCCGGCGGAAACATCGGCGTCGGTGGTTACGAAATTACACTGGACGATGTCACCGAAACACAAGGGCCGAATTACCTTTCCGAGACAGCAAATTTCACCGTCAATAAAAATGGTCGATTTCAGCGCTCACTGTCAGCGGAACGGCGTTACTATCCAGTCCGGGGCATGCAAACGACAGAGGCGGGGATTTGGACAACAGTGATGGGCGACCTTTATCTCACCATCGGTGCGCGCAATGAATCCGCCGGTCATGCGGTGCGAGCGTGGTTCAACCCATTTGCCGTGTGGTTATGGATTGGTGGCGGGTTGATCGCCTTAGGGGGTACGTTTGCTGCTCTGCCCAAACCGTCACCGCGAAAGTCTGTGTCTCACCAAGAAAAAAAGCTCGAGCCAGCACGATGAAGCGACTACTTTTCATACTGCCGCTGTCGGCGTTCGTTGGCTTATTGGTATATTTTGGTATCGGACTGCGCCAGGACCCGTCAGCAATCCCGAGCGTGTTGATCAATAAGCCGGCCCCGGTTTTTGATCTGCCAGCAATTGAAGGACACGATGTTGGTTTCACTACGGAAGATCTGAAGGGGCAAGTTAGTCTGGTCAATTTTTTTGGATCTTGGTGTGTGGCTTGTCGGATCGAGCATCCGTTGTTGATGGAGCTTTCAGCGGCAGGGGAAATCCCGATTTATGGCATTGATTGGAAAGACCCGCCGGGTGCGGGTGCCGCTTGGTTAGAACGTTTTGGTGACCCGTATACCAAGGTCGGTGATGATGCTGCTGGGCGGGTTGCGATTGATTTTGGTATTACTGGCGCACCGGAAACATTCGTGATCGATAAGCAAGCACGCATACGATTGAAATATGCGGGTCCTATTACTCCCGATATTTGGAAAAATGATATTGAACCAATCATCCTTATACTGAGAAATGAAGAATAGGATGGGTCAATTTATTTTTCGCATACTCTCCGTTGGGCTTGGCGTAATTACGCTGCTTTCGGCTGTCATAGTGAGCGCGCCGGCGATTGCCGTTGAACCTGATGAAATCCTTGACAACCCGATTTTGGAGGCGCGTGCGCGTGAGATCAGCAAAGAGCTGCGCTGCGTCACATGCCAAAGCCAAAGTATCGATGACTCTAACGCGCCATTAGCGAAGGATTTGCGCCTTATCGTACGCGAACGCTTGGTGGCCGGTGACACGAATGAAGAAGTCATTGCTTTTGTTACAGAACGATATGGAGACTATGCGCGCCTAAAGCCAGCGATGCGCAGTGACACGATGTTGTTGTGGCTAACGCCAGCAATTGCGCTTGGCGGGGCAATTATTTTAGCGTTTTTCTTTTTCCGGCAGTTGAAGGACGTACCAGAGATCGAGGGCGACCATGACATCGACGACGATCTAGATGAAGATGCGGCGATCTAAATGGCGTTTTGGCTTTTAATCCTTTTGATATCGGTTTTAACGGTCATTGCCGTAGGCCTCCCGATCCTTCGTCGACAGCCTGTGCGAGCATCAGCATCTGAGACAGCAAAAACAAGTAGGCTCGATCACACCCTAATTGGAGCGCTCACGTTCTCGCCTATTATCGCGGCATCGATT
>JAJFGD010000083.1 GCA_021776315.1 Hyphococcus sp. | reverse complement strand
CTAGGCGCGGTCTAATGCTGTCGGCTCGCCCGCCCTGTCAACTGCTTTGACGAAAATCAACTCAAACCATAGTCAAATATTTATTTAAGAATAATCTACTTTTAGTTGTTGTTATTTTTTAGTACACGCAATAAGATCGGCTCGCAGGTGCGAATTATGACGCAAAATCAAATACATAGACTGATGACCCGGGAGGAAAAGATTAATTCTCAGATTCGGGTCGCTGCATATATTGCCGACTTGCTTAGAGAATTGGGCACAATTGCTGCCAAGGAAGATTTGAAGCGGCTTGAATTGGTTTTGGACGAAGCGCGTGACGAAGCGCTTCGAATGGTTCCATAAAAACCTCTTAATCTGGTGAGGGTAACGAAAACCGGCCGCCATCATGTTCGATTGCTGCGCCCGAGAGCACGAGTTCAAGCAATGCATCTGCGACCAGGCCCTGGCGGCGATCCGATTTCTCGTAAAATTTCGTCACGATGTAGAGGTGTGAAAGCCAATAATTCGCTAATTTTTGTGCGTAGAGACGCTGTTAATTCTGCAGTTGGTTCAAAACCATCAGGGTATTCGGCCGATCCAAACAAGTCGCGATCCTTTTCGCCAACCCCGATATGTTGCACCGCCAAAACTTGCATCACGTCATCTGCCGTCTCGACCAGCGTGGCCCCATCTCGGATCAGGCGGTTCGCGCCTTGGCATCGCGGGTCAAGTGGAGATCCTGGGACTGCAAATACTTCGCGCCCTTGCTCCAGTGCAAATCTGGCGGTGATGAGCGTTCCTGATTTTGCGGCAGCCTCTACAACGAGGACGCCATGGCTGAGCCCTGAAATAAGACGATTGCGTTTGGGGAAGTCTCGCGCCGTGGGTTTGCGTCCCATGGCACATTCGGAGATTAGCGCACCTTCGCGAGCAATCCTGGATGTTAACTCGTCATGTTCCGGGGGATAGACGACGTCGACACCACCAGCGACAACAGCAATGGTACCCGTTTCAAGTGCACTGGCATGGGCAGCTGCATCAATACCCCGCGCAAGTCCTGACGTTACGACAACATTAGCCCGGCCCAAATCTACCGCAAGACTACGCGCAATCTTGCGGCCAATTCCTGATGCATTGCGTGCGCCAATGATCGCAATGGATGGCTTTTCAAAAAGATTGGCATGGCCACGCAAATAGAGGATCGGTGGCGCATCGGGAATTTGTGCTAGTGCTTTTGGGTAGTCATTCTCACAAGAAGCAATGAGGCGCGCGCCCTGCTGGTCAGCTTTTTTGATTTCTCGCTCAGCATCGTGTCGATTGGCTGCTTTCAAAGTCGACTGCCTTCCGGCTTTACGTGCCAGTTCGGGCAACGCCGCTAATGCATCCGCTGCCGAGCCATATTTGGCGATTAGGCGGTGAAAAGTGATCGGCCCGATCGTCGGTGTTCGGATTAATTGAAGCCAGTCAAGTTGCTCACTTTGATTGAGCTTGTGTTGCGTCACCATCAGTTTTGTTACCAATTTTTGGTTCCTGCCCCTGAAGAAGCCGGAGAATATTTGTGTTGTGTCTTATGAAAATGAGCGCCGCCATAAATAATGCGGCAATTGAATATGCAGGTTTACCCATCGAAAAAAGTATGAACGGCGTCGCGGCAGCGGCCATGAGTGCTGATAATGACGAGTACTTTGTGATTTTTGCTGTGGCGAGCCAAACAGCACCGGCAAAAATCCCAGAAAGGAAATGCAGGGCGAATAATGTTCCCATAAAGGTGGCTACGCCTTTACCGCCTTTAAAGCGCAACCAGATCGGAAAACAATGGCCGAGAAATGCAGCGGCCCCTGCAATTTCCGGTCGCCAACCGAGGGCGTAGGCAATCAACACAGCGATGGCCCCTTTGCCACCGTCGAGTAGCAATGTGGCGAGCGCGAGATCTTTACGGCCAGTTCGCAAAACATTAGTTGCACCAATATTCCCAGAACCAACCTCACGAATATCGCCAAGTCCGGCCAGTTTTGTAAGCACGAGGCCAAACGGAATGGAACCGAATAGGTAGCCAAGAATTAGAGGGAACAATACGTCTTGCACGAATTTAAACCTCTTTAGTCAAGAGTGCGTCGAGCACCGCCATGCGGGCCGCTACACCGTAAAATACTTGTTGCAAAATCAAGGACCGTTCACTGTCATCGGCAAGAGCGCCATCGATTTCGACACCTCGGTTCATGGGACCAGGATGCATAACACGCACGCCATGATTGGCTAGTTTAATGGTCTCGTGTGTCAGTCCAAATTCTTCGAAATACCCTCGTGCTGCGTCTTGGCTGCCACTTTCCATGCGTTCAAATTGCATGCGCAGGCCCATTACAACATCGCAATTGTTCAGGCCATCTGAGAGGTTGTGAAAGCGCTCGACGTGCTGAAACTGTTCGTTCGCCGGTAAAAGATGCGACGGACCAACAAATCGTACCGTTGCCCCAAGGCGGGTTAAGAGCACCGCATTCGATCCTGCGACGCGTGAATGTTTAGAATCACCGCAGATCGCAATAGTCAAACCTGCGATGTCGCCGAAAGCAGATCTGATTGTGGCGGCATCGAGCAAGGCTTGGGTTGGATGTTCGCTTGCACCAGCGCCCCCATTGACCACGACGCAATCGAGAATCCGGTCGAGGGTTTTGTGCAAGCCGGTCTCTTTTGCGCGGACCACCATGACATCAGCGCCCATTGCCGCCATGGTTTGCGCTGTATCGATCAGGCTTTCACCTTTGTGAACCGAAGACGCTGCGATGGGTACATTGACTACATCAGCCCCAAGCTTTTTACCGGCAAGTTCAAACGACAGATTTGTCCGGGTCGAATCTTCGAAAAACAGATTGATTTGAGTCTTGCCAACCAAACGCTGAGGGGCAGGTTTTCCCTGACGCAAATACTGAGCGTAATGTTCCGTCAGTTCCAAAAGATAGCCGATATCTGCATCGCCTAAATCATCGATGCTAATCAGGCGCTGTGCCCGAAATTCATGCTGCGGCGGGAAGGGATGTTTTTTCATTGTCATTAAAACGGCATGATTAACGATGACGTTGGTGTTGAGCAAATGATTTTATGTCTTCGCCCGCATTTTCATAATCCACATGACGCCTGCGCCAATGACTACAAGGTCGATTAAAAACATGATCGGCAGGGCGATTGGCCCGCCATTGCCAAAATAATGAATGCTGCCAAGGGTCAAACCAGCACCGCAGGCAATGATCGCTGCAATTATGGCGTTGCGGCTGTGGGTCTTAGATCCGTCATTAATGTCGCGGCGAACGTAAAAACTGATAATCGTATAAAGGCCGCCAAAGGCCGCCAATGGTAGCCCGAGACCTGGGGCTGAACCGAGCAGGGCGACGGCGAGGTGAAAAACACCAGAAAACATCAAAAGGCCGATGATGAGATGGCGGATGGTTTTGGCACTCATTCGCAAATTCTCCTGATTCGATCGATCGCGCCCTGGAGTATAAAGGTTGCCGCCATTTCGTCGATCTTTTCGGCGCGCTTGGCCCGACTCGTATCGAGTTCGATCAGGTCCCGGTCCATGGCTACCGTGGAAAGTCTCTCGTCCCAAAAAGCCATGGGTAAGGGAAGGGTGCGTCCTAGATTGCGTGCAAATGCACGCGTTGATTGCGCACGGGGGCCCTCTGTACCGTCCATATTCAGCGGTAAACCAAAGACCAAGCCGACCACGTTTCGGGATTGGACGAGCGTAACAAGCTCCTCAGCGTCAATTGTGAATTTGCGGCGCCGCACCGTAACCACAGGGGTTGCGACCCGTCTGTCTGGGTCACACACAGCCACACCAATGGTTTTCTCGCCTAAGTCTAGCCCGAAAAGCGCGCCAGCCGGGCCAAATCCTGCAATCTGATCTTCAAATGTGTCTTTCATTGGGGTTATGCTAACATAAGTTATGACGATCTCGTCTTAGGCCAAAACGGGGAGTTTGGGGATTTGTTGACCGCAATGGCAAGAGTTTGGGTACGCGGCCTCAGGCTTGTGCTGATAATGCTCGTTTGTTGGGTTTCGGCAAGCGCCATTGGGTATGCATCCACACCAGCGGAATTGACCATTTCCATCCAACAACAGGCCGATGCGCATCTGCGCGTCAAATACAAACTCAATCGTCCGCAGAAAACATTGGCGTTTACCGCAACCCGCGATGGCTACCACCGAAAATATTGGACAGTCGAAGCCGACGGTTTTCGTATCGTTAAACGACGGCGTCAGATTTGGCTTGAACGCAAAGACGGGAAATATTTTAACAGCGTCACAATTTCTGCAGCCCCTGCGGAAGGTCGCCTGACCAAACAGTATCAACCCATTTCGCGGTATGGCGATGGCGGCGTCATGGTTTATACAGGTCATTTTTGGCCAGTGAATATTCGCAAAGAACGTGCGAATGCCGTCTTTAATTTTTACCCGACGACTGGGTCAAAAGTCGTTGCGTTTGGCCAACATGTAGCAACATTGGAAAATTGGCGCAGCCCAATGGATCATCCCGCGTTTGTCTATATGGGACCGTTAGAGCCGGTTGAAACGGCTGAGGTGATGGCGGTTGTTGATCCGAATGCACCGCGGTGGATTATTGACGAGTTTTATGAACTCACGCCGCGTGCATTTCGGTACTTGTCCCAGCAATTTGGCTTTTCACACAACGCCAAACCGAACCTGTTTCTTGCGGCCCCATTGGGTGAAGAGGACGGGCGCCTTAGTTATGCTGGCGATGCCTTACCTGGACAGTTCCAAGTGACGCTCGTCGGAGCGGCCTGGTCGCAAAGAACCGATCAGGCCTTAAACATTTTTCGAAGTTCTACCGTGCATGAAGCCGTGCATCTTTGGCAGGCATCAGCGCGCCCCGTTCGCGGTGACCTTACGGCATGGATCCATGAAGGGGCGGCAGATGCAATTGCTGCGGAAACGCTCCTCGCAATCAACTATTGGGACCAGACTGACCATGCCAATTATTTTATCGACGCGCGTGCGGAATGTGCGGCAGGACTTGAATATGGATCCCTTGCCGGAGCTGAGCGAAGAGCCCGCTATCGGGCCTTATATGCCTGTGGTCATGTGATTGCGGAAGCGGTCTCTATTGCTGAAGATAAACCTGTGGCTGATTTTTGGAGGGCCTTTATATTGCAGGCTCAGCAAGACAATGGATACTCAGAAAATACCTATTTCGATCTAGTTCTCGACCGCACGGGCGATCCGGAATTCGTCGGCAAGCTACGTGAGTTTGTTCGTACGTCGCTTGCCAATCCGGATCGAGAAATTGGCCGCTTGCTCGCGACGGCTCATTCCACCAGTCGGACGGACCCTCTTGCGCCAGCCCAAGGGCATTGATACGCCTTCGCTGACGTAACTATTCAAACGGATTATTATGGCTATTGATAAGGAAACCGTGCGCAAGGTCGCGCATTTGGCGCGAATCGCAGAACCTGAGGAGCGGCTAGAACCTCTGGCCCAAGAACTCTCGACGATTTTGGGCTGGATCGAACAGCTCAATGAAGTCGATATTGAGGGTGTTGATGCTATGGCATCGACGGTCGATGTGCGCCAACCGATGCGTGAAGACGTGGTCACTGACGGCTATACGGGCGGTGGTCAGCCGGACAATGTCGTGGCCAATGCGCCAAAAACAGAAGACCATTTCTTTGTTGTGCCACGGGTGGTTGAGTGATGACCAATATTGCCGACATGAAGCTCGCTGAACTGCGCGATTCTCTCAAAGAAAAAAAAGTGTCTTCGCTCGAAGCGACGGATGCATATCTTTCGCGTATTGAAAAAGCGAAATCGCTAAATGCTTTTGTTATCGATACGCCTGATAAGGCCCGGGCCATGGCCAAATCAGCAGATCAAAAATTGGCGAAAGGCGAGGGCGGTGCCTTGGAGGGCGTGCCACTCGGCATCAAAGATTTATTTTGTACTGAAGGTGAACAGACAACCGCCGCGTCTCATATCCTTGAAGGGTTCAAGCCACGCTACGAATCAACGGTGACCGCTAACCTTTGGCGTGATGGTGCCGTGATGCTCGGTAAACTGAACATGGATGAGTTCGCCATGGGGTCGTCAAATGAAACGAGCTATTTTGGAAATGTCATCAATCCATGGCGGCGCAATGATGGGGGCAATACGGATTTGACTCCTGGTGGATCATCGGGTGGTTCCGCCGCGAGTGTTGCAGGACGCCTCTGTGCCGCAGCAACGGCCACCGATACTGGTGGCTCAATTCGTCAACCTGCGTCGTTGACAGCAACAGTCGGCGTAAAGCCAACTTATGGTCGGTGTTCGCGCTGGGGTATTGTTGCCTTTGCATCATCTCTCGATCAGGCAGGGCCGATTGCTCAGGATGTGCGCGATTCCGCAATAATGCTGAAATCCATGGCCGGTCACGATCCGAAGGATTCGACCTCCATCGACTGCCCAGTCCCAGATTATGAAGCGGTGCTCGGACAATCCGTCAAAGGTCTCAAAGTTGGAGTGCCAAAAGAATATCGTCTTGATGGAATGCCAGCTGAAATCGAAACGCTTTGGGCGCAAGGTATTGAATGGATGAAAGATGCCGGTTGCGAAATCGTCGACATTTCTTTGCCGCTGACGAAATATGCGTTGCCGGTTTATTACATCGTCGCACCAGCTGAGGCGTCGTCAAATTTAGCGCGTTATGATGGCGTGAAATATGGCCACCGTGCAGATGACTTTAACGACATCCAATCCATGTATGAGAATACTCGTGCCGAAGGATTCGGTGATGAGGTGAAGCGTCGGATTTTGATCGGAACTTATGTTCTGTCTGCTGGGTATTATGATGCCTATTATCTACGCGCACAGAAAGTTCGTAAAAAGATTTTTGATGAATTCACTGACGCGTTCAACAAGGTGGATTTGATCCTGACGCCATCGACGCCATCAGCCGCTTTTGCGCTTGGCGAGCAAAGCGCCGATCCCTTGCAGATGTATCTGAATGATATCTTCACGGTGACCGGCAATCTTGCAGGATTGCCCGGCGCATCAGTACCGGCTGGTCTCGATAAACAAGGATTGCCACTTGGATTGCAGTTGCTCGCGCGGCCATTTGACGAAGAGACCATGTTCAAAGGCATGTATGCGTTAGAGCAGGCGGCAAACTTTACGGCGAAACCAACAGAGTGGTGGAGCTAGTTTTTGACCCGCGGGTCGGATTGAATAGGGCGATGCCACGGTCAATGTGTCATCGCTCGGCATGGCGGGTGAAATAGGGGGCTATGGCCCAGTATCACGACATCAATTTTACGGTCCCGCTGGCACAGCCATTAGAGACAGATGGCTATCTGGTGCCAGGCAATGGGGAGTGGCGCGTTGTCGTATTTCATGGCACGCCGGGCCACCCACTGTTGTTCACACGCTTTTTAAGAACCACTCCCGCAGGCATTGAAGTTGTTATCTTTTCTCGGCCCGGTTTCGGGAAAGGCCATAAGGATGCGGTGACGGATTTTGACGATCAGGTAGCGGCCTTGAAGCCGTTCTTGCCGGGTGGTGGGTATGGCACCAAGAACATCATTACCGTCGGAGTTTCCTATGGCGGCGCACTGGCTTTGAAGGCGGCGCTCGACTTTCCAGCCGCGGTGAAAGGCGTGGTGACGGTCGCGGCCTTAATTGACGAGCCCTATGATTATGCGCTTCGCTTGGAACAACTCGGCAAGCACCCAAATATAGAGCCCTTTGTGCCGAATCGATGGCAGAAAGTCCGTGAAGAAATCGCAGGTCGTCGAAGTCAGATCGGGCCACTGTTTGAGCAATTAAAAGACCTGTCCATCCCAATTGAGGTTTTGCATGGCGATTTTGATGCGCTGGTACCAAAGTCAAACGCTGAAAAGCTGATGGGCTATCTCGGGCCAAATGCTCATTTGGATATTGTGCCGGGAGGCACCCACTATCTCGAATTGCAATTTCCCCGTCGCCTCCATGGGGCGGTGCGGCGTATCATTGAGCGTAACGGAGGCAGTAGCGGATGAGGTTGATTTCGCGGCTTAGCAGTGGAAATTGGCGGGTGATCTGCGGATCGCGTCTGGGCGCGCAGCAAATCAATGTATCGCAAAAGGCAGACCCACTTGATTCATGGGGCCGCTTCGCGCTTTATCCATAAAAAACAACGTGTATTAGGATCTCGATATGGCTGAGCTAAGAAATCTCTTGAAGGGTGAAACAGGCGACTGGGAAGTCGTTGTTGGGCTAGAGGTTCATGCCCAAGTCACGTCGAAATCCAAACTGTTTTCCGGCGCGCCGGCGTCCTATGGGGCCGGTCCGAACGAGAATGTATCGCTGGTCGACGCCGCCATGCCAGGTATGTTGCCGGTTATCAATAAATACTGCGTTGAACAAGCGGTGCGAACTGGGCTTGGACTAAATGCTAAGATCAATACCTGGTCGCGATTTGACCGGAAAAATTATTTCTATCCAGATCTGCCTCAAGGCTATCAGATTTCCCAGTTTAAAGACCCTATCGTTGGCGAAGGCGTCATCGAAGTTGAGCTTGATGGTGGCAAAACGATCAATGTGGGTATTGAACGCCTTCATTTGGAACAAGATGCAGGCAAGTCGATCCACGACCTTGCACCCAATGCATCCCATGTGGACCTTAACCGGTCTGGCGTGGCGCTGATGGAAATCGTATCCAAGCCGGAAATGCGATCGGCGGAGGAGGGCGCGGCCTATTTCTCAAAGCTGCGCACAATCGTTCGGTATCTTGGCACCTGTGACGGCAATATGGATGAAGGGTCCATGCGCGCCGACGTCAATGTTTCGGTTTGCCGCGCTGGCAATTACGACAAGTTTCGCGAAACCGGGGATTTCAAATATCTCGGTACACGAACAGAAACAAAAAATGTAAATTCAATTCGATTTACGCGGCAAGTGATCGACTATGAAGCGCGCCGTCAAATTGAAGTACTAGAATCCGGCGGTACGATTGATCAGGATACATTGCTTTTCGACCCAGCGACCGGAGAGACCCGGACGATGCGGTCAAAAGAAGATGCCCATGATTATCGCTACTTCCCGGACCCAGACCTTTTACCGTTGGAATTTGATCAGGCGTGGGTCGATGAGATCAAAGCGAGCTTGCCTGAGTTACCTGACGCGAAAAAGCATCGTTTCATAAAAGAATACGGACTGTCTGCTTATGATGCGATTGTCCTTGCAGCAGACAAAACCAAGGCCGCGTATTTTGAAGAAGTTGCAAAAAGTCGCGACGGTAAGCTGGCATCAAACTGGGTAACCGGTGAATTGTTTGGCGCGCTGAATAAAGCCGATAAAGATATCGACGACACGCCAGTAAGTGCAGCACAATTGGGCAGATTGAACGATATGATCAAAG
>JAJFGD010000082.1 GCA_021776315.1 Hyphococcus sp. | reverse complement strand
CGCATTTGGAATATAGTGGATAGGATACGCACCACGGGAGTTTTCCGCGAGTGTCGCATCATCGAGATCAAGCTCGCGCGTTTTTGGGTCCATCACCACATTTTCGAGTACGGTGCCGAAACGCTTTGTGGTTGCGAAAATTTCTGGTTCCGCTCTCGCAGATAGACGGATCATTTTTGCGTAACAACCACCTTCAAAGTTGAACAGACCATTTGGTCCCCAACCATGCTCATCGTCACCAATCAAAACGCGTTCTGGATCGGCCGACAATGTGGTTTTGCCGGTACCAGACAAACCGAAGAATATCGCCGAGTCGTTTGCTTTCCCGACATTTACCGAACAATGCATCGGCATCACATTTTGCTCTGGCAATAGGTAATTCAAAATCGTGAAAACCGATTTCTTCATTTCACCAGCATATGACGTTCCGCCAATCAGGACGATGCGCCGAACGAAATCGACCGCGATCACCGTACCTGTTCGACAACCATGAACTTCTGGGTTTGCTTTGAACCCTGGTAAATCGACAATCGTAAAATCCGTGGCATCGCCACGTTCATCCATCGGAGGGCGCACAAGAAGATGCTGAATGAAAAGGCTATGCCACGCATATTCTGTAAAGACCCGAACCTTGATGGCATATTCCGCATCAGCACCACCGCGCAAATCCTGGCGGATCAATTCAGTGCCGCTGGCGTATTCCAACATGTCGCTGTGAAGTTGTTCGAATTGTTCAGGTGTGATGTCTTTGCTCGCATCCCACCAAACAGTCTGCTCGGTTTCAACCTGACGCACGATGAACTTGTCTTGTGCGGAGCGACCAGTGTGTTCACCTGTTTTAACGACGAGGGGGCCTTCTTTAGCAACCTCGCCCTCACCGCGAGCGACGGCGAGTTCATAGAGTGCGGCAGCCGACAAATTGGCTAGAGAGCTAGGCGCACAATCCTCAAAAGAACGTTCCGCGCCTTGCGCTGGCGACGTCATTGCAGTCATTTTATTCCTCCCGAGCCCTCATTTTTGAGGCGCTACGCCATATCCCAAGTCCAAAACCTAACGTGATGGCCGCTATTAGTCCAAAATTTCCGGCCTGACCAGCCAGATTTACCGGTTATCGGGGCTGGTTTTCATCTTGTGTCCGCCCAATACCCATGCAACATCCCTGCCCACTAGGGTAAATGGCCGATTGGCCAAAGGGAGCTTTCTCATGAAAAACAATTTTTACATGTGGCTGGCGGGGTCAGCGTTCATTTTGGCCGCCGGCTGTGCCGAGCAGTCTTCAACCGGTGGCGAGGACACATCAACACCGCCAACGAGCGTGGAAACGGCAACGAGCGATGACATCGCTATGGAAGCTGGCGCGATCACCATTGAAGATCTTAGACGCCATATCGCGACTCTTGCTTCTGATGAATATGAAGGGCGTGCACCAGGCACCCCTGGAGGCGAGAAAACCAGAGCCTATATTGCAAGCGAATTTGAACGCATCGGCCTTGAGCCAATTGGCGATAGCTATGAGCAACCAGTCCCGATCGTTGAATCAACCCTGCAACCGGATAGCTCATCCTTCACCCTCAACATCAATGGCGAGGCCCGCGATCTCGAGTATCGAACGGATGTCGTTTACTGGACGAAACGAGTTGAAGAAAACGTAGCATTTGACGCCAGTGACTTGGTCTATGTCGGTTACGGTATCGTCGCACCAGAATATGACTGGAACGATTATGAGGGCGTCGATGTCACCGGTAAAACCGTTGTCATTTTGGTAAATGACCCTGGCTTCGCGACCCAAGACCCCGAGCTTTTCAACGGTAATGCCATGACCTATTACGGTCGGTGGACATACAAATATGAAGAGGCAGCCCGCCAAGGCGCCGCCGCGGCGCTGATCATTCACGACACCGCACCAGCTGCTTATGGATGGGGTGTCGTTGAAGGCTCATGGTCAGGTCCTCAAGTCGATCTCCAACGCACCGACAATGGTGCCAGCCGCGTAGCAGCCGAAGGGTGGCTATCAAATGAGATGGCGCAATCTTTGTTTACCGCAGCAGGTTTAGACCTGGGCGAACAAACCCAAGCGGCACTTGGCGGTGATTTTCAAGCGGTTCCGATGACCGGTATCACCGCTTCAGCAACATTGAACAATAATATCGCGCGTAGCGAAGATGCGAATGTTCTCGGCGTCTTGCCGGGCGCGCAACGCCCAGATGAATATGTTCTTTATATGGGTCACTGGGATCACCTTGGTATCAATCCTAATGTTGAGGGCGAGGATAAAATCTACAACGGTGCCGTCGACAATGCGACCGGCATCGCAGCTATCTTGGAAGTCGCGGAAAAGTTCGCCAATAACGAAACAGCGCCAGATCGTTCTATTATGATTTTGGCGGTTACAGCAGAAGAATCAGGCCTTCTAGGTTCTGCTTATTTTGGCGAATACCCATCAGTACCCCTCAGCCAAATTGTGGCGGGAATCAACATTGATGCAATTTTGCCAACTCCGGAACCAAAGGACATGATTGTTGTTGGTTACGGCGCGTCAGAACTTGAAGACATTCTGAGTAGCGTTGCGGCAGAATATGATCGTACGCTGACACCAGACCCAGAAGCGGAAAAAGGATATTTCTACCGCTCTGATCACATCTCGCTTGCGAAAAAAGGCGTACCGATGCTTTACGCAGATGGCGGCGCCGACTTTGTCGAGGGTGGCGTTGAAGCTGGCGAAGCTCTTGGCGCTGACTATCGAACAAATCGTTATCACGCGCCAAGTGATGAGTATGATGAGAGCTGGCCGATGGACGCTATGCGCACCACGACTGAGATCCTTTATAAAACTGGTGCACAAATCGCATATTCTGACGATTGGCCGAACTGGTACGAAGGAAATGAGTTCCGTGCCCTTCGCGATGCACAGCGCGCTGGGGAATAATCGCTGAAGACAATCTCTGAAACGGCACTTCGCCTCATGGTGGAGTGCCGTTTTTAGTTACAATGCAATATATTTACCAATTCTCCTAAGGGCTTTTTAACGGCACCGGCGCACATTTCCGTATAGGAGATGGATGTTTTGGAGACAATTTTCGACCTCTTAGCGGCCTTGTTGTTTGTGGCGACCGCAGGCTTATTTGCCCTACGGTTTCGGCACGAAGATCCGCCAATTATGCCTTATTTATTGATCGCTTTAACCTGTGCGGTGGGCAATTGGCTTGGCAATATGGGCGGAGGAATAGCCGCAGTCGCCCTACTGATCGCCGGCTCTTTTCTGACTTTGCATCTCGCAAGTGAGCCCTATCGCGAGAAAACGGACGAACCGCATAAGTTTTAATGGCGAAAAACCGCGCCCATCGCGATATGTATTTCAACACAAACTTTGTTAGTCTTACCAACTTTGCTAGAGGCAAATCTTATTTTGCTGCATGCAGATTAGTAAACGAGCGAGAATTTTCGATTGGCCGCAACACCGTTAGATACAAAGTTCAAAGGTGATCAGCCCCAAAAGCACATCGTTGATGAGCTCATCGAGGAGCGTGCACAAAAATTGATGAAAAGTCGTCTGTGGCCGCTTTACAAAACCATGCTTTACCCCCTTTTGCTTCATAAACAGGCTGTAGCAATGGCAGACGCGATATCAGATCTGCCGGCACAGGGTGTATTCAACTATATCAGCGATCTCCTCTCGTTGGATATACAAGTGGAAGGCGTTGAAAACATCCCACTTGATGGACGTGTACTGATCGCATCAACCCATCCAACCGGTATTCCCGACGGGGTCGCCATGTATGATGCGATAAAAGCATGGCGACCTGATATGACCTTTTTTGCCAATCGTGACGCGCTGCGCGCATCGGCAGGGTTGGAGGACATGATCATTCCGGTTGAATGGGTCGAGGAAAAGCGCACAATGTTGCGTTCCCGGGAAACCCTAGCCAGCACCATTCGCGCCTTTAATGCAGAAAAATGCGTCGTGTTGTTTCCATCCGGACGGTTGGCGGCAATGAGTGACAAAAAAATATTGGTTGAGCAAGAATGGTTACCTTCCGTCGCCATTTTCGCCCGAAAATATAAGTGCCCCGTTGTTCCGGTGTATATCGAAATGCGAAATTCCTGGCTTTATTATTGGTTTTGGAAACTCAACACCGAACTTCGTGACATCACATTGTTTCACGAATTGCTCAATAAAAAGGGAAAGACCTACAAACTCACATTCGGAAAGCCGATTCCACCGGACGCTCTAAAAGGCGACCCTCCGGCTATAGCCGACGCCTTACGCGAACATGCGATGACAAATATGATGGACGGTAAAGATTGGGTCCCATCAAATCTGAATGCTAAGGATTCTTAAAAGTATAATTCGGGCCATTTATTTTTGAATTTTGGTGCTAGTCTTTGTTCGACTTGCTCAAAGGCTCTATTGTTATCAAGTGTCGATGATTGAGCCTTCACCGCGCTAAATAACAAATGTTCTATAAAACTCATTCCTAAAAAACGCATTCTGTTTTTGAACAGGAATGACAGCACGCCAAGTACAAACGACAACAACAACACAAAAGTAATTTCTACCCAATGAATGGTTCCAGATCTTAGGACATTAAATACGAATAGAAAGCCGCCCATACCCGCAATCATCGACACGGTCGAATAATGCCGAGCCCAAGCATAGCCAAGGGAAATATTCAGCAATGCTTCGACCCTCGGTGTCGCAGCGCCACTGGTTGCCTGCATACTCCACCATTTTTTCCAAATCATTCGAGTTACAAAGAAACTGACGGCAAACCAAACCATGATTAAAAAATATATATGTGGACAACATAGTGATATTCACCGACCGAAAACTTCGTCGAATCCAGATTTGCGAAAAACTCGGTTATGTCCCTCACAAAAACAGTGATCAAAAAGAAAAACCCGACCGTCAATACGTCAAATATGAACTTAATCGTTTTTACGCGTACGGCTTTTTGTTTCAATCTGCCTACGTCTTTTTCAGAGAGTGGCCCCCCATTGTTACCGACATCATCATTTAAAAGGTCGGAATCAAATGATTTACTAAGAAATCGAACAACGCCATTTGACAAATTTACCAACGCCTCACCCCATCAACCATCAGTTGTGTAATTGTTTATATACTACCCATGGATGCCGCGTGAAAACAACGCTTGAGGGGCAATTCGCGCCAGAATGCTCAAATCTTTGTGATTTAATCACATGTCCGCTGGTGGCATGTCATGCGTCAAAAAAGCCATGTGCACGGCTTATTACCATCGCAATACGCGAATATGCCATGATCTCAGTCAGTTAGCCAAAACCATGGCTACGGCTTCAAGAGTGCTCTAATCCTTCGGCGTCACCGTGATCGGCGCACGCGCCAGAACTTTCTTGTTGCCATGGATAAATCGCAATTCGTATTTTCCCGGCTCCGAAGGCATGCGCACGCGGGTTGGGCTACCGCCTTTGGTGTAGCCATAGCTTTCATATTTCAGATCAGGTGACCCCACCTTGGATACGGCAACATAGTCGCCCGACCCTGGTGGTGGGCCCGTGAAAGCAACATCCACTAACTCACTCGCTTGGGCAGATGACGGCCCATCAAGCGTTGCCGTTGCCGCAGTGACCGTAATTGGTTTTCGCGCCAGAACTTTTGAATTGCCCTGCACAAACCGAATTTCATAATTGCCGGCGTCGAGTGGCATACGAATTTCGGCTGGACTACCATTCTTTGAATAATGGTAGTCGTTATATTTTTCCCCCGGCGCATCCAACGCTGTCACGGTTATCCAGTCACCGGAAGCCGCTTTGGGACCGGTAAATTCAACACTGACCGTTTCGCCAGCAATCGCAGTTTCTTTTGCTGACAATGTCGCAGACGCCGCCAAAACGGTGATTGTTTGACGCGCAATGACCTTTGAGTTTCCTTGCACAAAACGTAGCTCATACTCACCGGCTTCAAGCGGCATACGAACAGTCGCAGGGCTTCCGTTTCGCGAATAGTGATAGTCGTTGTATTTCTTTTCCGGGGCTTCCGGTGCCGTCACCGTAATCCAATCACCCGACGCGGCTTCTGGACCCGTAAAATCAACTTGCACCTCTTCACCAGCAATTGCTGTTTCTGGGCCACTGATCGTAGCCATTGCAGCGGTTACGGTGATCGGGCGGCGCGCGAGAACTTTCGAATTGCCTTGCACAAACCGCAGCTCATATTCACCGGCCTCAAGCGGCATGCGCAGCTCTCCGGGGCTTCCATTTTTCGAATAATGGTAATCAGTATAAGTTTTGTCGGCAGCATCCGTTTTGACAATCGTAATCCAATCGCCGGAGCCAGCGGGTGGCCCAGTAAATTCGACACTGACTTCTTGCCCAGCAACAGCAGTATCCGGTGCCGTCAATGTCGCCGCAGCTTCCGTTGCAATTATTGCCGCAGTCGCGAGCACACGAATGGGGCGCCCAAGCATATAGCGCGCCTCATACTCACCAGGCTCAACCGGCAAGCGCAATTCCGCAGGGTTACCACGATGGGCATAAGCGTAGGTTGAATATTTCCCAGCGTCATCGCCCTTTTTTGACAGCGCGATATAGTCGCCCTGACGTTCTGGCCCCTCCCAAAAAATGAGGACATTGGTGCCGGCTACACCACTTTCGGCTGGATCAACACGAACCGTCGCTTCAACCGGGAAAGTCAAAGCAATGGTAACAGTCTTCCAAGTATTTTCTCGAATGACAACAGCTTCCAGTGTTCCTTTAAGACCATCTGAAGGCCGCTCAACCGCAACATCATAAGCGCCAGGTTCAACGTCGATATCGAGAACCCCGGCATTGTCATGGTTAACCGCATCGCCACCAGCGCGCGGTGTAATGGTCCAGTTGAGCCCTTCCTCAATCACGAGGCCACCTTCAAGTTCCGTCGCGCGCAAACGCACTCTTGTTACTGTTGTCACTTCGGGAGCAGCCACAACCGTCTCTTCAAGAGCAGCAGACAATTCATCTGCATTTGACGCGGACACATAATTGCCACCAGTGTTTTCGGCGAGGCAACGCAACTGTGCCGCGTCATTTTCTTCCGTAATATCAAAACCAATGACATGCGCTGTAAAATCAACTCCGGCCTGTTCAAGCGATGCCGCGACACCACATGGGTCCGGTTCACAAGTTTCAATGCCATCACTAATCAAAATGACAGTGGCTTTTTCTTCTGTGTATTTTAATTTTTCGGCCGCCATCTTAACCGAGTCGGCCATTGGCGTTTTGCCTTTAGGGTTTAGCCCAGAAACAGCTGTGGAAATCGCGCCACGCGACGCGCCAACCGTTGCAAGCTCTTCAATGTCGGTACAATCACCTTTGCGATTATGACCATAAGCGATAAGCCCAAGACGGCGCTCCGCAGGCAGATCACCTAAAAGATCGCCGAGCACACGTTTTGCAATGGTGATTTTGGCTTCGCCTTCTATCTGGCCCCACATCGATCCTGACGCATCAAGTACCAATATCGCATCGCCATCTTCGGCGATCGCCGACGTCGATCCGAAAAACCCCAACAAAAGCGTGGCAAGCAGTGCTTTTTGAAACCGTAGCAACATGGCAATCTCCCCTTCGGCATGGCTAATAAACGAAAGCCATACCAGATTTTTGCACTGGGAAGAAAGCCAACAAAAAATTGCTAATAGCTCAGAGACTTAGCCGGTGTTTCGATAGGTGAGCTCTAGAAAGACGTCCTCTAAATCCGATTCGACCGTAGACAAATCTTTTACCGCAATCTTTGCAGCGGAAAGCTTGGCCAAAATTTCACCAACCTGCGCTTTGCTTGGCTGATAAGGGATGGCCAGACGCCCGTCCGGTTTGATCTCGGCATTAAAGGGCCCAAGATCCGGGACACCGTTCATTTCATCTAATGGGGTTACCATCAGTGTTTTTTGGTCCAACGATGCAATTAATTTTTCGGTCGGTTCGCAGGCAACAACTCCACCTTCGTGAATAATAGCGATTTGATCGCACAGCTCTTGCGCCTCTTCGAGATAATGCGTTGTCAGTACGATCGTTACGCCAGCCTGATGAAGTTCAAGCACATATTCCCAAAGCTGTTTGCGCAGCTCGATATCAACGCCAGCCGTTGGTTCATCCAGGATCAAAATTGGCGGCGAATGGATCATCGCTTTGGCAACCAGCAAGCGCCTTTTCATCCCACCAGAAAGTTGGCGCACATAAGAATCCGCTTTGTCGGCAAGTCCGAGCGCCGTCAAAATCTCCATGGTGCGGCGTTTTTCTTTCGGCACGCCGTAAAGACCCGCTTGGATGTCGAGCGCCTCTTTTGGCGTGAAAAAAACATCCATGTTGATTTCCTGAGGCACAATCCCAAGGGCCGCACGGGCCTGGCGCGCATTGCGATCGAGATCAAAACCCCAAACCGAAACATCACCCGACGACTTGTTCACAAGTCCTGCCAGAATATTGATGAATGTCGATTTTCCCGCACCATTCGGCCCCAATAAGCCAAAAATGGAACCGCGCGGAATTTGCAGATCAATCCCTTTCAGGGCCTCTTTGGGGGGCGCTTTTGCGTTGCCTTTATAGGTTTTGCGAAGCGAACGCGCGCTAATGGCATATTGCGTCATATCCGTATTTTGCTGCATATCTCCCCTGTGGGATTACCCGCCGCACTTATCAGATGATGAGTGCGCCCACGTCAACTGGTCTTGACGGATGCCCAAAGCCTCGGCAAGCACGGTCAAGAACCTTACATGTGAGCCTGTTGATGACGAACCCAACTTCGAAGACGACCCCCGCCCCAGAAGAAATCTATGTGGATTCCCACCGGATATCCTGCAATGGCGGCGGCGGCGCTCTTGGGCACCCTATTGTTTGGTATTCACTGGAAGATGGCGAAGCCGAATGCGGTTATTGTGATCGAAAATTCATCTATCGTCTCGACGCAAAATCGACCAACTAAACGATCTGCTATTCACCATCATTTTTTGCCAACCGCCAAACGTCACGGATTTTTGGTGGCGAGGCTTGCAATATGGCATTGCGGAATATGCGGCCCATAATCCGCATTAGAAAAATTGCAAATGCCAACATCAATGCTGTTGCCCCAAGGATCTCCCATAAAGGAGGGTCTGCGGCAGCGCGCATCATCACCGCATAGGGCGTGTATAGCGGTATCCAGGTCAGTATTGAGGCCGCAACGCCATTTGGGTTTTGAAACACCATCACCATCAAAGGTAGTGGTGCGAAGACCAGCACCATGACAGGACCCATATAAGATTGAGCATCCTGTAGCGAATTGGAAACTGCGCCAATCGCTAAAAAGATCATGGCGAAAATCACATAGGCACAAAGGAAATAGAATAGATAAATATAAATGAGGTTCGAAGAAAATAGAGATGCAACGGCCACGGCCATAATGTTTTCTTGCCCTGCTGATGTTGCCGACATGGCCAATGCACCAAACAGAAAAATCGTTGGCATGGTAAGACCAACGGCGGCGATACCAACCAATTTACCCATCATCAATTGGTTGGCAGTAACCGATGACAGCAATATTTCCACAATCTTATTAGAGCGTTCTTCGATTGTATTTGTTAGCAAAAGATTGCCGACACCAAAGATAATCACCAGCAACACATATGTAAGCACTGCAGGTAATGCCGTTTCGATACGGTCTTGAAGCCCAAGCTCCGCGTCTTCTGCTGTGCGGTCCGGACGGAACGCCGCCACCGGCGCATCTATCGCGACAACATCGTCGAGCATTTCCTCCGACAAGCCAAAATCAGCGATCGCTTCACGACGCAAGGCGGTGTCCAATGCCGTCGTAATCGCAATCTCTAATGCCTGATCGGTAAGATTACGGCTCCAATATTGCGCAGGTGAAGCATCGTCTTGCGGACCAAACCCTTCCGGGATGAGTATCGCGGCGAAAACCGGCTGAGGCGATCCTCCATTAATGCGCACCAGTCGCTCTTCAAGCAGATATGGGCGCAGCGTCGCCTCAACTTCCGCAAGGCTTGCAGTCTCCGAAAAATCATTCGGTAGGGGTAAGCGTTGAAAACTTGGCCTGGGCATTTCAAACGGCAGCGCCAACGACTTTAAAAAAGGCGCAATATTTTCACGTGCCACGTCAAACCCACCTGCGGCCGTGAATTCTTGTGCGCGTCGCTCATTCACGGGCCCAGGCTGAAAAACATCGGGCACGGAACTATCGACAAGGGCGTCAAGGTCGGTACTCACACCAACATAGACATCCCACGCCGCAATTGCAGACAACATATGCCGGCGCTCTAACTCGCGATCAATATGGGCTGTATAGGCACCAGTTTGATCATAAACCACGAAATGACGCGTCGGCTTGTTGTTTTCTAAAAATCCAACAGCCGCGCCGGCACCAATGACGCCAAGCGGGAACATGATCAAGAACAACAAAAAACCGCGGGAAAACACATATTGTTTGTATTCACGCCAGGCAATTAACAAAACCTGTTTCACTCTGCCGCCTCCATCACCGGCGGGCGCGTTGTTTGCCCACGATCACTCTCTTCACCTGCTAGCGACATGAAAATATCATGCAAGGTAGCCCCGGCTTGCTCAAACCGACTTATAATAAGCTCATTATCAATGGCGCGTTTCAGATAGCCTTGTGGGTCGGCACCGTCTTCAAGCGTGACTTCATAGGTGTTCTCATCGCCACCATCGTTGTCTTCTGGGCGCAATGACGCGACTTGCCCTAAGGCGAATAACGCATCAGCACTGGCCGGTGTTCGGATATGCATGCGCTTTGCAAAACCCGCCCGCGCCTGCGCTAACGTGCCTTCAAATCTTTTTCCACCACCCGCTATGATTATGAAACGATCGCAAAGGCGCTCTGCATGCTGCATTACATGAGTTGAAAAAATAATTGTTCGACCCGCATCACGCTGATTTCGGATCAACTCCTCCAACGTTTGCTGATTGATCGGATCGAGCCCAGAAAATGGCTCATCCAAGATTAGCAATTCAGGTTCATGGGCAATCGTCGACAGTAATTGCACCTTCTGCGCCATCCCTTTTGATAGCGCTTCATTTTTTGAATGTGCAAATTCGGCAAGGCCAAATTGTTCCAAGAGTGACATTGCTTTTGCTTTTGCATCATTGCGCGACAGCCCACGCAACTGCGCAAAATACGCAATTGAATCGGCCGCCTTCATTTTGCGATAAAGCCCGCGTTCCTCCGGTAAATACCCAATGCGTTGGCGAACCGGAATCGCTGATGTCGAACCCAAAATAGCGATGCGACCAGTCGTCGGTTGGATGATGTCCAGCATCATCCGCAATGTTGTGGTTTTACCGGCCCCATTGGGCCCTAGAAACCCGAAAATCTCACCTTTGGAGACCTCAAATGACAGATCGTCCACCGCCGTGAACGCACCGTATCGTTTCGTCACATTCTCAAGCGAAACGGATTTATCTGACATCGAAAACCCTTAAATTTTTAACGCTGTTTTTTATGCGTGGCCTCAGTTAACGAAGCAATAATGCAAACAACCCCTTACCAACTGCCGGTGTTTTCCATGCTGGCCCAAGGCTCTGCTGGTTCCAGACTATCGCCTTTTTGCAGCAGCTCAATCGAGACCCCATCGGGGGATCGCACAAAAGCCATATGACCATCACGCGGCGGCCGATTGATCGTCACCCCAGCATCCATCAAACGCTGACAAAGCCCGTAAATATCGTCCACGCGATAGGCCAGGTGACCAAAATTGCGCCCACCAGAATAGTCTTCGTGATCCCAATTATGGGTGAGCTCTACCAGCGGAGCTTGGTCATCGCGCGCGCGATCAACATCCTCTGGAGCCGCCAAGAAAATCAGTGTGAAACGCCCCTTGTCGTTATCGTAGCGGTTGACCTCAACTAGGCCGAGTTTGCTACAATAAAAATCCATCGACGCATCAAGGTCGCTAACGCGCACCATTGTGTGCAAAAACTGCATTAATCTCCCTTTCGAATTAACCCCGTGCACGAATAATTTCATCGCGCAAATAGCCCGGCCGCTTTGCATGATAGCGACGCATAAACAAAGCAACGATGATGAGCCAGATAATCAAAATACCGAAGAAATAATAAAACCCGGCAAGATCCTCGATATAATAAAGCGCTGCCTCTGGTGGCGCATCCTGAAAAAATCGAACTTGTCCGTCTTCAATCAGTAATCGGTCCGCCACTTCAACGGGCTCAGGTAACAAACCGATTTTCCCCGCTACCCACAAAACCCCCGTGAGCACACCAAAACCCACTGGCATCGACAGGAGGAATGTCCCGAATGCCGCCAAAGCATATCCCGGAAAACGAGGCATGTGGACCCGTTTATAGACCGCATTAAACTCTTCCTCGCTCATCCCTTCTAAAAACTCAGGTTCATGTTTTTGGAGGTGAGCCCATTCAATAGCAGCACCTTCGACGATCTCAATTTCAACCCGACTACGCCAGTACCAAAACAGGCCGCCAAGTGCCGCCACAAGCGCGACAGTGAATAGAAAAAACCAGACCATGTCGTTTAATACCTATTCCCAATACGGCAGCTTCTGAGCGCTTGGGCAAGCGCATCAGCAAAACGCCCTTTTTCTTCAGGCGACAAAAAAGCACCGAGCAGTAATGTGCCCCCCTTGCTTGTCACCTCTACCTGGCTTTCATGGCCTACCGGTCGGTCGATGTGAACCCTCGTCCAATATGGCTGTAAACGCCACCGGGTCTCATGACCTGAAGGCAAAACGCGTGCAACGAACATTTCATCCTCAGTGATCCGCACACGCTCATGCAAGCGGCCCTGGCGATAACTTAGTTTAAATGCCAGCCAAACGGCAACAATATCAAGGCCACAAAACCCAAGCACTGGCCAAGCGCCAATCGCAAAAAAGTAGGTGCCAATGAGAATATGCGCCCCAATCACCACGCCCATGACCAGCCGGAAACCAGAAGTGGGGAGAGATCGGTTGGGATATAAGATAGCGTCAAAAACGCGCGAACCGCGCGCGAAATCCAACCTATCGTTTTCAAAAGGGGCAACGTTCTTGCCCTTTAAGTCCGGAGCGAGGGTCTCAATATGGTGAACGCGACGCATGGGTTCGAACATATGCTTTGTGCGGCGCGACCGCAATTCTTGACCAAGGGAACTTTACCCGCGCGCCGAGGACGCTATGGTCGCGACAACACCCACAGAGATATCGCCCATGCCCCGTAAAATGACGCGCAAAAACGCGCGAGTGCTTTTCGAGCGCCTATCCCAGGCCGACCCCTCTCCCCAAACCGAGCTTTTTTTTAAAAATCCGTTCACCCTGGTCGTCGCGGTCGCTTTGTCCGCACAGGCAACGGATGAAGGGGTGAACAAAGCAACGAAAACACTCTTTCAGATTGCTGATACGCCTGAAAAAATGGCCGCGCTCGGCGAAAAAAAGCTCGGCGGTTATATCAAAACCATTGGCCTATGGCGCAACAAAGCAAAAAACGTGATTTTGCTGTCGCAAAAACTGATCGATGAATTCGACAGTATTGTTCCGCAAACCCGCGAAGAGCTTGAAACCTTGCCGGGGGTCGGTCGCAAAACGGCCAATGTGGTGTTGAATGTCGCCTTTGGACAGCCCACCATGGCAGTCGACACCCATATTTTCAGGGTCGGGAACCGCACCGGTCTAGCACCGGGGAAAAACCCGTTGGAAGTCGAGCTTGGGCTTGAAAAAATTATTCCCGACGACTTTATGCTCCACGCCCATCACTGGCTAATCCTGCATGGGCGTTATATTTGTAAAGCACGCAAACCAGAATGCTGGCGCTGTGGCATTGAAGATTTGTGTGGGTTTACAAACAAAGTAATGAGCGACGAAAAACCAAAGCCCAAAAAGGCGAAAAAGAAACTCGCCAACACACCAAAACTAAGAACGACGGCTACGAAAAAATCGACAAAGAAAAAAACCGTAAAAAGGAAAGCTAAAATATGACACCAGAAGACCGTTTAATCATCGCCCTTGATTTGCCAACTGTTGACGATGCCGAGAGCACCATCAAAGCAATTGGCGATGCGGGCGCGTTTTATAAAATCGGTTATCAACTTATGCCGATTGGTGGTCTTCAGCTTGCGGAACATTTGTCGGCCTTAGGTAAGAAAGTCTTCCTGGATTTTAAATTTCACGATATTGGAGCCACAGTTGAACGCGGCGTTAAAAGTGTTGCCACTTTTGGTGGTGACTTTCTGACTGTCCATGCTGAGCCGGATGTTTTGAAAGGTGCCGTCGCTGGGCGCGGCGATGACCCACGTCTCAAAATTCTGGCCGTCACTGTGCTAACCAGCCTCAACCAGGAAAGCCTGACCCGCGCTGGCATTGATATAAAACTTGAGGATCTTGTGCTCAAACGCGCCGAGTTTGCCGCCGAAGCGGGTGTTGACGGCGTTGTCGCCTCCGCCAAAGAAGCCACCGCCATCAAACAACGTTTCGGTAATGAACTTACCATTGTGACGCCAGGGGTTCGCCCCAAAGGCGTAAGCGCAGATGATCAAAAACGGGTCGTGACCCCCGCAGAAGCAATCAAATCCGGTGCTGATCATATCGTCGTCGGGCGACCGATCATTGCTGCTAACGATCCTTTTGCAGCCGCCAAAGATATACTGAAAGACCTTGCGAGTACAGAATAACGGGGCCAGCGCCTTTACCCAAACATAGGGGATACGCTACGCTTCTATCCAAACGGCTATCAAAAAAGCCGGCGACAGGGATGGATGTGGGATTATGGGTGATCCGTTGAAGCGCATTGAGCGCCGGTCCAAGCGGACTATTTTTCAAGCTTATCTGCAGAGCGCTGCAAAGAACGGTGCAAAAACAACAGCGCTGATCGACGGTGACGGCAAAGAATTTCCCTTTCAAGACATTACGCGTGCGAGTTTCGCCCTTGGTGGCGCATTAGCACGAAAAACTAACAAGCATGAGCGTGTTGGAATTTTGTTACCGACAGGTGCGGGTGCGATCATCGCCCTAATGGCTGTTTTGTCTCGTGGGCGCGTGCCCGCAATGCTAAACTTTACGGCTGGCGCTAAGAACCTGTTTGCCGCCTGTAAAGCGGCCGAAGTCAGCCGCATTGTCACCGCAAAAAAATTCATTGAGATTGCCAATCTTGAAAAGCTGATCGAAGAACTCTCCGGTGGGCTCGACATAATCTATCTTGAAGATGTGAAGGAAGATATTTCCAAACGCGATAAGGCGCTTGCCTTACTTGGTCCGTTTTTGCCAAGCGTGCTTGCCGCCAATCCTGACCCGGAAGACCCTGGTGTCATTCTTTTTACATCGGGCACTGAAGGCGCACCAAAAGGCGTTGTTCTTTCACATCGAAACATTGTCGCGAATGTTGAACAGATTTCAGCGCACGTAAAATTATTGCCGACGGATATCTTTTTTAATCCGCTTCCTACTTTCCATTGTTATGGCCTTACGGCAGGGGCTTTATGGCCAATTTTAAATGGTCATAAAGTTATTCTTCACCCATCACCTTTGCAGACGAAAATCATCCCGAAGCGGATCTTTGACACGGGCTCGACGGTTCTATTCGCCACCGACACCTTTTTAACCCAATATATGCGCGCCAGCGGCGATGGTGGCATGTCGTCTTTGCGTATCGCCGTGTGTGGCGCAGAGCGCGTACGCGACGAAACCCGCCAAGCAGCAGAAAAACGCTTTGGTTTTGAGGTTTTAGAAGGCTATGGCGTCACGGAAACGGCCCCTGTCCTTGCGGCCAATCAACCAGGCGACATTCGATCAGGTACAGTTGGTAAAATGCTGCCCGGAATCGAAACGAAGTTAGAAAATGTTGAAGGCTTGGACAATGCGGGTCGTCTTTTCGTCCGCGGTCTGAACGTGATGAAAGGCTATTTAACGCCAGATGAACCTGGCGTCATCAAACCTTTGGCCGATGGCTGGCATGACACTGGTGATATCGTCGCAATCGATGACAAAGGATATGTTTCAATCCGCGGACGCCTAAAGCGCTTTGCAAAAATTGCTGGTGAAATGGTGTCTCTTGCCGTCGTTGAAAATTGTGCCTCTGCTGTATGGCCAGACAACCTTCATGCGGCAGCAATTTTGCCAGACCCTAAAAAGGGCGAACAAGTCATTTTGGTCACGGACCGTCAGGATGCCCCGCGGGGACTTTTGCTCGCATGGGCGCAATCTCATGGTGTGCCGGAAATCGCCGTCCCAAAAAAGATTGTGGTTGTTGATGAAATTCCTGTGCTTGGCACTGGGAAAATAGATTTCCTCAAAGTCAAAACTATGGCTGAAGACGGGCTTGAAGCACTGGCCGCAAAGAAAGCCGAGCCGGAACCAGCACTTTCCAAACGCGAACTAAAAAAACGCGAAGCCGAAGAACGCGCAGAAAAAAAACGCCTTGAGGCAGAAGCGAAAGAAGCAAAAACCGAAGAACCAGAAGTTTCGGTTGCAGACGAAAAAAGCGAAACACCAGTTTCGACGATTGAGACTGATGATCAACCATCAGCGAATGAAGATTTCGATACAGATGAAATCAAAAACGCTGCTGAATAGAGACTAAGATATCTCACGAGCGGCGGCGGCGACCCGCGCCGCATCATCATCACTTTTAATCTGATCGTCATCGCCTGCGCTTAATGCTGGGGCAATTTTTGCCTCATCCGAAGCGACAACTTTGGCCTCTTCAGTCGGTTCGACGCCAGCAGCTTCGGTACCATCATCGCCCGCAATCTCTGGGTCCTCGGGGACCGGTGCGACTGTCAACAAACGGATCTCTTCGGCAGAAACGCCTGCGCCCGCCTCTTCCAATGGAGGCGGTGTCAGCCGCTCATGTTCCATATATTCGCGTACCAATCGAGCCCAACCGTCACGGGTAAGTTGAAATTCACCGTCAGCACCAGGTCGCGGATCACGTGGCGCTGTAGCCGCCCGTTCAAGCCACCCTTGACCAATTTCAGCACCGTGGATACCGGTCGCAGCGACGGCCATCAGGGAATATTCAGCAGCCGATGGCGCGCCAGTCATCAATGGCTCTAAGGTTGATATCGTATCGGTCCAGTTTTCGGTCAGATTATGCGCCCGCGCACGCAACAAAACCGCTTCACGGGTATCTGCATTTTTTTCTGCTAATTTACGCAACATATCTGCGTGTTTTTCAGATGATTGATCCGCATGCAGCTTATCGTAAAACCGAATAAGCGCGGGATGCGCCTCGTTGGCAAATGCTGTCTCGATCAATTTCGCCGCTTTGCCACGTTTACCATTCTCGTGATGGAGCTTAGCTGCCAGCATCACTGCTGGTGTAAAACCATTGGCGAGTTTGATGGCCGCCTCTGCTTCCTTCAGCGCCAATGCCGTATCACCGGAAATCGATGCAGCATATGCATCTGCCGTTGATAGTGCGGCAATCGCGCGATTGGCTTTCTCAGCGTCGAGCAAGCTATTTTTGCGCGCTTTTTCAATGGTTTGCCGGGTCTCACCCCAAGCACCGCGTTCTAAACCAAGCTCCACCACGGAATCAAATGCCCATCGCGCATTCGGGCGAAGACGAAAAGCGCGCTCAGCAAAATCACGGGCCTTGGTTCGATCGCCCTTCCCTATGGCTTGAAGATAAAGCCCCTTTAGACCCAAAAATTCTGTTTCCGGTGCCTCTAACATAGCGGAGAAGCTCTGCTCGGCTGCCACTTCATTACCACTCATTTGCGCCGCTTGCGCCGTGAGTAATCGCGTCAGAGCCATATCATCAAGATGACGACATGCGATTTGCGCATGATGGGATGCCGCCGTTGCGTCACCGGCGGCGACCGCTTCAAGACCACGTGTTAATGCAGCAACACCACGGGCACGTTGTGCAGAGGCATCGCGCGCTTTGATCTTGGCGGGCCATGCCATGATGTCTTTGACCTTGTGGGTGACATATATGGCCGCAAGAAACAGGAAGAATAAACCACCGGTGATGAGACCTGAGGGACCATCAAATTTATACCCGAACGCTTCTCCGGTAATGCGGCTGTCTAAGCTTGCAAAATAAGTGATGGCGCCGGCCAAGAGGACGATCCAAAGCAAAAATATGATCAGAATTCTCATGGACGCCCTTTACCTGACTGGCGCGGCGAGGCGCGCACCCAAAGAAGCAATCGCACCGTCAACAGCAATGCGTGATTGCGCCAGGGCCAGCCAATCTGCCATGGCGGTACGGGGCCCGTCCACTAGCGCACCCAATTCATTTGCACCCGCAGAGATATCTCCAGCCTCGATGAAAGCTTCCGCCCGGGAAATGATCGCCCGTGCACTATCACCCTCGATGGGCCCAGCTGGTCGCACACTGACTAAACTGGTAACCCGTGCTGAAAGCTTTTCCGTGAAGCCTGTTTTTTCTTGCCGCCCGGCTGCGGCGAGTGCCTCACGAGCCGCGACCGAAAATGCGGCTTCGAGTTCACCCACCATGGGAATCTCCACATCTGCATAACGGCGAAGGGTCGCAATTTCACCACCCTGGGGGATATAGCCGGCCAACACATCCAGCTCATTGGCAAAGGGCTCACCTTGCTCCGCCACATGCCGCAAATTGTTCAATGCCAACGCCGCAGCAGCACGCCGTCCGCCCTGGACCTCATTCCCGTTTTCAATTTTGTCCAAGCGAGCATTTAACGCCGTGATTTGTTGGTTTGCGCTGCGGTCGCGGGCCGCTAAGGCGGCCTGAAAATTCCGACGCATATCCTCGAGTTGATCCCGTTGAGTGGCGTTCTGTTCCCGCTCCGCGGCAAGGGCCGCTTCGAGCCGCGCAATTTCAGCATCAAAGCTTTCTTTGATCTCTTGAACCTCGTCATTGTCGACCTTCTGCACGGCAGGCAACGTCTCACTTGCCAGCGCATCGTTGCTCGCACTATCGTCGGCGCTTGGTTCGTCATTCAAAAATGCGTCGGCTTCGGTATTTTCAGGCAGCGCTAACGACGCAACATCTTGTTCAACCGCGTCTACTTGGTCGTCCACGATAGAATCCAATGATTCAGGTTCCGCCTCAGCGATATCAACATTGTCAGCGATACGATCCGCAACGCTGATCGCATCGTCGCCTGTCACACCGTCAACAACTAAATCGGATGCGCTTAAATCAAACGCTGCTTCAGGTTCGGTTGTATCGACATTATCCACCGACATGGTTTCGGGCGAGTTTGTCTCAACCACTTCTGCACTGTCATTGGGCAAGGCATCGTTTTCAGGGGTCATAACATCCGGAATCACACTTTCAGTGCGATCGTCAGGCAATTGTAGGTCAAGCGACGGGTCAGCTTGGACGGGCTGCCGATCAACGAGGTCTTCGTCACTCGCTTGCGCGATTATCGTCGCATCGATCGTGGGCGTCGTTGTAAGTGGCTCATTGAGCTGTGCTGACGCTGATGTTCCATCTAGCGCTGATTGCGGGGTTTCAATTGTGGATTCAGCTATTGTGCCTTCGGCCACGTCAAGGGTCGCCGGGCCAGACTGAAACCGCCAAACGGCAAATACCACCACCGCAGCAACCGCAAACAAGATGAAAAAGACAACACCTAAGGTTAGAGTCGAGTTTCGGTCCGGTGGCACCGCCTCATCAACGGTATCATCAAAAGCACCCCCGGAATCAACGACAGCATCAACTACCAAATCCTCATCGGTCACAATCTCGGCTTCAACTTCCGGCGTCTCAGGCGATGACGCCGAGCTTTGATCGTCCGGTTTATCCACATTGTCCGACATTCAAGACCTTCCTTGAAGATAGGGGATGTCAACAGCCTCTCGCCCCCCAATCAAATGTTACGCGTGCAGCGCAACATGCTCAAGCATTTGCAAGCAATTCTACCATTGCGCCAGTGTCGCGGCGCACAGCCACATCAACAGATTTCCAATGCGAATGGGTTAACCGAACAGCAACGGCATCGCTAAGACAGGCGGCGCGAACGCCCGCTAGCTCACCAGACAAGCCCGAACTATTGATCACGTCTTGAAATAGATCAGCACTCCGCGGCGAAAACAACGCGACCCAATCGATAGAATGCTGCACTTTAAACGCAGAAAATGCTGCAGCAGAAAGTGCAGCATTTTGCCGAGCCTCATAAAGCACTGTGCGTCTCGCAGGGATGTTGTCAGCCTGCAAAAATTTGACGAGATCGCCCGAACGGGTTGCCCCGGCACAATGCAATGCTGCACCAATTTCAGCATTATGCTGCGCAGCAATTAAGTGCCCCAATGACTCTACATCGCCATCAGCAACCCGAATATTTTCAAACCCAAAACCCTTCGCCGCTTCCCCACTCCCACTACCGACGGTAAAAACCGGCAATCGTCTCTCAGTATGGCTTTGTGCAAACGCCCGCACGCCATTGATTGATGTGAAGGCAAGACATCCAATTCCTGAAAGGTCGATGACAGGATTGAGATGATGGATAGTTAGGAGCGGTGATGTGATCGCCGTTAGACCATGGGATTTGCAAAGATCGGCAAATGAAGTTGCCTCCGGTTCGGGGCGGGTGATCAAAATGGTCATATTGCCCGCTCCTTAGGCCCGGAAATGCCGCAGCCATACCGGTTAAATTCATACGCGTTCAAAAAAGATAGGCGATACCAGCCCGATCACAAGGCTTGCATTCCCACCCATTTTTGATGTCCATGCGGCTATCCATGATCAAAGGTCCAACAAGGTGAGTGTAGAAACGACTTCAAAGGATGTAATCGTCCTCGGGATCGAGACCAGTTGCGATGATACGGCCGCGGCCATTATCCGCCGCGCGCCCGATGGTGCCTGCCACATTCTTTCCAATGAGGTCTGGACTGAACATGACGACCACGCGGCTTTTGGCGGTATCGTGCCGGAGATCGCGGCTCGTAGCCATGTGGAGCGCCTTGATCAAACTGTCGTGAAAGTTCTGCTTAAAGCCGGCATTTCGCTTGATAAAATCGACGCTGTGGCAGCGACCGCAGGGCCTGGCCTCGTTGGCGGCGTCATGGTTGGGCTGACCACGGCAAAAGCCATCAGTATCACCCACGGAAAACCGTTAATTGCCCTGAATCATCTAGAAGGACACGCCCTTTCTGCTCGCATGACGGAAACAGCGCCCTTTCCATATTTGTTACTTTTAATTTCCGGCGGCCATACCCAGCTGATCGACGTCCGTAGCCTTGGTGACTATCGGCGGCTCGGCACGACCATCGATGATGCAGCGGGAGAAGCGTTTGACAAAACAGCGAAGCTTTTGGGCCTTGGACAGCCAGGAGGACCCAAGGTGGAATCCGCGGCAACTGGTGGGCGTGCCGACCGATTTGATTTCCCGCGCCCCTTAGCGCGACGTGCTGGCTGTGATTTTTCTTTCTCAGGATTGAAAACAGCGCTGAGAGAGACGGCGGAAAACACCGACCCACGCACCGGGCAAGACGTCGCCGATTTAGCGGCGTCGTTTCAGTTTGCAGCGGCTCGGCATTTAAGTGACAGAACACAAAATGCGATGGAAATGGTCGAGGCTGATTATGGTGATACGGCGCGACACTTGGTTGTGGCCGGTGGTGTTGCCGCAAATTGCGCCATTAAATCAACGCTGGGTCTTCTTTGTGAATCCAGAGGGTGGAAATTGGTTTCGCCGCCTGCGAAATATTGCACAGACAATGGTGCGATGATCGCATGGGCAGGCGCTGAACGTTTGGCTGCTGGTTTGGTCGATCATGGGGAAGACGCCTTGAGCATGGCACCACGGGCGCGTTGGCCACTAGCACCATCGACTGAGGGCGCTGCTTTTGGGAGTGGGCGAAAAGGCCCAAAAGCCTGACGGATTAAGCCGCCGCGGCCGTTTGCACCGATCGCACCACATCTTTTAGGGAATAGGTTTCCAATTCCGCAAAAAACGCATCCTCTGCGGTTTTGGTAATCGACTGCAATACTGGTTGGATGGTGCGTCCGATATCACAGGACCTGGATGGCGGTGTGCGATGCATCGCGACAAGGCTTTGATCCTCAACGGCGTTGAATATCTCGAGGAGTGAAATCTTTTTTGGGCCGCGGGCTAATAAGGCGCCGCCGCCTTTTCCCAATTGCGAGGTCGTTAACCCTGCACGCGCAAGGTCACCCAATATGCGACGGACAACACTTGGGTTGGTTGAAATGCTGCCAGCAATTTCTTCAGATCGGTGCGCTCGCTTTCGATCACGCGCCAGATAGGTGAGAATGTGCACCGCTACGGCAAAACGACTTGACGTGGGCATGGTGAATTTACCCTTATGTAACTTTGTTGGTTACATACACACTATTTCTAACAATTTGGTTAAACTAGGCCATACTTTGCTCAACACGATTTACGATTTCGTGAACTCGAAACCATTTCCAAAAAAAAAGCACGGAAACCGGGGGGCGGCTTCCGTGCTAGGTACAATCGCTGCGAGGTAGGGAAAGTCGTCCAGTCAGGGGATGAGGGGACGTTCGTCAGCGATTTAGGGGTCTCGGGAGGGAACTCGTTAAGCAATCACACCTTGGGTTGCGAAATCAGCAACGCCCAAAAGCGCGGCACCCAGGACGCCGGTTAAAACCAGGCTAACGCTGAGTTGAAGGGCAAAATTTATAATTGACGATGTCATGGTCGGGACTTTCTAGATTCTGATCTGTTGATATCGGTTTTGTTTTTGGCCGCCGATGAAATTTGCTGGGGAAGCCTTATCCAATCGACGATGAAGTCTAGATAGGAGCCCATTGAAAGGTTGTCAATGAATAAAATCGTTAATGTTCATTTTTTTCTGTTCAAAATTAATCTTAAGTGGACGATATAAAATTCAATAAATTCAATATGATATGTGATTTAGCGGTAACTTGCTTGAAAAGCATCCCAAATTTATTAGCAGAAAAAACTAAAAATTAGTTTGCTTGGGCCTTGGAAATCTGGTTTTCGGAACCCCATTTACGCGCAGCCCGAAAGGCGAAGCCATCTAATATGAGGTCGATAACGCCATTCAGTTCTATGGCCAGGGCTTCAAATTCGCCCTCATGAAAAACTGCAGGGCTGGTAAACCGGTAGGCAGCATCTTGTAAGATTTTGGTGGTTCCAGCGAAATCATCAATCGCGAAGGTTTTTGCGACCGTGCCCATCTGCAAAATTTCCGAAAGCACTCGGCCTTCGGCGTTCTCCCACTCGACCGCCACTTGAGGGCGCTGGGACAAAAGTTCAGATGAAAGTTCGTAGGCCTTTGGCTTATCGTGGAAGCGGTCATAGGCGATCTTGAACTTTAGCAAGAAGAAATCACGTAGCTTTTCCGCTGGCGATCGATCTGACATCTGCAAGACCGCCCGAAGGTTTTCGACTTGCTCACCCCGCAGAACCCGAACGAACATCTCGGCAATATCCAACTTAGACGGGAAATAGCGATAGAGATTCCCCGTGGACATATTGCAGTCCTTGGCGATCTCAGACATTGTCGTTTTACCGTAGCCATAGTGGAGAAAGCGACGGCTAGCGGCGCTTAATATTGCGGTCGCGGTCTCATCCAAATGCTCTGCTGGCATTGTCGGCTCTTCTGCAATTGGTTAATTTGACTATTATATAAACCGTTCAATCGTCATTCGGCAAGGAACCTATGAGCGACCCTCAGCCATTTGCCTCCATTTTCGTTGTCGGCGGCGGTGCGTGGGGTACCGCCCTCGCGCAATTGTGTTCTGTGAACGGGGCCACAACAACCATCTGGGCGCGCGAAGAAAACGTCGTTGCCGCCATAAACGGCAAGCATGAAAATACGAGCTTTCTGCCAAATGTGCCTCTCGCCCCCAATCTGAGTGCGACGTCATCGCTTGCCGATTGCGCCAATGCAGAAGCGATTGTTTTTGTCAGTCCTGCACAATATGCCCGCGCCGTTTTGAGTGAATTGAGAGAATTTGCGTCTCCACATGTCCCAATCGCACTGTGTTGTAAGGGGATTGAACAAAAAACCGGTTTGCTCATGACAGAGACATTAACCGACGTATGGCCCCAAGCCCGGGCCGCCGTTCTTTCGGGGCCGAGCTTTGCGCGCGATGTTGCGCGGGGGCTACCAACAGCGGTGACCCTTGCTTGTGCAGATGAAGCCCTTGGACGTCGATGGGCCGCAACGGTTGGGGCCACGCATTTCCGCCCCTATTTGTCGACAGACCTGATCGGCGCAGAACTCGGCGGCGCAATCAAAAATGTCTTGGCCATTGCGGCAGGTGTGGTTGAGGGGCGCGGCTTTGGCGAAAGCGCCCGGGCTGCCTTGATCGCGCGCGGCTTTGCTGAATTCCAACGGCTCGGTGTCGCGCTTGGTGCTAACCCGCAAACCATGGCGGGACTTTCCGGGCTTGGCGACCTGATTTTGACCGCATCCTCAATTCAGTCGCGCAATATGTCCTTGGGGGTTGAGCTGGGGAAAGGACGTACTCTCAAAGATGTATTAGAAGAACGCAACACGGTGAGTGAAGGTGTCGCCAGCGCGAGCGCCGTTATCGCCTTAGCTGCAAAAGCCAGCGTGGAAATGCCCATTTGCGCTGCTGTCGCGGCCCTTGTGGATGGCGGCAAATCTGTCGATCAGATTGTCACTGACCTTCTCGCTCGCCCCATTAAGACGGAAACAAAATGATGCAAAAATTTGTCCTACGGTGTCTCGATAAAAAGGACAGCCTTGAATTGCGCAAGGCGACCCGCGCGGCCCATCTCGATTATGTTGCGGCCGCCCCGCTTACCGTTTTGGTGGCAGGTCCAATGCTCGACGCTGAGGGCAATCCAAATGGAAGCCTATTTATCCTCGAGACCACCGACGAGGCAGAGGTAAGGAAGTTCGTGGAAAACGACCCCTATGAGAAAGCTGGGTTATTTGAAGGCGTGGAAATCAGCCCGTTTAAGCTTGTAACAGGCGCACTCACACAATCATAAAAACTTATTAGTTGCGGCGCTTATAGCTACGGCAGCTGGCTTCGTAAGGCTTGGCAGAAAGCCGGGCGTTCCACCCTGCGGTCCACGCGTCGCCACCATCAACGCCGCCGCGTGCGCGACATTGTTCAAAGCCCGTGCGATATTCTGGTGAGATCACTTTGACTTTCCCAGCAAGGCCAAAAGCCTCGTCATAACATTGGCAGATAAGATCCTGTCCACCAGCAGCTGTTAATGTCGGGGCCATTGTGGTCGATGTCGGGGTAACGCCATTATTACCTGAATTGTTTCCTGGCCCGCCGCCAATCGTGCCGCCAAGATTTGTATTTGCGATCGAAAATAGTGCGATGCCAACAACCGCGACCGCCGCAATTGCTCCAAATATCGCTTCTGTTTTTAAACCCTGCATCACGACCCCTCGTTACGCCATAGCCCGCCAATGGCGCGCCGCACCGAAATACTGCTCCGGCCACATGGGTTTTATCATAACCCGAAGCGTGGCCTTAAAAAAGGGTTAAAATAGCCCACCGACCAGGCGGGGGGCATCGGTCAGACGTTTTTCCCCGCCTCAATCCCGCGTAAAATCAGCGCTTGCGCCTCATCCCGGTCACGCCAGCCAACAACTTTCACCCATTTTTCTGGCTCTAAATCCTTATAGTGGGTGAAGAAATGGCTGATACGCTCGATCATAATGTCTGGGAGGTCCGTGTAGGAGTGGATCTTGGTGTAGTACCCCGTCAGGCGCGGTGACGGCACAGCGAGGATTTTTTCATCCATCCCAGCTTCGTCTTCCATCAACAAAACACCAATAGGTCGCGCACCAACGACAGAGCCAGGCACCAAAGGGCGATTGCCAAAGACCATCACATCAACGGGATCACCGTCATCGGACAAGGTGCTGGGAATGAAGCCATAGTTACACGGATAGCGCATGTCGGTGTACAAAAACCGGTCTACAAACATCGCCCCCGACGGCTTGTCGATTTCATATTTGATCGGGTCCCCGCCCAACGGCACCTCAATCACGACATTGACATCTTCGGGCGGATTAACGCCGACGGGTATTTTCGATAAATCCATAGCTATGACGCTTTCATGTTCCGCCGCGCGAGTAATTTTAGCCTCAGCGCGTTGAGCTTGATAAAGCCTTCTGCATCTTTTTGGTCATAGACCATATCTTCTTCGAACGTGACATGGGCCTCAGAATAGATTGTGTTTTCCGAAGCTCGCCCAATCACATTAGCCGATCCTTTATAGAGTTTGATCTGAACCGTACCGGAAACATGTTCTTGGCTTTTGTCGATCGCGGCCTGGAGCATTTCGCGCTCAGGCGCATACCAGAAGCCATTGTAAATTAGCTCCGCATAACGGGGCATCAACTCATCTTTGAGATGCGCCGCACCACGATCAAGGGTTATTTGTTCAATACCGCGATGCGCAGCGAGCAAAATCGTTCCCCCCGGCGTTTCATAGATCCCGCGGGATTTCATACCGACAAACCGGTTCTCAACTAGATCCAACCGGCCAACCCCATGTTTGCGGCCATAGTCATTGAGTGCAGTCAATAAGGTTGCCGGCGACATCGCCACCCCATTGATAGAAACTACATCGCCCCGCGCAAAACCAATTTCAATCACTTCGGGGGTGTCGGGGGCGTCTTCCGGCGCAACAGTGCGTTGATAAACATAGGCTGGCGCTTCAACGCTTGGATCTTCAAGCACTTTGCCTTCAGATGAGGTGTGGAGAAGATTTGCGTCTACTGAAAATGGCGCTTCCCCTCGCTTGTCTTTCGGGATTTCAATCTGGTGTTGCTCCGCAAATGCGATCAGCTTTTCCCGAGAATTAAGATCCCAATCACGCCATGGCGCAATCACATGAATGTCGGGGTTCAATGCATAAGCATTTAATTCAAACCGAACTTGGTCATTGCCCTTACCGGTTGCGCCGTGGGCAATCGCGTCAGCACCGGTTTCGGCAGCAATCTCGACCAGTCGTTTTGCAATTAATGGGCGGGCAATCGAGGTACCGAGCAAATACTGTCCTTCATAGACGGTGTTGGCGCGAAACATAGGAAAGACGAAGTCGCGCACAAACTCTTCGCGCACATCCTCAATATAGATTTCTTTGATACCCGCGCGTTCCGCTTTACGGCGCGCAGGCTCTAGCTCTTCGCCTTGACCGAGATCGGCCGTGAAGGTCACCACTTCGCAGTCATATTCGACCTGCAGCCATTTTAAAATGACGGAGGTATCCAACCCACCGGAATAGGCGAGTACAACTTTATTGATGTCTTTTTTATCTGGCACGGCGAGCGCCCTTTTTGCTTCATCGCGGCCTATAACGCGCCGCCAGCAAAAGCGCCAGTGCAGCGCACCATTTGCCTGCATTGGGGTTAAAGATTATGAATATCAACGCATACAGACCAGGGGAGACCAATCATGAAATCACTATTTGCAACCACCGGCGCAATCGCGCTGCTGACCGGACTAAGTGCATGTACGCAAGAACAGGACGCAGAAGCGAATTCTGCACCAGACGATGTCGAAATTGTCCTCGAAGAACTGACCGATGATGTCGAAGAAAACGCTTCAGAGATAACCGAAAACCTGGCCAATATGGCCACGGAAATGGTCAATGAAGACGCGCCAGAAGCCGACGGCACTGAGCGGTTTTACGGCAAAAAAGCGTTCACCATCGTTTCAGAACAAACAGGCGTTGAAGCCGGTGAGGTAATCGAACATGTGCGTGAATGGGGCCGTCTGCGCGCAGAAATTAAAAACACGACGATGTCTGTTGCTGGGTTTTCTCAAGAAACTAATCAACGGGCCATCTATGAGAGTGCAAAAATCATTACCATCAATGAAGCCACTAAGTCGGTCGTTGAAGCACAAAACCCAATGTATGATTCAATCGTTTCCCGCATGAAAGGTAAGTCCGGCGTCGACTTTGGCAAAGAAATGATGGCCCAGATGGGCGGCGTTGAAACCGACGAGAAAGGTCGCTTTGCCAATCATGATTGTGGCTATTGGGAAATCGCATCGCTCAATTCAAAAACTTGCATCACCGAATGGGGTGGTACCTTGCATTCAATCGTGAATATGGGCGGCATGTCATTTGAAAAAACGGCGACGGCAGTGCGCATGAATGATGGTGGCCCAGACAGCGCTTTTGCCTATGACGCATCAAAGGCAACCCAAGCGCCCAACCTTCAGGATATTATGAAGCAGATGCAACAGCCGGGCTAACGCTATGCTAAGTGTCATCAAAAAACGGCGGCCTATCATGGCCGCCGTTTCCTTATTCGAATTGCTAAAAATCAAAGTGACCACAATTCCTGTGGTCACCTTTTGACGTCGGTCCTATTCGCCGCCAAACAAAGCAATCGCCGCCGTCGTCATGGCTTCCACACCAGTCTTAATCGCTGGTTCAGGCTCAATTTTGAAAAATGGTGAGTGATGGGATGATGCATCGGCAATGTCTTTTTCTGGCGTACCGCCAACATTGAAATAAACTCCTTTGACCCCGGTTTCGGGCGCTACAAAATAAGCAAAATCTTCTGCGCCCATGCCTTCGCGGGGCTTGTCGATAAGCACACCGTCACCCATGCCGGCAGAAATCGCCGTCCGCACACGCTCCGCAGTTTCGCGATCATTAATTGTCGGTGGTGTTGATTCCGTTTTTGATCGGATGACCTCTGGCATCAGTTTTTTGGGAACACCCATTGAAACCGCGACACCTTTTGCGACCCGATCAATTCCATCGAGTAATTGTTCGCGAATTTCAGGGTTGTTGGAACGCACTGTGATCTGCATTTCAACTTTGTCACCAATGATATTGTGTTTGAATCCGCCATGGATGGCACCAACAGTTATCACACCTGCGTCTTGTGGGTTGATTGAACGCGAGACAATTGTCTGTAGCGAGACCACGATTTGCGACGCGACCAACACTGGGTCTATGCCTTTATGCGGGGACGCCCCATGGGCACCGACGCCGTGCACAACAATATCGACACTGTCTGATGATGATGCACGAATACCGAGCGGTACCTCGACACGGCCAGAAGGCGTGTTGGCTGAAACATGCAACGCCATCGCGTAATCTGGCTTTGGAAAGCGCTGATATAGGCCGTCTTCCATCATGATGCGGGCACCCGCAATGCGTTCTTCCGCAGGCTGACCAATTAACACCAATGTGCCTGACCATTGATCCTTGCGGGCCGCCATTTGTCGGGCAGTCCCCACTAGCGATGTGATATGCACGTCATGACCGCAGGCATGCATAACAGGCTTAACAATGCCATCGATGTCTTCTTGCGTTGCCGTCGACATATAGGAAAGACCGGAATCTTCTTTGACCGGTAGCCCATCCATATCGGCCCTGATCATCACGGTTGGGCCGTCACCATTTTCCATAACAGCGACAATACCAGTGCCACCGACCTCTTCAGTAACGTCATAACCAAATGCGCGAATCTCCGTCGCCAATCGTTCCGCCGTTTTAAACTCACGGTGAGAAAGCTCTGGGTTTTGGTGGAAATGTGTAAATAGCGCCTCTAGGTTTTCGTCGTAATCGGCAGCAATAGAGTCACGCAAATCCGATTGTGCAAATGCCGGCGCGCTTAATGCAAATGCACCGATGGCGAATAGCGATGTGGCAGTGTTCAGCTTCATGAAAGCCCCTTTTCCCTGTTAGATTTTATCCAAGATGTTTTTCAAACCATGCCAAGGTGCGTTCCCATGCCAACGCTGCGGCGTCGGCATCGTAACGTGGCGTCGTATCATTGTGGAAGCCATGATTGGCCCCCTCATAAAAATGTGCCTCATAACTAGCACCACTGGCTTGCAAGGCGGCGTCATATTCAGGCCAGCCCGCATTCACGCGCTCATCATTGCCTGCATAATGAAGCATTAGCGGCGCTTTGATACGCGGCACATCTTCCGTTGCCGCCTGGCGACCATAAAATGGGACAGAACACGCCATATCGGGATAGGCCGCAGCTAGTGCGTTGCACACACTCCCACCATAACAAAAACCAACGGCACCAACTTTTCCAGTACTTTCGGCATGGTCTGTTAAAAACTCAAAACCGGCAAAGAAATCTGCAAGTAGCTTGGTGCGGTCAAGCTGACGTTGCATGACCCGGCCATCATCATCATTGCCTGGATAACCACCAAGCGACGAAAGACCATCGGGCCCAAGCGCTAGATACCCAGCCTTTGCGACACGCCGGACCACATCCTCAATATACGGATTAAGTCCGCGATTTTCGTGAACAACCAATACAGCACCAAAAGGCCCCTCACCAACCGGTTTTGCCATCACCCCTTTGATGGTGCCGTGACCTTCAGTGGACTGGTATTCCGTCCAAGTAACGTCGATCGATGGGTCATCTTCGGCCACTTGCTTAGCATGCGCGTAGTTGGGCTTTAGCGCATTAAACGCCGCCAATGCCCCAGCAGCACCGATACTAAACGTTGCCGCCCGCTCTAAAAATTCACGCTTTGTAATCGCTCCGTGAACATACCCGTCAAAAAGCGCCAGGATGCGCGGATCAAAATCCGCAGCAGTTTTCCGTTTCATATCGGCTATCTCCAATTTGTATACGGTAGCGCAATCTATCGTGGCTCATCTCCAATGCGCAATGGCGCGTCAACCATCTCATCTTCAATCAACGCAAATGGCACAATGCCCGACTTGTTGAAAACTTCGAAGAAGTCTTCGAGATCAAACGCTTCACCATCTTGCTCGCGATCAAAAGCGACATCACTAATAAGGCGATCAAATTCGAGCTTGCCAGTAATATAGCTGGTGCCATATCCAGGCTGGCGTAGATAAAGCAGTTGTTCGAAAGCAACCAAATCGCTTTCGGGATCTGTCCATCCCCGCGGGGTCCAGCGCGAATGAAACTGTCCGGCTTCTTGCAGGGTCCATTCGTTTGATAACACATAAAGGGATGCGAGACCGCGCGCTGCACGATTAGCCGCCAAGACCCAAACCACTTCACGCCCACGCGGGAAATCGTCATAGAGCCCAGCATGCATCAGCACTTCTTCCATGCCGGTCGCCAAACCCTCCGCACGCCCATCATACATATTGTAGATTGGCACCGCTGCACGAATGGGACTTTTGTTTGGTTGATATTTTCGCGCGGCTAACTCGACCCAGTGATAAAAATGGGAATAAAGCGCCGATGGGTCATGGGCCGCACTATGGTAAAAGAAATGACGGTTTTCAGGCGGGACAAAACTGCCAATCTGTTGGGCGAGTGCATCACGGTAATAGTCCCTATCCTTGACCAAGCCGCCATCAATTAGAAAATCCGTTAGCGCATCCATTTTCGCAGTTGCCATCGCCAAATAAGCGTCAGGATCATTGAAAGGTTTTAGTGGCTCTTGATCACGATTGCGAAACTCTTCGATGGCAAGCGCGGCGCGTGTGCGATCCAGCTCCCGGCGCAACAGCGTGACTTGTTCGTCCCAATCATATGGGTTGAGCCGTACATTCTTCATATACCAATTATAGTTTTCCTTGCCGACACCAGAGGGGCCGGTCTTGGACGGCGCTTCACTTTCGAGCCATTCAATAAAAGCATCTGTCGCGGATTTAGCCTGCGCAATAGCGTCACGTAATGCTGAAGACGCACCGTCAAGATCGCTTTCCACCGTCCCTTCCAAGGTACGCATTTTTAAGGTGTTGTCAGCGAATGCCGCTAGTGTCGCGCTTTGTCCACGAAAAGCGCGCGTGCCATAAACCCATAAACCACGAGCATTTGAGGTTGCCAAATTGATTTTGGCTTGGTCCAAAATCGCCGGAACCGCACCAATAAGGCACGTTAGTTTCCTATCATCTTTTTCGGAAAGAGGGTATTGATACGTCCAAAGATCAATTACTGGATCAGCAGATGGCCCTTCATGGGCTGGTACATCACTTTTGTCGGCAAATACATTTGCATAAAAACTGGGGTCACGTGCGAATGGTCGCAAGACACGCAAGTCAAAGTCCATGGCGTTCATTTCCGCCACGACATATTTCATGTCGTTTAACTGTCGCGTTTTCCAATTCTTAGTATCAATTTCACCGAGCTTATTTTGCCATTGGGCGAGCGCGGTTGCTTTTTCGGCCATCGCCTCCGCAGTGTAGTCAGGCACACAAGACGTAATCGTCGGTGGCTGAAATTCCCGCCATTCAGCGAACAAAGTCAATAATTCATCATAATCATCGGCGATCGCCTGACCGAAAAACGCAACTGACATCGCCGTAAAAACCGCGATCTGTTTTGTGAAAAATCTCATGGCAGAATTCCCCTTTGACTTGGGCTGACCATCGCCGAGTCACCATTCATTGACAATATTTGGGCCCACAACGCCTCTTCAAATCGCACCCAAGAAGGGCGGGTTTGACTCATAATTGGTACCATGGTACCAGTGAAAAATGAACCAAACACCAAAAACTGTCACACGGGTCCAAACTGGGGTGCGTATTGAGAGGCGCATTTTGAAAGTGCTGAAGACCATCGCGGCTGAAAAAGAGATTGGCTTAGGCGATTTATTGGAAGGGATTGTCCTTCACGCATTTGAGGGGAAACAACCCTTTAGCCCAGAAACGATAGAGATGATTTCGGAGGCGAAAAACCTATTCGGCCTCGATCTAAGCGCCGCTGACGCTCACAAATTGCACGAAGCAGATGAAGCCTAGCCCGCAGAAGGGAAATCCAATGAAAATCGAAAAACCATACGTGCGTAAGCGCACCAAAACGATCATGGTCCAAGCGGATCCCGATCAAGTCTTCGCACTGATGTGCCCAGTACGGGAATATGAATGGGAGCCAGGTTGGACAACCAATTTGATCCTGTCCCATTCAGGCCTCGTCGAAAAAGATTGTATTTTTACGACGCCTGCCGGTGCTTCTATGGGCAGCCACGCCAAAAGCAGAGACGCGGTCTGGATGACGCCAATCCATGACCCTGCGTCGCGGCACCTGATGATGATCAAAGTCACGCCAGAGGAATGCGTCACCCGCCTCGATATTTCGGTTAGCGAAAGCCAAACCGGCGCGTCAGTAACAACGTCTTATCAACACACCGCCCTCACGCAGGCTGGCCGCCATGTTGTCGATCAACACACTGAGGAAAAATTTGATGAGATGATGGCCGGTTGGCGAAAGGCGATTGAGGAATCGTTACAAAATAAAGCCGCCTGATTATACGCAAAAATAAGCCGCCCCAATGGGCGGCTTGCTTA
>JAJFGD010000081.1 GCA_021776315.1 Hyphococcus sp. | reverse complement strand
CGCACCCGTAGCTCAGCTGGATAGAGCACGTGACTACGAATCACGGGGTCAGAGGTTCGAATCCTTTCGGGTGCGCCATTAATTCTCTGATTTAGAACGATTTTGCTCCCCTTGCGTTCGGCCACAGTGTTCGCAACTTTTGCAAAGCTGCCAGTGCACTACCAGTGAAACATGTATCGCTCTGCAAAAATTGAAATTTGACGTAGCGGCCAATCTCTGGGTTATAGGCCCGGGCTTCATAGTGATAGAGCGTGAGCTTCGTCAGCCATAAAGCCCCGTATACTGAAAGCTGCCGCAATTACCAGAACTAGTAGCGAACCAGTTGTCCATTTAGTAAAAAATAAAAACGGCAGTCGCGATACGCGTTGTAATACACAGTTTTCCCAAAACGCGTTGATCATATGTCATTTGATCAGTTCGAATTTCATGAGGAGTGTGCGCTGTCTCGTCGAGAAATTATTGTCAGAGACAATGTAGATAAATATGCGTCCATCGCGTTCGTGAACAGCCAATCCTTCCATATTATCGACATTCAATGGTGGCCTTAGCACGGCGACATTATTGACTAGCCCATCCGGGGTTCTGACAATAATCGAAGCGCCTGAACCCTCCTCGTCGGTATAACCACGAAATAGCAAAACCAATTCACCACTTCGCAACGTGTCAGCATCTGTGACTTTGCCATTAATGCTTTCAAGCGCTATTGGCGTGGTAACAGAAAATTTTTCAACGTCATCATCGATCAATTGAACACAGTTCGGCTTTGTTCGATTTGAGCGTTCGGCGCACGCAATAAGTCCTGTTGGCGTAGACGCCAATGCCTCAACACCGTTATTTGCCGCCAGCGCGCCAAATAAGGAGACAGGGTCAATTCCTGTTGTTTGAGCCGGTGAGTTTAATGAAGAATAGCGCCAGACCCGGTGATTTCGTTCGAAGCCAACCAACCACTCGCCATTTACTTTGCGCGTGAGCGACTCAGCATCGCCATTTGCTTTGCCTTGTAGCGGTTCATTTTGCAGTCCATGAAGCATGCCGATTTCGACATTGCGAATACCGGTCAACATTTCTCGCTCTTCAATCGGCTCAAAAGATGACCACCGCCCGTCGTCGATTACCGTATACAAACGACCTTGATGCCAATGCAGAGCCGACAGTCCGCCAAACCGCTCGTCAGCACTCTTGATGTGAAGCCCGCCTAAATAACGGAGCTGTCCGACCTGTGATTGCTCCGGGTTTGGCGGGTTTAGAGGAATGATATCCCAGTCTAGTAGAGCATTATCTTTCTCATCCACGGCAACGCAGCTAGCAATGCTCAGCAAAATCAAAAGACAGAGAATGCGTCGTAACATAACCGCCGTCCTAAAAGTTTTGCGAATTTTAGCATGGATCGTGAATAGCGGCCAATCGTAATAGCAAGTGCGAAAATTGGCGGGACCGGCGGCATTTGGCCCAAATCAGCCGTTGCGGTATGTAAAGATTAGAGGTGCTTAGTGGCCGCATTCGAGAATAATATGTTAGTAGGCGATATTGCATGAGACCATATGGGGCGCTGACATGAATTTAGATCGACTAAACCGCTGGATGACATTAGCCGCAAATATCGGAGTGCTGGCCGGGATTTTGTTTCTTTCCTTCGAATTGCGACAAAACACGATGGCGTCACGTCTACAAGCGGCGAGTAATTTTCAGGACAGCTTCAGCGAAATCGAGTTTTTTATTGCTCAGAGTCCGGAATTTGCGGCGTTGTTGATAAAGGGACGTGAGGGCGAAGAACTTACAAACACAGGCCAGTTCAGACTAACTGTATTTTATGGCAATGTTCTGCGTACCTGGCAAAATACACACTTACAATATCTTTCCGGGGCGCTCGACAAGGAAATTTGGCGAGGAAGCCAAGCGCGATTGACTGTGGTGCTGAACGATGATCGCGGCCTTCTCGATCATTGGCAGACCAACAAATCGCAGTTCAGCCCAGTCTTCAACGATATGATCTCCTCAATCATCGTTGCGCCCGAAGAGAATTGATCACCTAACAAAATCGACTGGCTTTATAACAAGAAAACCGAGAATTTGACACGTACACAAATTCTCATTTTTTCAAAATCAAAAACCGTGCCTAATCTTCATCAGCGAATGATCGAAATTCCTGGATCAAAGCGTCGGCGGCGACATTTATAATGTTCTGTCCGATCTCTGGCGTTGCTTGCGACGGGTCGGAGCCGATCCGGCCGTCGGGGAATTGGGCACGAAAATGATTGGCATCTCGGAACGTTCCAGCGGGTGCAATTTTCGGCGACATTTCTACCTGCTTTACGGCTTCAGGATACGCAGCATAGGTCACCGAAACTTCTGATGCGGTTGCGTGTGAGCCTTCACCAACAGGAAAAGTCTTTGCGCAAAACGCCCCCACATCGGGCAGTTCCCACCAATTTCTGAGTTTCAATCGCAGATCGCTATTGCGTCTATCGCGGGAAAAACTGCGCTCTGCATATTTCTCCGCAAAGGCCGCTTCAATGGTGGCGATGTTGCCGCCATGGCCATTGAACCAATAGATCCGTTCAAACCCATGGCGTTCAAGCGATGTGGTCCAGTCGATCATTGCCGCGATCATGGTCGATGGTCGCAACGTGATGGACCCTGAAAATGCCAAATGATGTTGAGCGCAGCCCACATTGAATGTCGGCGCAACCAACATGTCTGCCTTTTCGGCAGCATGTTTTGCAATAATCTCCGGACACAGAGCATCCGTACCAAGGAGACCGTTCGGGCCATGCTGTTCAGTTGATCCAATCGGCACAATCAATGCACGAGACCGCTCTAAATAATCGTCAACTTCCTGCCAAGTAGATAAGTGCAAAAGCATTTGGGCATGACCTCCTGGACAATGTTTGTGTCATCTGTGACCTATAGCGGAGTTTTATACCCCAGGCATCATGATGAGAGAAATATTGAAAAATGCCTTTGCTTTTCAACCTTAGCTGATTGACTTAAACCGGTCCAAATTTCCCGATGCCGACGCGCGACGGCGCGATTGACCGCTTTTTGCGAATAGAAACCATCGGAAATTGAGGGTGAATGCGTCCCATTAATGACAACATTCAGTCAAGCAGATTGGTACGCAACCGAATGCCCTACTAAGCCACCGCGTAGCGCCGAACCGAATCGAACAGTTCTTGTTCATTGATGGGTTTTGCGATCACCCCATCAGCGCCGACCGCTTTATATTTTGACAGCTGATGCTCCATGACATTGGCGGTGAGCATCACGAGGGGCGTCGCACACCGTTCCATCACCCGCTCGCGGTCGCGAATGCGCTGTGTCGCTTCAAGACCGTCCATGGTGGGCATCTGTACGTCCATTAGGATCAGATCAAAATGCTCAGAAGATGTTTGCCGCAATGCCTCGCGGCCATTCTCAACCACCGTCAAATCCACATTCATGGACGCCAGTAACTGTTTTACCACCAGCTGATTGATTTCATTGTCTTCGGCCAGCAAAATTTTAAGTGTTTTTTGAGCTGCAGACCCATCATCACGCGCGTCGGATGCTTTGATTTCGGCTTGACTGTCGCGCGAAATTTTTAGCGGAAGAGCTAAGCAGAAAGTTGTGCCCTCACCCTCCTTCGATTCAACAGTAATCTTACCCCGCATCAATTCTGTTAGGGATTTTGCGATGGTCAAACCTAGCCCGGTACCGCCAAATTCTCTGGTCGTCACGGAGCTTCCCTGACGGAAGGGTTCGAAAATAGAGGCGGCATTCCCTTTTGAGATTCCAATGCCTGTATCGGCAACCGAAAACTCAAACATCGTCTCCCCATCATTTAGGCAGCGTTCAAATTTTAAACTGAACTCAACCTGGCCGGCAGTCGTGAATTTAATTGCGTTTGAAACAAGATTTGAGAGCACTTGTCTCAACCGCACTCCATCTGCTTTCACAAATAGAGGGGCTGAAAGTTCCTCTCGCCAGACAAGGCGAATACCTTTTTGATCAGCCGTGCTTTTAAACAAGGTCATCACAGATTGAATGAGCGCTTTGAGATCAATATCTCTCTCTTCAAGCCTTAGTTCGCTCGCTTCAATTTTTGAGATATCGAGAATGTCATTCAAGACACCCGACAAAGTCTCGCCCGACTGCACGACCGTATTGATCTGATATAGTTGATCATTATCCAGCTTTGTTCGCTTTAGGGCTTGCGCCATCCCGAGCACACCATTGAGCGGCGTACGGATTTCATGGGAAACATTAGCAAGGAAACGAGACTTGGCCTCATTTGCTTGTTCAGCCCGGATTTGTGCTTTGACAAGTTCCGTCACATCACTGTTGATACCAATCATGCGCGTTGCCTTGCCATCAGCGTTGCGCACCGCCTTACCGCGCGATCGCCACCAACGCCACGATCCATCATTGTGCATAATTCGATATTTTACATCGCATTCTGTATCGTATTTTAAATGCTCGGATAACGCGGCTTTAATAGCAGGAATGTCAGCGGGGTGAGTGCGATCAGCATACCACTGATATGAATTTCGTACTTCGCGTGCAATATCTCCGAGCATTTGAAAATTTCGCGGTGAATAGTGAACTTGATCATTGACGATATCCCAATCCCACACACCGTCTGATGCTCCAGCAATCGCGAGTTGATAGCGTTCTTCG
>JAJFGD010000009.1 GCA_021776315.1 Hyphococcus sp. | reverse complement strand
CGCAGATTTTGTCATTTTCGCCGTGAATGATGAGACCAGACGATGGGCAGGGTGCCAAGAACGAGAAATCGTACAAATTGGCAGGTGTTGACCCGGCAAGAAATCCAACAATTTCTGGTCGCCGCATCAATAGCTGCATGGCAATCCAGGACCCGAACGAAAAGCCGGCAACCCAGCTGAATGGTGCATTTGGGTTGATCTGCTGCATATAATCGAGCGCAGTGGCCGCATCTGCGAGCTCACCTTGGCCTTGATCATGTTCACCCTGGCTTCGGCCAACGCCACGGAAATTGAAGCGCATCGTCGAGAATCCGCGGCGAACAAACATCTGGTAGAGTTCATAGGTGGCGCGATTGTTCATCGTGCCGCCAAATAGTGGGTGCGGGTGTAGGATTAGGGCAACCGGTGGATTGTCTCCTTTTCCTTTTTGATACCGACCTTCAAGACGCCCCTCCGGGCCAGCAAAAATCACTTCTGGCATTATTATCCTGCTCAATGTTAATGGCTGGGCGATCAAATACCCAGCAAACAAGTTTTTAATTTCACTCCGCTCAACGTCGAGCGCGCAAAAAACCTGAATATTTCAGGGAAAAAGCGCTGCTTTAATCTTGACTAAAAAGGTCGGATTTCTTATTTCGAACGTTAACGGGGCAAGCTGGCGGCGCGTATAACACGTTTTTTGAGTGGCGCCAGCCAATGAAACCAACAAGTCGATTAAAACGGGCAACGCAGTCATGAAGCTTACGACTAAGGGCAGATATGCAGTTTCGGCCATGGCCGATCTCGCCGCATCTGAGGATGACAAAGGTCCAGTATCCTTATCGGATATTGCGCTGCGGCAAGGGATCTCGCTTTCCTATCTCGAGCAGCTTTTTGCTAAATTGCGGCGGGCCGGATTGGTCTCTAGCTCCCGTGGGGTTTCCGGCGGATATAGCCTAAACGCGGCACCTGCCGAAATCCGGGTGGCGGCCATCGTTGATGCCGTTGACGAGGAAATCAAAACCACGGCCTGCGCCCCCGGTGCCACAATTGGGTGCAAAGGGACGACAGCACGCTGTTTAACCCATGATCTTTGGGATGAGCTTGGTCGACAGATTGATATTTTTCTGAATGCGGTAAGCCTTGAAGATATCTTAGCAAAACGCGTTCTTGGCATGGCTGCGGTAAATGCACCAGCAACACCAAATAGCATGCGGGATGACCCACAAAATATTACGGCACCATTCCCTGTGGAGGCTGCAGAATGAAGCGACATTACCTTGATCATAATGCAACGGCACCTGTACGCCCGGAAGTAGCCGATGCTGTTGCCGATGCAATGCGGTTTGATGGAAACTCTTTGTCCGTACACGAAGAAGGGCGTCGAGCAAGGAAAATTGTGGAAGATGCCCGTGAGGCGTTACGTTCTTTGGTCAACGGGCCAGTAAACGGTGTAATTTTTACCAGCGGTGGCACAGAGTCGATTCATTATGCCCTTCATGGCGTGATGAAACCACATAATATTTCCCGAATTTTTGTCAGCGCGTTAGAACATGCCGCGGTACCTGCAAACGCTGCGACGACGGGGGCAGAGATTGAGGTCATTCCAGCATTGTCGAATGGTGTTACCGACCTTGGCTGGTTGCGTAGCCGCCTCGAAAAATATGACGTCAAAAGAGACGGTGGCTTCATCGTTTGTATGATGTTCGCCAACAATGAAACAGGTGTGGTTCAGCCTGTGCGCGAGGCTTCTGACATTGCCCACGGTGCGGGTGGCCTTTTGTTTTGTGACGCGGCGCAGGCGGCGGGCAAAATTCCGGTCAATTTTGTGATGTCTGGTGCGGATATCATGTCGATGACTGGACATAAATTCGGTGGTCCGTTGGGCATCGGTGCCCTTGTAACTGGTCCAAACCTTCCACTTGATCCAATAATGCGTGGTGGTGGCCATGAAGAAAACCGAAGAGCAGGCACCCATAATGTGCCAGCCATCGCTGGTTTCGGTGTTGCCTGTACAATGGCGCGTGAAAGCTTGGCGAATGCAAAGGCAATCACAACATTGCGCGACAAGATGCAAGCCTCGGCAGTTGAGGCTGGTGCAAAAATCTGGGGTTCGGATGTGGAACGTTTACCTGGAACTTTGTGCATGTCAGCACCAGGGTTTTCTGGTGCTACCCAGTTGATGACGATGGATCTCGCAGGCATTGCTGTTTCTGCTGGTACCGCCTGTTCGTCGGGCAAAACAAAACCTAGTCATGTTTTGACAGCCATGGGTGCCGACGATGATGAGGCGACGAGCGCTATCCGCGTGTCTTTAGGATGGAACTCTACTGAAGACGATGCTGACGCATTTATTCGAGAATGGCCAAAAGCATATGAGCACATCAAAGCCCGCTCTGATCAGCGAGGGGCTGCATGACCATCTACGCTATTGTACAGGTTAAAATAAATAACCGGGAAGCATATGACCGTTATTCGGATGGATTCATGGATGTCTTTGAAAAATTCGAAGGTACAATGCTTGCTGCAGATTTTGACCCAAAGATCGTCGAAGGTGATTGGGACAAGGACCGTATTGTTCTGATGTCTTTTCCTAGCGAGAAAGCTTTTTTGACTTGGGTGTCATCCGACGAGTATCGCGAAATCGTAAAACATAGAATTGAGGGCGCTGAAATAATCGCGCTTCTTGCCAAAGGTATCGAGGCACCACAGTAATGTCAGAAGTAAAAGACTCCATCAGCAAAGAAACTGTCGAGACTGCCAAGTCGCTCGAGACCTATAAATATGGGTTCACGACGGACATTGAATCGGTGAAGGCACCCAAAGGTCTGAACGAAGATACTGTACGTTTTATCTCTGCTAAAAAGGAAGAACCTGAATGGTTGTTGGAGTGGCGGCTTGAGGCTTTTCGCCGATGGTTGACCATGGAAGAACCAAAATGGGCGATGGTCAATTATCCGGAGATTGATTACCAGGACGCATATTACTATGCCGAACCAACGACGGGTTCTAAATATGAATCGATTGACGACGTGCCACCAGAAATTCTGGCGGATTTTGAAAAGCTCGGCATCCCACTGCGAGAAGCGGAAGTTTTACTAGGCGTGGAAGGGGCAGGTAGTAGCCCAGGTGAGGCCCGTACTCACCCAGAAGGCCAGCAAAAGAAGGTGGCTGTGGACGCCGTCTTTGATTCTGTTTCCGTCGCGACAACATTTCAAAACGAGCTAAAGAAAGCTGGCGTGATCTTCATGTCAATTTCCGAAGCGGTGCGTGAACATCCTGAACTTGTCAAAAAATACCTTGGCACTGTTGTGCCAACGTCGGACAATTTTTTTGCGACATTAAATTCTGCGGTCTTTTCCGATGGGACCTTTGTTTATGTGCCTGAGGGCGTGCGTTGCCCGATGGAGCTTTCCACCTATTTTCGCATCAATGAGGCGAATACGGGTCAGTTCGAACGTACGTTGATTGTTGCAGCTCCCGGTTCCTATGTGTCCTATCTAGAAGGGTGCACGGCACCGATGCGCGATGAAAATCAACTACATGCGGCGGTGGTCGAATTGGTAACCGAGGACGATGCGGAGATTAAATACTCCACAGTTCAGAATTGGTATCCCGGCGACAAAGACGGCAGGGGCGGAATTTATAATTTTGTGACAAAGCGTGCGGACTGCCGCGGTGTAAATTCAAAGGTCTCGTGGACGCAAGTCGAAACCGGCTCCGCGGTGACTTGGAAATACCCTTCTTGCATTCTCAAAGGTGACAATAGTCAGGGCGAATTTTATTCCATCGCGATTACCAATAATCATCAACAGGCTGACACTGGCACCAAGATGATCCATTTGGGTAAGAACACGAAATCGCGAGTGATTTCTAAAGGAATTTCAGCTGGGAAATCAAATTCCACCTATCGCGGGCTCGTCAATATTAATCGCAAGGCATCGGGTGCTCGGAATTTCACCCAATGTGATTCCTTATTGATCGGCAATAATTGTGGCGCTCACACAGTACCCTATGTGGAAACGAAAAACCCGTCGGCGGTGCTGGAGCATGAGGCGACAACTTCTCGCCTTTCCGAAGATCAGCTTTTTTATTGTCAGCAACGCGGGCTATCCGAGGAAGAAGCCGTGGCGCTTCTCGTCAATGGTTTCTGCAAAGAAGTGTTGCAAGAACTGCCAATGGAATTTGCGGTCGAAGCACAAAAGCTCGTCAGCGTGAGTCTTGAAGGGAGCGTTGGGTGAATAACAAAAAAATATCCAAGCCAATCCTCAATATCGAAGACACTGAATTCATGGATTTTGGCAGTCCGAATGAAAAATTTCAGGCAAAACTAGGTCGTATGGGGCCGGTTGTTGGCGCAGAAAAACTAGGTGCGATGTTGACAGTGGTCGAGCCGGGTAAATGTGCATTTCCGTTCCATGCCCATCACGCCATCGAAGAATTGTTTTATGTGATCGAGGGGCGAGGTGAGTATCGCTTTGGGGTCGAGACATATCCTATAAAGGCTGGAGATCTCATTGCGGCACCCACCGGCGGGTCGGATCGCGCGCATCAGATTAAAAATTCGGGTGATAAAATTCTAAGATATTTAGCAGTCTCGACCATGGATAAAATGGATGTCGTTGAATATCCGGATTCAGAGAAGTTCATGGTTTTTTCAAGCGAAGACGGCAACCCGAATAACGCGCATTTGAGGTTTATAGGGCGCATGGGATCAACAGTCGGCTATTTTGATGGCGAAGACGATTAGGAAAAATGATCATCGACCCAAAAAATAGTTTGCACGAGGAAAGGGGCAAGAAGCCATGTTAAAATTGATTGGACTAACACTAGCAATCATTGCTGGCACAGTTGTTTCTGCTGTGGCATCTGACAGAACATTCTATCGAAACCCTGACTTGCCCGATGCGTTTCCATTTTCATCCGCGGTTGTCTCTGGTGACACAATCTATCTTTCGGGAGAAATCGGCGTTGACTATGAAACAATGACCCTTGTCGAGGGTGGCGTTACCGCTGAGACAATGAAAATCTTTGAAAATTTTGAGGCGACGCTGACGGCTCTTGAATCCAGCCTGAGCGAAATCGTCAAGTGCACCGTGTTTTTGGACGATATGACACAATATGGCGACATGAATGAAGCCTATGCGGCGGCATTGCCAGACCCAAAGCCAGCGCGATCCACATTAGGTGTGGATGGG
>JAJFGD010000080.1 GCA_021776315.1 Hyphococcus sp. | reverse complement strand
GCGCGCATCAATAAAATTTGACGACGTGCTGCCGCTGCTTTGCTTCAAGATCACATTGTAGATGACGCCGTCACTTCGAATATCGAGGCCTTCTGCGTTGCCGCGGATCAGCTCAATTCGCTCCACTTGGTCGGCGGGAATGCGGGCTAGCCGGGTCAGGATATCGTTGGATTTGCCGCTCATGCGTCGTCCGTCGATCAGCAAAGGCGGGCCGTCAGAACCAAAGCCACGATCGCCAGACCCGCGCCGAAGGGAGCTCAGCAAAGAAATCCCGCCGGGGATATTGCGGATCATATCTTCGAGCGTGACCGGCCCAAGTGGGGCAAAATAGGCCTGATCATAAATAACGGTTGAATCGGGTGGCGTGACTTCGCCAGCGTCGACCGCATCGGTCTGGGCCTGGACCAATGAAGGGGCGGTTGCCAGGAGAAAAATAGCCGTGACGATCAAAGGAAATGCGGGTGCCCGCGCCGAAATATCCAAAATGCTCCCCTTACGCCATCATACTTTACGCCCTGATTTCAGGCGCTTTTTATCGTTGCATCTACCCTAGCATAATGGGTGAATCCAGGTTCCTGGGTGGGGCCAAAGCCACAATTGATGGTAAATCAACATGTTGGGGGCGCGATTTCCCCAAAAAAGGGGTGGAGAATTCTCCCCAAGGCGGTAGAAAGGGCGACTGCCGCGTTGCAGCGAACTCGCCAATATAAGGCCGGAGCGCGCACGTTTTATATGATTGCTTACCTGAAGGGGGTCACCCGTGACTTTAGAAACACCGCTATTGGACACCATCAATACGCCTGCTGATCTGCGAAAGCTTGAAAAAAGCCAGCTGCGCCAGCTCGCCGATGAATTGCGTGCGGAAATGATTGATGCGGTCTCTGTGACCGGCGGACATTTGGGGTCGGGCCTTGGCGTGGTCGAGCTGACAGCGGCAATCCACTATGTCTTCAATACACCTGATGATCGTTTGGTCTGGGATGTTGGGCACCAATGTTATCCGCACAAGATTTTGACCGGTCGTCGCGATCGTATCCGTACGCTTCGCCAGGGCGGTGGGCTTTCTGGTTTCACCAAGCGTTCCGAAAGTGAATATGATCCTTTCGGTGCAGCCCATGCGGCGACATCAATTTCAGCCGCAACAGGTTTTGCTGAAGCGTCACGGCATTTGAACAAAGATACAACATCGATTGCGGTGATCGGCGACGGATCCATGTCCGCTGGTATGGCTTATGAAGGCCTCAACAATGCTGGGCATTTGAAATCAAAAATGGTTGTCATCTTGAATGACAATGACATGTCTATCGCACCTCCTGTTGGCGCGATGAGTGCTTATTTGGCGCGTGCCTCCTCTTCCGGAGTGTATCAAGGTTTCCGCCGCTTCTCGAAGCAACTGTCTAAGCGCCTACCGCGAGCGATTTATGAAAAGCTCGCTAAGGCCGAAGAATATGGTCGTGGTATGGTTGCTGGCGGCACATTGTTCGAAGAACTTGGCTTTTACTATGTGGGCCCAATTGATGGTCACAATATGGACCATCTGGTGCCGGTTCTTGAAAATGTACGTGACATGAAAGAGGGGCCAGTGCTCGTTCATGTAGTGACACGCAAAGGCGCTGGCTATGCACCCGCTGAAGAAGCTGCTGACAAATATCACGGTGTTGCAAAATTTGATGTTGTCTCTGGTAAACAGAAAAAAGGCACACCAAACGCACCGGCCTATCAAAAGGTCTTTGCCAAAGCGCTGATCAAAGAAGCTGAGACAGATGACAAGATTGTTGGTGTCACAGCAGCGATGCCATCTGGTACATCACTTGATATGTTCGCTGATGCTTATCCTGATCGCTGTTATGACGTCGGGATCGCTGAGCAACATGCGGTGACGTTTGCGGCGGGACTTGCTGGCGATGGCATGCGTCCTTTCGCTGCGATCTATTCAACCTTCCTTCAGCGCGCTTATGATTCTGTGGTGCATGATGTGGCGATCCAGAAATTGCCCGTGCGCTTCCCAATGGACCGGGCCGGTCTTGTCGGTGCCGATGGGCAAACCCATGCGGGTGCTTTTGATGTTGCCTATCTCGGTTGTATTCCGAACATGGTGCTCATGGCCGCAGGTGATGAAGCCGAATTGATGCATATGACAGCAACGGCCGTTGCGTTTGATGAGGGACCGATTGCATTCCGTTACCCTCGCGGTGAAGGGGTTGGCCTTGATCTTCCCGAACGCGGGACGGTTTTGGAAATTGGTAAGGGCCGCATTGTTCGCGAAGGGACGAAAGTGGCCCTACTCGCCTATGGTGGCCGATTGGCTGAAGCGTTGAAAGCGGCCGACACACTTGAATCTCAAGGGCTGTCGACAACGGTTGCTGATGCACGTTTTGCAAAACCACTCGATCATGATTTGATTATGCAATTGGTCAAAAATCACGAAGTGTTGGTGACGATTGAAGAAGGCTCCGTTGGTGGGTTTGGTGCATTCGTGTTGCACTATCTTTCGGACCAAGGTGTTTTGGATGGTGGCTTGAAAGTCCGTACCATGACATTGCCAGACATTTTCCAGGATCACGATAGCCCTGCGAAAATGTATGATACGGCAAAACTAAATGCTGCCGATATTGTCGAGCGAGCGCGTCAGGCACTGGGTATGGAATCAAATGTCGTGAATTTGCGCGGCTAATTTTGCCGTCAACGCGCGTGCTGCTTATCATTTGGATGATTACGACAAAGCCAAGTACAAAAATGTGCTTGGCTTTGTGCTCTATCAAAAGCCGGTGAACCGGTTAATGATCGGAAAATCCGGATAGATTTTACCGGTGGGCACTGACAGAAAATCGTCATGAGTATCGGCGAGCGCATAAAACATGCCAGAAAAGAAGCGGGGCTGTCTCAGGCAGACCTGGCCAAATATGTGGGACGTTCGCAATCGGCAGTTGCTGAATGGGAAACCGGTGAGACCGCACCGCGTCGAAACATCGTTGAAAAAATTGCATCCTCGCTTGGTGTCAGCGTTCATTGGTTAGAGCTTGGTGGTGTTGACGATCCACGCCGTCCATATGATCCGCGCTTGGCGTCGGAAGTTTCGCTCAGCACGACGGCCCGTCGCAAGGTTGTGGGTTCTATTTTTGCCAGTGAGCAAGACCGTGGATTAGGCCTGGCCGAACAAAGACTAAATTTCAAAAACATTATTGAAACTCGGCAAAAGCCTGGTCGATGGGCAGAGGTGAATGACCTATATGGGTTCTATGTTGCCACAAACAGCATGGTGCCGCGGATTAATCCTGGTGAATTGATTTGGGTGCACCCGTATAGGCAACCCCAGATTGGGGAAGAAGCCGTGTTCGTTCGTCGTGATGGGCAAGACGACATGCAAAAAGAAATCATGGTCAAAATTTGCGCGGGTCAAACGGCAACTAAATGGATCGCCAAACAGTTTAATCCCAGCCAGGAATTTGATTTGAAAAAAATCGACTGGGAATGTCACTTGATTGTGCAAATTGATTTTAACCGGTAGCCGGTAACCGGATTGTGAAATCACTAACCGGAAATTCCGATTGACTTAATAACGTCACTGCTTAGCTTCAAACATGTTGGGGGTCACAGTGATTGAAGTCGAAATCATGAACAAAAACCCAGATTCAGAAAAACCAGATTCAGAAAAACCAGACTCAGAAAACCCAGGCTCAAAATACTCAGATTTAGAAAACTCAGATTTTGAAAACCAAAACTCTGAAACACGACCTTTCGAAAAACTTGAAAATGATGTGTGTGAATTGCGCTTGTTGGTTGAGCGGCAGCTGGATTTTATTGTCAAAGAGTTCAAGCGGGCAGAGGCCCGCGATGAATGGATGACCCAACAGATTACAGAATCGCGACGTCTTCTTCGTAGTCAAACCCAGACACTTGATGAGATTTTAACTGCGATCCAACAAGGGGTGCGCGGCCTCTATTGAGGGCAGTTGTGTTTTCGCTAAATTTTTGATTTTCAGGAAGCGGAATTCAATGGCGCGGCGGGCCGCGCATGAATTGGGTAATATTGTTGGTGGCTTACAAGAAAGCTATACTCAAAAATTGCTATCGTTGAACCATACTCATATGCCGGGTTGGCGCGATGGGTCGCTGCCATAACGAAACCATGAAATGAACCGCGAAACTCCATGCGCCTAGATCAGTATCTCATTGAGAATGGATTGTTCCCAAGCCGCGCACGGGCACAAGCCGCTGTCGCCGCGGGGCTTGTGCGGGTGGCAGGTCAGGTTGCTGACAAGCCTGCCCGAAAAGTGCCTAAAGGTGCCGATGTCCAAGTCGATGGGGATGTCCATCCTTTTGTCTCTCGTGGGGGGATGAAACTAGATCAAACGTTGAAGGCCATGGATGTTGATCCGTCGGGAAAGATTTGCCTCGACCTTGGGGCCTCCACCGGTGGCTTTTGTGACGTGTTGTTGGGTCTTGGTGCGGCGAAGATCTATGCAGTGGATGTGGGGCAAGGACAGCTGCATGAGAAAATTTTGGCTGACGCCCGCGTGATCAATCTCGAAAAAACCCATGCGAAGGACCTTTCAACGGCGCTTATAGCGGAACCAATTGAGTTTATCGTTTGTGACGTGAGTTTTATCAGCTTGAAAAAGGCGTTGCCGCCCGTGTTGGCCCTGGCCCAAATTGGCGCACAGCTTGTGGCTTTGATCAAACCTCAGTTTGAAGTCGGAAAGGCGCAAATCGGAAAAGGTGGAATTGTGAAACCAGGTGACGACAATAGCATCGGTGTGTGCGAAGACATTGCGGCCTGGATCAATCAGCAAACCGGCTGGCGATCAACCGGCTACCGGCCAAGCCCGATAGAGGGTGGTGACGGCAACCTGGAGTTTTTCATTGGCGCAACGAAAACGTCATAGATCGCGCAAGCCCCGGCGCGCGCCACCGAGCATCAAAGCAGACCTCTCGATCGAGATGATCGGTGCGCGCGGTGATGGTGTTGCGACGCGTGAGGGTACGAAGGTTTTTGTGCCCTATAGCGTTCCCGGTGACGTAATCGATGCCAGTATTAGTGGCAATCGCGGAAAAATTGACGCCATCATTAAACCTGGCCAGACGAGAACAACCCCGCCTTGTCCACATTTTGGCATTTGTGGTGGTTGCGCTTTGCAGCATGTGGAGGAAAGTTTCTACCATGATTGGAAACGTCACCTTGTTGTCGATGCACTCCGCCGGGAGGAGTTTGACGAAGATTTGGTTGGCCCACTGATCACTTGCGCTGCGAATAGTCGCCGCCGGGCGCGTTTCGCAGTGCGTAGAACTTCAGCTGGTTTGATTTTTGGATTTAATCAGCGTGGATCCGAACAAATCGAAGAAATTGAAAGCTGCGTTGTTCTCGACCCCGCCCTTCAAAAAGTGTTGCCAGCGTTAAAAACAGTGGCCCGCGCGACGCCTGAACGATGGCGTAGCTTTGATATGACTGTGAACCATTGTGATAATGGTGTTGACGCTTGTCTTATTGGTGGTGATGCGGCTGATGATTTGTCGGGGCGTGAAATGCAAAGCCTGACGACGGCTCTGACAGCAACGCGTATCATTCGGTTATCAGTCGACGATGCACTACTCGCGAATGTTGAGGTGCCGCGAGTCTCTCTTGGTGGTGTGCCTGTTTTGGTGCCGCCAGGTGCGTTTTTACAAGCAAGCCTTGAAGGTGAAGCTGCATTGATCAGCGCGGTTGAAAAAGCAATTACCGGCGCGCGTCATGTGGCGGATCTGTTTTCCGGTATCGGCACTTTCTCGCTGCCAGTATCGCACAGTGCAGCCGTCGATGCCTTTGATGCGGACCAGGCTGCGATTTCCGCGTTAGATGCGGCCACCCGCACGGTTCCGATAAAGCATCCACTTAAAACCCATGTTCAAAATTTGTTTGATCGTCCTGTAATGGCCAAGGAACTAAAGCCTTTTGATGCGGTTATTTTTGATCCGCCAAGGTCAGGGGCGCAAATGCAAGCGGCAGAAATTGCCGCGTCCGATGTCCCAAGGGTCGTTGGTGTTTCCTGTAACCCCACAAGCTTTGCCCGCGATGCAGCGATTTTGCGCGATGGCGGATACGCCTTGTCGCAGGTGACCCCCGTTGATCAGTTCGTTTATGCTCCCCATGTAGAGCTTGTCGGGATTTTCACGAAAGGCTGACCGGAATGGCCCCAGCAATCGCATCACTGACCAATGGTGCTAAACGCGCCGCTTATAGTGCGTCTCAGCTAGCGCGGGTTGTTTGGTTTACTGGGCATTACGCTTACGGGCGTCGCGTGATGGGCCCCTTAACTGACCCGGGAAGTGCGCCCTACGCCGAGAAATTCGGACCATTGGATCGAGACCGTTTAAAAACATCCTTTCGCGAATTATTTCGCGATGATTGGAAAAATATCGCAACGGGCGTCTATAAATTTCCCGGAGAATTACGTCGCCCGCCTTCTTTTTCACATCTTTGGCGTCAAAGCCGCGATTATCTGCGTGATGCGGAGAAAGTGGCGCGACGCAAACATGACCATGCTCATTCAGAAGTTTTGACCGAGACCCATAGAGAAAAATATCCGCGTTATTTTCTACAGAATTTTCACTATCAGACCGATGGTTGGCTAAGCGACGATTCAGCCGACCGATACGATATGCAAGTAGAGACCTTGTTCACCGGGGTGGCCGGACCAATGCGACGCCAATCACTACCATTTATCCGCGCGGCTCTGTCGGGCCATGATATCACCCAGGCAAAATTATTGGATCTGGGTTCGGGCACTGGAACATTTTTGGATACCGTCAAAGAAAATTGGCCAGCCCTAAATGTGACGGCGCTTGATCTCTCGCCCGCCTATTTGAACAAAACCCGCGCCAGTATGGGGCGATGGAAGAATGTCGATTTTGTCCAAGCCAATGCAGAGGATACAGGGCTTGCTGGCAATGCCTATGACGTCGTGACCGCGGTCTATTTGTTCCATGAGCTGCCGCCGCGCGCGCGCGCGACTGTCGCCGCAGAGATTGCGCGATTGCTAAAACCGGGCGGCACATTCATTTTAACGGATACTATCCAATTTGGGGATGAGCCTGGATTTGATATCCTGCTGGAGAATTTCCCGCGCGGTTTTCACGAGCCTTATTATGACAGTTTTTGTCGTACCGACCTTGAAGCATTGATGGGGCAGTATGGGTTGAAACGGGTCAACGATAAGGTTGCGTTTTTGACCAAGGTGATCGCCTTTCAAAAAGACGGTGACTGAGCCGAGTAAACGTCGAATGACGCGCAAAAGAAAACGCCGGCGAAATCGCCGGCGTTAGCAGAGTGTAAAAGAGTTTTCGTCAAGAGCAATTTCGTATCACAATGATTGACGGGAATGCTCTTGATGTTCGACTCTTGTGTTTTGCCAGGCAGTTGGAACTCCAATTTGCCCACAAAACACGATCGTCGAATTAGGTAACTTTTAAATTCGCCGCAGATGTTTTGCCGCGTTCTTCGGCAAGCTCGTAAGAGACTTTTTGTCCATCGTCCAACCCTTGTAGGCCGGCAGCTTGAACAGCTGTAATGTGTACAAAGACGTCTTTGCCGCCTTCGTCTGGTTCGATAAATCCAAAACCCTTCGTAGGGTTGAACCATTTTACAGTTCCTGATGCCATCGTTGAGAATCTCCTTTCATGGCGTAGTGAGCGCACAAGTTGTACGCCCGGTAGGCAACCATGTCTTGGGATCCTGGAGGCCGGCCGAAGGCAAGTCTTTATCAAGGTCGGCCAAAACAAAGGTCGCAGGCGGGAATAGAGCGCTCATCTCCACCCCAGTCAAGCGCATTTCATCGCTAATAATTGATTAGAATTTTACGATTGTCCCTTGTAAACCAGGCGAGTCGTCGATCCCCTCCAAAACAATGCTCGCTCCTCCATTTGTGAATGTCACATGGGTGCCATCTTGTTGTTCTGTAACCTGGAATTGGGCCTCAGCTGTGCTGAGTTTTGTACCTGTAAAGAGGTGAATTTTGTCCTCGGCAGGGTCGAAATCAGTGATGCGATCAGTGCCGCCAGTGAGTGGCGTAAAGGCAAAAATATCGCTGCCATCACCGCCGGATAATATATCATTTCCTGGACCACCGTTGATGTAGTCATTTCCGGGGCCCGCTGAGATTTGATCATCGCCATCAAGGCCAAACAAAGCGTCGTTCGCTGATTTGCCAGAAAGCGCTTCTCCGCCATTATTGCCGATGACGATATTGCCTTCATCGTCTGCTTTGTTGCCCCATTTAATGTCTTGGCGTGAATATGATGCGCCATTGGGCGCCGTGACAGCGAAGATGAAATTATTGTTTCGGTAAACACCGCCATTCGCGCTTTCTACCCACAACATGTAGTTTTTCGATTTGCGCATCAACACCGCCAGCGCTTCAAAGGCGATCGGCGATTGTGTTTGTGACGTGATGCCTGTTAGTGCCGCATAGGCAGAGCCAACATATCCACTTGCGAGCCCTGGATACCCTTCAAGGGATTCCCTAGACGGATTTTGAATGCGAATTTTTGTTTCCAGCTCTTTCCAAGTGGCAACAGGGATTTGCGATTGGCGGTCTTTTGCGGGGAATTGATAGGACGCCCCAAAATCAACATTAAACCCCGGATCGATAAAGCGGCGCGCGTGAAAGTTTGCACTCCACTGCAATAGCGCTTCGGCGTTTTTGTCGCCACGCCGTGCACTAAGCCAAAGGCTGATCGCAAAATAGTCATTTTGCCAAGGGCTGATCCGTTCCGGCTCTCGCCCGATATATTCTTCAAAAAACCCTTCAAGTTCACCGGCCGCCGCCATGGCATCGTCATCGATATATTTCTCTTTGGCGAGCCTTAGGTTTTCCGCCACAACGCGGTTCAAATATCCTTTCGACGGATTGGCATCGGGTAATAAAAATGCGGCATCCGATAGATCGCGAAGTGACCATGCGGATTCACGAACCTGTTCGATGTCGATGGATTTCAAGGTACCTTCGCGCAAATCCGGCCACCGACCAAAAACCGACCAAGCCGCTTGCATGGCAAGTTCATCGGCGAAATAGCGATCACCGGTCACAAGATAAGGGACGGCCGTGAGCGCCGGTCTGTGTGACTGGTCAGGTGTCCAACCGCCATCAGATGACGCAAAAATATCTTGGTGGGGACGGTCTGGAATATACTGGGTTTTTCGGCCGCGCTCTTCCGCCCAAAATTTTGGACGACGTTCAATTGAGACGGGTGCGCCTGTTTCATCATCGGCAAAATGCCAAGGAATGGCACCGGCAGCGTTTGCATTGGCGAGCATGACACGTTTTGCCGCTTCCGTCTGGGCCGTGAGATAGTGTGATGTCCATTGCGGATAGGGTCCAATATCAGGGCGCCCACCCGTCATAGGCATATACCGTTCAATCGAGGCTGGTGAAAAAGGCGGCAAATTGCGAAGCCTTGCATCTCTATTGGCGATGATTTCAGCATCAACAGCAATAGACGTGTCTAAGGGCACAATCGCGTTTGAAGCGATGAGCGTTTCAATGTCGTGTATGATGTGGGGCTGCGGCTGTTGACCCATCCAAAAGACGCGCCGCCAATTTGCGGCACGGTGGTGAGGAAGTTGGTCGACGGAAAACGCATCACCGATGCGTACATCATAAACAGAATCTCGTCGCCCCGGCGCGAAAGACTTCTCATTGATAAAGCCAACACTCAATCGAACATCACGGTCACGATAGATGCGCACATCATATCGAATGGTGACATGGGGGATTGCCGGGGCCTCAACGCGGAATGATTTAACCAACGAGCCATCAAGCCACAGATCCGCATTTGCCTGCTGGGCCGCATCTAAAATCAATGCACGACTATCTGTTGTGACAGTCTCAGTTGTTTCATCGGCATAATAGAAAGTGAGTTCAACCGGGGCGTTTAGTTTTTCTTTCAGGATGGTGACGACATAAAACGAACCCGGTAGTGAAGTGTTAAGTGTCCCGGAGTTTTTAACAATCGCACCCT